>CALCHY010000329.1 GCA_937907415.1 uncultured Trueperaceae bacterium
CACCACCCCCTCGCGCCTGGAGCAGCGCTTCCACCTGGCGGTGATGCAGCTCGCGGCCGAGGCGGGCGTGCCGTTCGCCTACCTCAACGCCCTGGTCGCCGACCCGGCGCACGGCCCGCGCAACGCCGCGACCGCGGCGGCCACCCGCAGGCTCCTGCCGCAGGCGCGCCTGGTGACCACGCGCGACCCCTGGTCGCAGGCGTTCCTCAAGGAGCTCGCGCCCGAGACGAACGCCGTCTACGTACCGGACGCGCTGTTCGCCTGGCGCGGGCGGGTGGGGCGCGGGAAGGAAGCGCTGGCGCGCCCCGAGTACCTCGTGCCCTTCCACCAGCGCCCCGAGCGGCTCGGGGCGTGGGACTTCCAGCAGCCGTACGTGTGCGTGGGGGGCAGCTCCGAGGCCGCCAAGGACCCGCGACGCGCGCTCGCCTCCTACCGGCGCCTGCTGGCGGCGCTGCCCGCCCTGGGCTACCCGGTGGTGGTGACGGTGAGCTCGACGGGCGACGCCTTCCTGGAGGAGCTGGCTCACGAGCTGGGCCTGCCGCTGGTGCCGGCCAGCACCAACCTGATGGTGGCGGCCGAGATCCTCGCGCACGCCGAGCTGGTGGTCACGGGCCGCTACCATCCCGCCATCCTGGCGGGCCTGGGGGGCGTGCCGTGCGTGCTGCTGGGCGCCGACTCGCACAAGACCGCCAGCGTGCAGGAGATGCTCGGCTACCCCGACGTCCACGTGTTCCCCGAGCACCCTTCGGACGCCGACGTGGCCGCCATCCTGCAGCGGGCGCGCGCCGTCCTCGCGCAGCGTCAGCGCTGGCGGGAGACCATTGAGGCGGCGACGGCTTTGCGCGCCGTCGAAGCCCAGCGCCTCACGGAGCACCTCGCGTCCCTGACTTGAGCTTGCGCCTCCTGATCGCGCTCTCAAGAGCGGACGCAGCGGCGCCTTCTCGAACGCTTGACGGGATGGCCGACGGGGCGCTCGGGCGAGGGCTCGGCGCGGAGTCCCGACGGGCGACGTGTACCGTAAACGGTCGTTTTCGATACACCCGGCCTAGCTAATGAGCCCTCTTGTGGCTATTTCCTGGGTCAGTTGAACCTATCAACAGGTCAAGACATGGATTCGAAGCTCCCTCGGAAGTTATGCGGTAATGCCGGCCGTAGGGCATGAAGGCCTATTGGTTCGCCTGGTCGGGGAGCTTGCGGCCGATTCCGAATTCATGGGTGTGCTAGTTCAGGGCTCAGTTGCGCGTGGCCATCACCACGCTGGCAGTGACCTGGATCTACTCGTGGTACTCGAGGACGGCGATTTCAGGAAGCTTCAGTGGGAGGGGAAGGACTAACCGGTCCACGAACCCACGCCTGCGCAAAGAGCGGTAGCCTGGGGCATGGCAGCGCTCGACCGTCCGCAGGCGGACGCTTCTTCGAGGGGCGGCAAAGTGCAGGTGGGAGACGTCGCCCTCACTTATCTCGACTGGGGTGGGGGCGGCTCGCCCCTAGTGCTGCTGCCTGGCCTCGGGGACACGCCTCACATCTTCAGCGCGATCGCCCCTCGCCTAACGGTCCAGCATCGCGTGCTGGGGCTCTGCCGGCGTGGGCACGGTGGCTCCGACACCCCGCCCGGGGGCTACGATCCGCAAACGCTGGCGCGCGATATCTCGGCCTTCCTGCAAGCGCTCGACCTTGAGGGCGTGACCCTGGTGGGGCACTCGATCGCCGGCAACGAGATGACGGCGCTGGCGGCCGCGCGCGAGGCGCGCCTAGCGGGGCTGGTCTACCTCGATGCGGCCTACGATCGCCGTGGCACGCGCGAGCGCATGCGGCGCGACCCTCTCTTGGCGCGGCCGGTGCCCTCGCGCGTGCATAGCCAGGCACGTGATTTTGATGGGTACCGTGAGCGCGCCAGGGAGTTCTTCGGGTTCTGGAACGCCGCCCTGGAGGCGAACCTGCGGGCGCGGCTTCACCCTGACGGGGAAGGCGGGCTTCGCGGCGCGCCGCCGTTCGTGGCGCAGCGCATCCTGGAGGCCTCCGAGCGCTTCGCGCCGCCCTACGACCAGGTGAGCGTGCCGCGCCTGGCGTTCTACGCCCCCTTCGGTGACGACCACTGGGCGCCCTATGACCGGAGCGACGCGGAGCTGCGCCAAGCGGTGGGGCGCTTCATGCGCGAGGTGATGCACCCCTGGCAGCGATGCTGCATCGAGGCGTTTACCGCAGGCCCGGGCGCGGCGCGGGCAGTTGAGGTCGCGGGTGCCCACCACTACCTGTTCCTCTCGCACGAGGACCGCGTGGTGGAGGAGGTGCTCTCCTTCACGGAAGGGTCAGGACAAGAAGGGGAGTTGGCGGATGATTGATCAGGATGTTGGCGCTACAGGTGAGAAGTTCCTGTCCGCTTGGATCAACGCCTCTGGGGGAAGCTCCTCACCCCCGGATCGCGACATGTTCGGTTGGGACTTCTATGTGGAGTTGCCGCTACCGCCTACAACTGGCCCCATAGATGCCAGCAGCTCCAAAGTGGCGGCCTATTTCCAGGTCAAGTCGACCCGGAGGGCCAAAGTCGGGGAGTCGATCAGCTTGCGCAACCTGAAGTTGGCTGCGGATGACCCGGCCCCCTTCTTCTTTCTGTTCTTGCAGTTCAACGCGGAGGGAACTGAAGTCGTGCGTGCCCACCTAACGCATTATGGCGAAGCACTGTTGTCACAGACCCTAGGGCGAGTAAGGGCAAGCCAGTTCGAGGGCAAGACCGGGTGGGAGCGTCAGACCATCAGTGTCACGCCAACCCTTGAGGATGAATTAGAAGCACCGTTCGGCCCTACCTTGGCAAGCCGTATCCGTAAGATCGTCCGCGACCCAAGGAAATACGCCGGGTGGAAATCGGGTCTTTGGGAATCGGTTGGCTATGGCGAGTTCCGGTTCTCCCTTGAGGCGAGCATCGAAGCTGGAACAGAACAGGAGCCACTTGAGCTCTTGGTTTCCGCGGCCCTAGGTAACAAAGCTCGCATGCCGACCAAGTCAATCCATCTGATGGACATCAGATATGACATGCCACTTTCCGTTCGGCGGGACGAGGGCGGCTTCATGGAGCTCGTTGGGATGGGCGACCCCGATTGGATATTGGAACTCGCAGATGGCGAAAGCGGGGCGCGGGTCATCTGGCCGGCCCGGATGTATAGCACTCATGGCTTAGCGGAGGTCGTGGACGATGTGCCGCGGCGCATCGTCTGGAGAAACGACTTTGTTCAGTGCACGGTTTCGGAGCACGACGACGCCCTCCAGTTGCAAGTCAAGGCTTTCGCTGCGCTCGAGTTAAGCGGCAACGTTGCACAGCTAAGGGAACTGGCGGCAACATACAGAATCTTGGCGGATGCGAGGACGCTCGCAGTGCAGTTCAAGCACCTCCGCTCCCCATGGCCAAGCATGCCTACAAGCGTTCAAGTTCCTGAGCTTTCCGATGCACCTGACCTACGTCGTATTGCCCAGACGTTGGAAGGCTTCACTGCGATGGCGCCACATATCGAATGTCCGAGGGACTTTGCCTTTCCCATCAAAGACTTGCTCGCCTGCGAACGCGAGATCGGCTACCTGGCGGATCTTGCCCAGGGCAATCGACTAAGAATCAGAGTCACGCCGCTTGACTTTCCAGGCGTTGAGGCTGGAAAGAGGGTCGCTGTAGCGCCTACGCTCTGCCGGAAGCTTGGAGGTGCGTTCTTGGTTGCGAGCATCCCGGCAGTTGGAGAACTGTCGTCTAGTGGCGGGTCAGGTGATGGTGTGCTGCAGCTCGAGACAATATGCCACTTACCAGCCGCCGTCCGAATCCTGCCATCGGAAGAGCTGGAAGCTGACTGGCGGACAAGCCTTCAAACTCAAACCTTGCAACAAATCCAGGACGTTGATACACGACTCGTGTTTGTTGACGATTGAGGATCAACGGCCGAGGGGCTCCGGCTACGTAGCCGAGGTGTTCCGCGACATTAGCGGCGTTGAGAGGGGTAGCGCTAGGCGCGCATGTAGTCCTCAAGAGCCTGCGAATGTGCCTCTATGCATGGCGGGCTGTCCATAGGACAACCCTTTCCGAACCCCATTGGACTAGCCGGCCGCACTCTCCGTTCCAGCGGCCAGTCTGTCAAGCGTCCGGTAAACAGTAGGCCGCGAAATTGAGAACAGTTCCGCGAGGTCGCTGACCGAGTACTCGCCAGTGTCGTACATGCGCCTGAGCTCCTGCTGCTGGCGGGTGGACAGCTTGGGCTTCCGTCCCTTCAGCTTGCCCTTGGCGCGCGCTACGGCCATGCCTTCGCGGGTGCGCATCCTAATCAAGTCGGCTTCGAACTCGGCGAAGGTGGCGAGGATGTTGAAGAAGAGCTTCCCCATGGGGTCGTTGGGGTCGTGGACGCTGGCGCCGATCTGGAGCTTCACGCCACGCTGCGCGAGGCCGTCGCCGATGGCGCGCGCGTCGGGCACCGAGCGGGCGAGGCGGTCGAGCTTGGGCACCACCAGCGTGTCACCGTGCCGCACTGCTGCCAGCGCCTGGTCGAGGCCGGGCCGGGCGCGGTTGGTGCCGGTGAAGCCGTGGTCGGTGTAGATGCGCTCGGCCGCCACGCCAAGATTTAATAGCGCATGCTTCTGGGCGGCGAGGTCCTGCTTGTCGGTGGAGCAGCGGGCGTAGCCGATGAGGGTGGGCGCCATGTGCGAACTGTATCGCATGACACCCCTTCACTGAGAATGTTATCGGACTACCTATATGAGACGCGGCGCGCCCCGCGTTTCCCGGCTCCGAGTCTGGGGAGCCGGAGTGTCCGTTGAGCGTTCCCTTAACGGACATTCGAATATGCCCTCGTTGGAGTGGTCTTGGGATAAGCGGTGAGCGCACATGCGTATAGGCGCTCACGCTCCTATACTGGGGCATGGAACGCTGGACGATTAAAGTCAGTGCCGAGACCGACCGTAGCCTGAGGACGTTCTTGGCGCAGCGCGGGTTGAAGAAGGGCGCCCTCTCCGCCTTCGTCGAGGAGGCCGTGGAGGAGAGGCTCTACAGGTTGATGGTCGAGGAGAT
>CALCHY010000330.1 GCA_937907415.1 uncultured Trueperaceae bacterium
GCGAAAGCGCCGGCGAGTTCATCAGGAAGTTGCGCGACGACGAGCGTTACTGAGGAGCCGCGTCCGCTCGTGGGGGCGCGGGAGGTGTCATGGGCAAGAGCGAGAACGAGCAAATGATCACCCCAAGCAGCGGCAACGCGTTTGCCGACCTGGGGCTCGCTAATCCCGAGGAGCGGCTTGCGAAGGCGCGCCTGGCAAGCCGGATCCTGGACGCGCTGGAGTCGCGCGGCTGGGAACCCGAACAGGTGGCGGAGGTGCTGTCTCTGCGCGAGGGGGAGGCCGCCAGGCTCGTGGCCGGCAGGCTCAAGGGCTTCAGCGTCGCGGACCTGACGAGGCTCCTGGCGCTGGTGGAGCGGAGCGCCTAGGCGCCGCTGTCTTCGTCGTCCTGCTGGCGTTCGGCGTGGGCGTGTTCTTCAGCGAGCATGCGGCGCTTGTGCGCCTCGAGAGCCTCCTCGTTGAGGCGGCCCTCCTTGACGGCCTTGGCGCGCACTTCTCGCCAGGCGCTGGCTCCTGGTTTGCTTTGCTTCTGGTGCGGCATCCCCGTCACTCTAGACCGGTCTCGAAGACAGGGGGTGGGTCCGGTGGCGCCCGAACTGGTTGCGTTTCACCGTGACCTGGTTTTCCGGGTGCGGCGCTGGAGGGGCTGGTGGATGCTCGGGCTTGGGTCGACTGGAATGGTCGTGGCCCGCGGACCGAAGTCATGGCGGGCCACTCCTCTTGCGAGGTTCATACCCGAGGTTCATCACCGGCTCTAGGCCGGGAGCGGAGTAGCCCCGGGACTTCACAGCCAACTTAGCCCATTCCGCGCGTTGCGCGCAAACGGCAGCGATCGTAACAGCGGAATGGACTGTAACGCTCGGGCTGTTAGGATCCATTTCGCTGTTAGTTTGGTGGTCCTTGAATTGCTGATCTGCCGTTCAGTCGCGGTAGGGTTTCTGCTTCAAGCGCGCGGCCGCGCGGGCGCGTAGGGCTGGCGGCATGGCGTCTTCGCTCAGGAACTCCTGGATGCGTTCATCGGTGTAGGTCTCGGGCTCGGGTGTGCCGGCGGGCTCTTGGCCGGGCTGAGAGGCACGGTTTGCCGGCGTCGCGGCAGCGGAGCGCGACCAGTTGGAAGCGCCGACGCCTTAGTCTGGAGTGGAGAGGGAAGCGACGAAGTGACCAAGCGGAAGGCTGACAACCCGCAGGCCGAGGCGGAGTTCACTCCCGGGACCTGCGAGCCGGTCGAGGGATCCACCGAGGAGGAGAGCGCGAGCGGAGCGATGCCTGGCGGGTCCGCTCCGGCTGGGCCGGGGGAGAAGGGTATGGAGGCAGGCTTGTTCGAGGACCTGCTGGGGAGCGTGCGCGAGGCCGGCGCCATTCTGCGCGGCGAGCGGGCCGGGGCGCGGCGCATGCAGTTCGATGACCTCGACGGTACGGAACCCGACACGGCCGGTTACACAGCCGATTCAGATCAGACTGAGGGCGGCAGGTAACTTGCCCGGCCGGAATCGACGGCGTCTGGAGGCGCCTGCCTAAGAGGGTCGGCTACGCATAGCGCGCGAAGGACACGAGGGAGGGGCCGCAGCCGGTATGAACTCCAGTCCGATATAGCCTCTGTATAGCAAATACGATGACTACAACGAAGCACCCGTCGGCGCGTTCCGTTCGCCCTCCCGGGAGTCCCAGGGAAGACCGGCCTCGCTTACGTTGACGCTTCAGGGGCGCATTAACTACTTCAGGGCAAGTTGGAGGGCTAGCGAGCGGTTGTAGCCCGCTTCGAGGCGACGCCTGGCGTAGTTCGCCTTGCGGGTCTCCCCGCTGGCTTCGAGGGCGGTGATGGTGTACTCGACCAGCAGTTCGAGCTCGCGGACGCGTTCCACAAGATACTTGTGCTCTCGCATCCCTCCGGCCCAGTGGCGCGCCAAGGTATGTGCCGGCATCGCCTGGATCATGCTCGAGCGGCGGTCCCGGCCCCACTGGTCCTCGCCCTCTAGGAGTCGATTGGCCTCGTGATCCAGGTGTAGGTGAACCGTCTCCGGTTCGGCCTGGGCGAAGGCGATGGCGATGTCGATCAGAACCTGCGTGGGTATCAGGTAGTGCCCGTCGCGGTCCTTTACGTTAGGCCACTTGGTCCAGGCCTGTTCGGTTAGTGCGCAACGTTGCGCGACTCGTTCGAGGCCCGGGACCTGGATGTCCCACAGCTTCGTGTAGTTGCTCCGTCTTTCGAGGATCAGAAGATCTTCCCCGGTTGATAGGAGGACCTCGCTTGCTGCCTGAGTGACAACGGGGTCAATGGGTGGCTCGTCAGCCATGTAATCGAGGAAGGCGATTTCCTTCTTCTCGTCGCGCTCCACGAGCTTCCAGTCCTTCCAGCAGCAACGCAGGTGGGTGGGGGTCACGAACTCCTCCATGACCTCGAGTTCGCCGTCCATGTGGCGCACTTTGACCTTTACGGCACCCTTCCGTTTGGGCATTGCTACTAGTTGAACGCGCGCGGCTGGAAGGCCGAGTTGCTGTTCTCGCCGGTAGGCCCACTCTTCACCTGCTATGAATTCGTCTTTGCGCATGACCCAGCGTAGCGCCGGGTCTCGTAATGGTCGTCGTTTGCGAACAGCCTCAGCTACACCGTTGAGAGTACCGAGTTGGCATGCAGCTTTGCATTTGGGCCGAGCGTAGGCGCTTCGTCAACACCGCGAGAAAGAATGCGATACTAACGTGACCAAATGCTGAATTGAGCCAAGTGTCTTGAAGGGTAGGACATGGAGACAGTCACGGTGTCAGTGCCGCGCGAGCGGCTGGGCGAGTTCTACGCGCTGCTCAGTGAGTTCTTCGGTTCCAAGGCTGAAGTGGGCGGCGCGCCAGAGTCAGGTAGTCAGCCCCAGGACGCTGCCGGAGAGGCCGGGCCGCCGCAGGCGGCGGTCACCGGCAGGTACGCGCCTCTGTTCCGGTACTTCCTGAACGCGCTTGGCGAGGAGCTGGTACTGTCCTTCGCGCAGATGGAGGACGCCTTGGGTGGGAAGTTGCCGCCGTCCGCGCGTAAGCACCGGCCTTGTTGGGCGAACTCTCAGGTGTCGTTGTTGGGGCGAGTATGGCTGCGGGCGGGGTGGCGGTTGACCGCGATTGATCTAGAGGACGAGGTAGCGCGCTTCGAGCGTCAGGACCGTTTTCAGGGCAAAGGTAGCTCGTGACCGGCCGTAGAAGGCCGGCAAGGTGCGCAAGGCCCTTATCGCGGGGAGAATAGTTTTCCTCAGAAATGCGACCGGGGAGATTGACGAGGTAGAGGTAAACGAGGCTTTCACGATTCAAGTGGCTCCGGGTGCCTCAGTGGTACGGGCCTAGCGGGCCAAGAATGCGACGACCTACTGTAGAGATGCCAAACACGGAACCATCCTTGGCCGAGGCTTTGGGCCTCCTGCCGGAAGCGCTTAAGTCGTACGACCTTGTGGACCTAATTGGCGGGGTCGGAGGGCTGCAGCTCTTACCGCAGAACGCGAAGTTCGCATTGCGACTCGAGTATTTGGCGGCAATCCTCGCCGGAGTCGAAGTAGCCGATGGCCGCCCACAAGCCGCGAAAGGGCGGTGGCGGCGACTACTGCGACAACCCCCGATTGGTTCTCAGCAACTAACACGACTCGAGGATCCTCCGGAGGATACCTTCTCAGCCAGTGTGGGCTTTGTGCGCGACGTGTTCCGAATCGTGCGTGGCCGACAGGAGGACTCGGCTGAGACCACTGAACTACTTCTTCGTGCATTGCAGGAGGCGTTACCTCATGTGCCTCCAGAGGCAGTTCAAGCGGTTCGATCACTGAGCCTTGCTGTGCTGCAACTTAGCGAAGCGATAGTGGGGAAAGCCGGAATCGCCCGCAACGAACGTCAGCTTACGTTCTCGCCGGACTACCCCTTCATTCCGGACGCTCCAGCGTTTTCAGACCTGAAGAGGGCGTGCACCTTTACTCGGGACGAAATCGTTGGAATCGTTGGTGCAACTGGTCTTCGGTCCCTTGGTGCAATCAGCGTCAAGGCGGGCTCTGTCTCGTACCGTCTTGATAACCCAGACGATCTCTGGAGGATTCACCTGAGGCCGATTGTGCGGGTTGGCAACGCTTATGTCGTTGCTGTACCAGCCGCATTGCCTCTCGCCCTCATCCACGCTGTGGTGCGTTGGTCCAAGGACCTTGATGTGCTCCGACGAGTCGCGGATGAGTTCTGCCGCCTCTTGGCGATGACTATTGATAACGAAGTCAACTATATGGGGTGGATCCAGATGCCTCCCATCGATCAGGAAAGGCTGGCAGCCGGTCTTGAGCGCATCTACCGCTTTGATCGAGACAAGTTCGCGCACATCCTGATTGTCAGCGACGATTTCTCCAATTACAGCGAGGCTTCGCCATACGCCGACTGGGCACCGGCAGGCGACCATTTGCGGAACAGGATCGACAAGGTTGGTGCTGCAATCCGAGGGTACCACTCTGACGCAGATGTCCTGCACCTAGTTGTTGCTCAAGGTATTGGCAGACCGTATTACGTCGCTATCCAAGGGGACGGCCTAGATCCCAACTCAGAGTTTCTCGCCCTCAATCCCCGCCAACTTTCGGTTATCGGGCGGGAGCTAGGCAGCGACCCTCTAGGGCTATGGAAGTACGCGCGCACCGTATCTAAATTCGGTAGAGAGCGTCTGATGACGTTTTCAGAGCTCGACTTGTTCGCTGAGTACCGGAACCGCAAGAACAGCCTCTACTTCTCCGACGACGAGCGGGCGCCTGCTGTGCTCCTGACCCCGGAGCTGGGTGCAAGCCTCATTGTCCAAGATGCCAAACGGCACGATGTACATAGCGTCAGGCGCTGGGATGGTGCCGGCGTGGTGAAGGTCAGGCGCGCTTGGCAGGAATCCAGACTCCCGGTATACGCACCAATCGACAGCACAGGTGAAGCGCCGATGCTGCTCGTTGAGAGTGACCCGCTCCAAATCTGGATCGTTGGCGATATGGAAGGGGCGAACGTCGTCGGCGGCCGTTTGGAAGTTGCACAACAGTTCTGTGAGGGCGTCGCATACTGGTTAGCTGAAGCATTGCCTTCCCTCCAGCCCACCCTCGGCCTCCTGAGCAAGACGCGCCAGAGTTTGATGATTCGCATCTGCATCGATGAAGACCCGTTCGACGGCGGCGATGATGCGGGCTCGCCCGAGGAGTGGGTGGAAGCTACAACTGGAGCTACCGAAGACATCAACGTACTTCTACGCTCCGGGGCGGTGCAAGCGCTATCCGGTTCGACTAATGCCGGCGAACGGCGGATCCTTGAAGCCATATTGCTTGGGATTGGAGCGATCCTGCCCGTAGAACTACGTGCCGCTGCTCCCATTCGGGTGCCCGATGTCGTTGAGCGGCATGCGCCTTTGGGCCCCAAGAAGTGGTTCGTTTTCACGGACGAGAGCGTGCGTATCCCGCTCTTGTCGGGCCCCTTGCCGCTACTCAGAACCTTGCAGGATGCTGATGTGGAGGATGTCCTGGACCTCCTCGGACCGAAGGTGCGAGCGGAGGCCGCACTGCCGCCGGGAGAGGTGCCAGCGGATCGCAGGACGCAGGTCCTGAACTTAGCCGTTCGATTCTGCTTTCACGCGATCGAGACGCGGGTGTCGCGGTTACGGGCATACGGATTACTCGAGCAGTTGATCGCATGGCACGAAGCGGTTGTTCAGGAGTACCGTCGAAAGCGGTTGATCATCACTCCGATGTTGGCGCGGCTCGGGGATGAGGGCCTTGATGCCAAGGAACTACGAGAGGACCTGGAACTCCTAGTTCACTCTGACCAAGCTTTGAGGTTCCTTATCGAGTATGTAGCCGCCAAACCTCCTAGCGGTGACCGTGCCTTAAGCTTGTCCGAACTCGACTACCTCGTCGCCCTGGCGAACCAGGTCATCAACAAGGGAATGCTCAGTGACGCCATCCATTTCGCGAGGGCCGACATTGGCGTGTCCTTCCTGGCTTCCGGACGAATCGGCTTGACGAGGTCCGGTCGATATATGAGAGGTGTTGAGTCATTCAAGCTCGTCCAAAGCCAGGAGATTATCGATGGCGCCGGCGATCAGTTCAATTGGGCGTGGCGTGAATCTCGAGAAGTTGCTGAACCAGGCTGGCTACCTGACCTAAACGAGGCTTGTGGTGAAGAGTTCGGCCTGACCATGACGGAGATGGCCGCTTTCTTTGGCGAGCTCCTGAACATTGCATCGGAAAGGGAACATATACCTAAGAGGCTGCCGCTTTCTCCGCTGGTTTCAGACGTCGCTACTAGCCTCGAATGGGATGAAGCCAAGGTTCGAGCAGCCGTAGAGGCTTTCGCGCTTCGTCCACGTGACCCCTACTTTCCAAGCGCGTTCCCGCTGGAGGCCGCTCCTTGGCGCTTTAACCGTGACCTCTCGTACGTTCGAAGGCCGCTGTTGCTGGCTGGTGATCCCGACCCTGCCCTAACCTGGGGATCACGTCACTTGCTTCGTTGCGCCCCATACGTCATGGACCTGATCGTCTCAGGGCAGTTTCGAGCCAAGTCGTCAAAGATGCAATCCTTCATGGGTCGAATCAGACAGGAGATTGGCGAAGAGTTTAACGACCGAGTAGCTGCAGAGTTTGAGGGGTTCTCGAGGTACGAAGTGCGCCGGCGCGCTGAGAGATTTGGGGGCAAGCGTATCGAAAGGTCCCCAGCAGAGCCTCTTGGGGATATCGACGTCCTAGTAGTGGATAGGGCAAGGCGAACGATTATCGCGGTCGAAACCAAGGACTTCGGGCTTGCGAAGACTCCAGCTGAACTCGCAAATGAGATTGCAGAGTTTGACAACTCTCCCGGGTCGACAGTGCGAAAACACGCCGAGCGAGTGGCGTGGCTTCAGCGCCACCAGGTCCAGGTACTTAAGTCATTTGGATTTGAGGCTGAACGTGACCGGTGGCGGACCAAGGCTTTGATAGTAGTAAGTGAGGCCTTGATTGGGGTTCACATTCAAGATGTGCCCATGGAAGTCCTCACCTTCTCGGAACTACAGAGTCGCCTTGTGGGGGATGGCTTTTAGTTCCTTCTTGGGAGCCAGCTTGCTCTCAATCTCACCATCAAGGTCCGCAAGGGAGACGCCAATCGAACGTGCGAACTGCCTGGCTGACGCTAAGTCAAGGTGTTTTGCATCTCGCTTGGCAGGATTCAAGGTAATGGAACGTCTACCAGGAGATTTGAACTTAATATGGTCCCCTTTGCCGCTGGACTGCGCGTATCCTTGACTTTGGAGATATTGAATCGCTCGTCGCATCGTCGGGGTAGGGGCGTGGCCGATAATCGCTTCAGCCAACACGACTCTTTGGGCGGAAAGAGTCGTGGCTGCCGCCTGTTCCAAGGTCAACTTTTCTTTACCGTGAAAGATGCTGAAGGAGCTAAGGCCTACGTCAGGGAACGCTTGCCTGACCACGTCGAGGACCGTGCACCCGTCCGGGGCATCCACCTCAACCACTCCACCCGGTACGATTGTGACTATGCACTTCATATTGGCTGCATGGTATCTCAGCCGTACTGTGTTGTGCAGGGTCGCATGAGCACGATCGCTCAATTGGCCTCGTGGCTGCTGAAGCGGGGAGCTCCAGTCTTGAGTTGGGGTACTCGGGTGATGCCGTACTGAGAGGGGTGGATAACGGATGAACGCACCAATGGTAGAGGACTACTTCCATAGGCAGAGCCGAGCGAAAGCGCTGGTACAGGAGTTTCTGGCTCGGAGCCCAGATTCCCCTGAAGTCTGGGGGGTAGTCGGACCTTGGGGATCGGGTAAGTCTACTTTCCTTCGGTTCATGCGCGCCGAATTGGCCGAATCGGAACCAGATGTCGTCGCCATTGACTTCAACCCTTGGTGGTTCTCGTCCAGGGAAAACATTATCCGGAACTTTCTTAGAGAACTTGCGTCCATTAGCAGAACCGGGCTCGGCAACGATAACTTGGCTAGCGCGTTCTATCGCTTGAGCAATGTATTGGCCTTGGCGCCCGCGGTAGCGAGTGGGGCTGCATTGGCCATGGGAAACGCTGAAGTAGTTGCGAGCCCTGAGGCTCAAAACGTATTTGGCAAACTGAGGCAGGCTTCCAAGTGGGGGCGGAAGGTGGCAGATAAGCTCTCGCTTCCCCCGTCAATTGAGGATCTACGAGAGACAATAACCGAAGGGCTCGCACGCGGTAAGAAGCGCATCTGGGTGTTCGTAGACGATGTAGACCGCCTGCAACGAGATGAGATGCTCGCGATGTTCAGACTTTTGAGGTCTATCGGAGAGTTACCGTACATCAAGTATGTCGTGGCGGTGGCGTTCGAGGGAGCGGAGCATTCACTAGAGAGCCCCGATCTAGTTCGGTCTTACGTGGCGAAGGTTCTTACGGATTCGTACTACTTGCCTCAAATTAGCCCCATTCAAATGCAGATGTACTTCGCGGAGCGTTTGGCCCAAAGCTGGAAAGCATACAAGGAGTTTGAGCAGGAATATTCGGCGCATGTGACCGAGGCCTTCGACGTCATTCCGGCCCGCTTTCTTACCCCACGGTTGATGGAGCAACTGTCTAACGCGACGGTCAGAGCTCTTGAAACAAACCAATTGGGAGGAGAAATTGCGCTTCACGACCTGATTCTCCTTGAAACCCTACGGCTGTGCTTCAACAAAGTCCATAGTTTTGTTATTGAGCAAAGCTCTTGGCTCGCAGATTCTACTGCTGACTTGGCGATTGACGACCTTGCAGGCGAGTTTAATAGCAGGCTCGATGAGTCGCTTCCAGAAATGAGCAAGAAAGAGCGGGAAGAAGCAATGAGAATCCTATGGTCTCTGTTCCCGAAATTCAACCCAAGCGGTGCCTTCTACATAAATCGACTCGGTCCACATCGGGCCTGGAAGTCTGCTGTGCTTTCTGCGTACCTCATGGGTGATGCAGACGCTGCAGGAGTCTCCCAAAGGAGGCGCAAGGAATTGTGGAATGAGTTAGGAACCCTTTCTCCGCTCGGTTTCAACAAGCAAATCTCTAAAGAGCCCGAAGATGCATATCTCGCTCTAAAGGAATGGATAGATCAGCTACCAGTCATTGAGGGCAGGGACATTGAGAGAGTTATCCGATACGCACGGGCCTATTACTACTCGCTAAATGAGAAAGTCGCATACAACTTCCTCGCTCGCACTGGAATACTCCTGACTCCCTTCTACAGCTTGGAGCGTGTGGTGCCTGACAAGCGTAGGGAGTTCCTTGGCAAACTGATAGAGGAGGCTCTAAAAGCGGCGCCCGCCAATGCCCTAGTTGACCTACTGGACCTATTGAAGGACAACCAACGTATGGCCTCGAACAAAGCATGGGTAGATGCCAAGGGCCCATTCTTCGACGAGATCTCTAATCGGGCCGCGGATCAGGTCTTGAGTGCGATTCGCGATGGAATGCGCAGTGACGTTTCTCCCAGGGTCCTGCGGGCGGCCCTTTGCGCATGGTCACCTGCCTTGTCCGATGCCCTTGAAGAACTGAATGCAGTGGCCGCGCACAAGTTCGCGGCAGCAGCTCTAGGTCTCTACCAAAATGCTTCCACGCTTGAGCACATCAAGCAACTTTCACCGATCATTGATAGCCCGGTTTTTGACGTAATGCTCCAAGATGAAACTGTGAGAGAGGCCCTACTACAGGATAAGAAGCGCCTCCGAGAGGCTCAAGCCGCTATGAACAGTGAGGAAGGGGCGACTCCCGATGGTTACGGCGTCCTGGGATAGTATCACCGCTTGGCGGTGGAGCTGTACCCGGCGAGTCGAAGAGGTGACCTGACGGCGCCCATCATGGGTCAACTGAGTTTCGTGCCGAGGGAAATGGACCCACTACATTATCCCTAGGGCTTGCGATCTTCTCTGGAGCTGCTCAGGACTATGCGAATGATTTCCTCGAGAGTGGCGGTGAGAGTCTTCTTCCGTTCTAGTCCTGACATCGCCGACGTAAAGTCGTTGGTATTGCAAAAAAGGAAATCCCTAGCCTGCGTGGCTACGATTGCGTTGTAATCCGCTACGCGTTTTCCATTGACGGGTTGAATCGGGAGATTGTTCTTAGGTGCGATGACTAACATCAACTTGGGAGACAAAGGCATGAGCACTCGCAGTGATGGCTTCAGGTTTCCGCTGGAATCATGCCAATCGGTGTAACCCAACGCCGTAGCAAGTGCATCCATTTCGCTATGTTCGGTAGAGGGCCTTGCGCCGTCTATTGAGATAACAGGGTTGTCCGAAGTTATAAGTGACTCGTCGGACTCGTTGCGCAACAAGTACCAAGACATCGAGAGGAGAGATCTAGTGGCTCTTTCCGCCGTGACAGAGAAAGCGTTAATGTGCAGTTGCTTGACTTTCGCAGGGTCAACTGCCGCCTCTCGCATGCTCTGTTGCACGTCGGGATGGAGTTGACCCCTTGCGAAAAACTCACGGTACTTGTCGACAGCTTGTCGAGCGCTTTCTAGGGCCTTGGTTCGGAATGGCTCACCAGATTGGTTCGTCGCAGCTTGGACCTCCAAGAGGGCTTTCTCCAAGGCTATAGATACGACTTCATCGAAGGTTCTAAGCACGCCTTCACCAATATTGCGTATGTGCTCTTGAGACGCTGCTGTTTGGTGAGGTAAGTCAGCAGAGTCGGCCATCAGGTTGAGTAAGAACTTCATATCATCGCGTGCGCGCCTCGTGCGCCAGCTTTGAGTTGCAACGAACTGAGCGTACGTGTAGCGCTCTGTAGCTGACAACTTAGCTAGGTCGCGAGTCTCTAGAATCTTCCTGTGTACGGTAGCGATTCGGCTTTCAAGATTTGCTAGGTCACCTTCAAGCGATGTGGTGTCGTCCAGATCATAGAAGTGCTTCTCGTGTGCCACGCCGTCAACGAGAATTGGGCCAAAGAGCTTCTGTTCGCTGATGCGATAACCGTATATGGCGTTCTCTTTGAGAGCGGTGGAGAATCCGCGTAGGTAGAACCTAGGTACGTAGTGTTGTCGTACGGCCTTCTCCATGGGCTCCAACTACCTGGCGCCCGGCGGGCGCTCTTGAAATGACCAGTGTTGAGGTACCCGTAATTGTACGGTGACGGCTATATCAGCCCAGCGGGGATTGGCGACAATACGTATCTAGATAGCGCCGTTCGTAGGCAGCTTCGAGGGATTGGTCTAGTGGTCGGCTCCGCGTAGGTCCGCTTCCAAATATTTGAAGGCCAAGATGTTCAGGCCATTAAGTGATTGGTGCTCCGCATGGAAGGGCTTGATGTGGTCGCCGACCTCAAGGCAAACGATTCTCCGTTCCTTACGTGCGTCGAACCCAGCCACAGAGAACCGCGGCGTCATATCGAGGGTTTCCAAACCTGCAGGAGTTTTGAGAATTCGGATTGCAGAGTATTGAGTCAAGGTCACAAGCGAAAGCGCTGGACGCCCGATGGCTATTTGGACTGCACAAATATGCTGGAATCAACAGGTTTGTAGATTCTCATAATGGATTGCCGTTTGTCCCATTAATCCCACAAGGCCTGCAGACCATCCCATAAGTCTGCAGGCCGTCAGACATGAAATGCTAACCGTAGAACATTCGTGGCTTTAATCCGCACAAGCACAATCGCCATATTTTCGGCGTCTTCATGTTCATGATCCGAGCCAAGCCCGACGACTTGAAGAGGAACACGT
>CALCHY010000331.1 GCA_937907415.1 uncultured Trueperaceae bacterium
AGGCGACTCGGGAGCACCGCAAGGACCAAGTTCTATGACACACCGGGCCTGAGCCGTTTGCACAACTTCGAACTACGTGTCCGACTGAAGGCCGTCCCAATGCTTGTCGGCGCCCTTGGAACTAGTCGCTCCTGGCGTTAGCACCAGCAATCCTTAGCGCTCTCGGATGCTCCCTCTGGTCACCCATTGATTCTGAGACACGACGACTCTCATTCGAGACGGTGAGACGGTTCCAGCTCCCAATTGAGAACCTCCAATGGACGCACGAGACCGCGCAGTTCAAACCCGGGCTTCTAGTCCAGTAGTAGAACGGCTGTCGAAGATCCGAGAGGGGGCGGAACGTCAGGCGCCAAGCATTACCCAGCGACGCTAAGAGAATAAGCAACTCCCATCAGTAGAGCGGCGTAAAGCTTCGATCGGTGTTCTCAGGTCAACTGCCGCCCGTTCTCAGTTCGTTCTCAACTGAACTTCCTTGTTCTCAGTTCTAACTTCCGCGCTACAGTAACTCACCCTCCGCCTAGCGTATCCATTGCAGTCCACATGGGCAAAAACAACGAAAGCATAATAGTTGCTATTAGTCCACCAAGGAAAACAATCATAACTGGTTCGAGCATCGAAGTCAGACCATCAACCGTCTGGTCAACCTCGTTCTGGTAGTAGTTCTGGGCGTTCTCGACCATCTCTTCCATGTTTCCCGAGTCCTCGCCGGCGCGCAGCATGGCGCCGAAGATGTGCGGGAACGTCACCGGGTAGTTCTGCATCGCCCTACTCACCGACTCACCCCGCGACACATCGGAGCGCACGCCCTCGATGGCGACACGCATCACGCGGTTCCCCACCACCCGCTCAGCGACCTCCAGCGCCTCAAGCACCGGCAGGCCCGACCGCAACGCAACAGCGAACGCCGAAGCGAACGACGCCAACGACGAGCCCTTGAACAACAACTTCACGATCGGCGTGCGCTCGAATAGCCAGTGGTAGACGTACTTTCCGCGCTCGTTCTTGTAAGACAACGTGATAGCCACAACCAGCGCGATGATGCCGAGCCCAAGCTCGATGGGGCGCTCCTGCAGAACCGTAGAGATGGCCAGTGTGACCTCCGTGATCTTCGGGAGCTCCGCGTCCATATCAATAAGCATCTGCGCGAACTGCGGCACGATCTGCGTCAACAAGTACCAACCGATACCCAAGCCGATGACCAGCACCGTGACCGGGTAGGCGAGAGCGCTCTTGATGCGGCCCGCAATCTTCCCGCTGCGCTCCAGGTGCTCCGCTAAGGAGATCATCGTCTCAGCCAAAGTGCCGGTCTGGTCGCCGGCGCGCACCAGGTTGATGTACAGCTCCCCGAACTGACGCTCCTTCTCAGCGAACGCGTCCCCCACCGGCATACCCGTCTGCACGCGCTCACGCACATGCCGGATGGTGCGCCGCATGGCCGCACTCTTCGCCTGCCCCTCGAGCGCCTCCATGGCGGAGACGAGGTTCACGCCGGTACGCATGAGCGTGCCCATCTGGCGGGTGAAGATGGTCAGTTCCTTCTTGGAGACGGCGCCGCCGCCCAGCCATTCGGGTAGTTCGATCTCGGTGTTCGCGCTCGTCCAGGAACGCTTCTGTGCGACCTTCACGATGAAGAAACCCTTGCGTTGGAGCGCCTGAATCAGCGCGTCCTCCGTCTCGGTCTCCTCCTCGCCGCGCCTCAAGACGCCCGAGCGGTCACGCACAACATAAGAAAAGGTAGGCATGCCCTCAGTGTATCGCAAGCCGTCAACGACGGGCATTTCGTGATGAAGGCCAACAGAGTGACCCGACAGAACATATAGAAGCGATATAGTAAGTAGAGAAGACAGACCCCCTTATCCCCAGGAGCGCGCGCATGCTTGTCACCCCCACAAAGAACCTACTCGGCTGGCTACTCGAAAAGGACCTCATCACCCCCGAGCAAGCCGACCAAGCCACCGCGCACGCCGAAACACACGACGTTCACCCCCGCGAAGCGCTCGCCCAACTCGAGTACATCAGCGACACCGACGTGCAGCGCGCGCTCAGGGAAGATGGCGTCGCCACCTGGGACCGCCTAACCCGCCCCACGCACGAAGCGCTCAACGCCATCAACGCCCGCATCGCAGCGCAGCACTACGTGGTGCCGCTCAGCATGGAAGCCGGCCTGCTCACGATCGGGATGCTCGACCCGCTCGATAACGCGCTCGCCAGACAGATCGAACGCAACGCCGGCGTGCGCCTCCGCCCACACGCCATCACGGTCGCCACCTACCGCAGCCTCACCCAGATGCTTGCCCGGCGCGCCGCCAGCCAGAACGCCGGCCGCGTCGTCGTCGAACCCGACGCAGTAAGGCTCGTAC
>CALCHY010000332.1 GCA_937907415.1 uncultured Trueperaceae bacterium
TCCTCTCGGGCGAGGGCCCGGACGGCACCCTCGGCCTGATCAGCCCCGAGCGGGATCTGCCTGATGGGAGCGAGGTGCGCTAGGCGGTAAGGCTAGCGCCCAACGCACGACCGCATGGTCCTAAGCTGGTGGACCGTCTCTTGCCCAAAGGGTCCGCTACTCGTACACGTCGGCACCTTGGCCCTGCCGTTGTTCGGGTGGCTCAACGGCGCGCGGCGGCCCGGTCGTCGAGGCGACCCACGATGACCGGGATGACCTTGCGTAGGTCGTTGCCGAGGAACGCGCCCGGCAGCACGGCGCGCTGCTCGTCGAAGGCCCTGCCCCCCACGACCAGCACTGGCTCGAACCCGCTCAGCAGCTCGCGGTGTTCAGCCAGTTCGGCGGCCGCTGCGGAGCGCGCTGCGGACAAGAACACCGCTTCAGGCCGCAGCGTGCGCACCAGCGCGGCGAGATCTAGCAGCGGCGTGTCTGCGCCTAGGTAGACAGCGTCAAGACCAGCGCGGCGCAGTAGCAGCGCCACCATCAACGCACCGAGTTCGTGCCGCTCGCCGGGGGCACAACCGACTAGCACCCGCCTCTGCCGCCCCTTCCCTGACATGAGGCCGAGCAATGCCCGCAATCGCCCTTGTACGAAGTTGGTGGCGAAATGCTCGGTCGAGACCAGTAGCTCGCCAGCGTGCCAGCGCTCTCCTATCTCCACCATGGTTGGCGTGATGACCTCGAGCAGCACGTCTTCGAGGGTGTGCAGCGCGAACGCTTCGCTCAGAACCAGCTCAGCCCGCGTCTCGTCGAGTCCCGCCAAGGCCTCGACCAGTTCGGCTGCGAGGTTCGCGCTGGGCCGCAGGCCCCCGCCAAGGCGGCCTTGCTCGCGGACCCTGGCAGCAGCGCGCGACGCTGGCACGCCCTCGGCGATCAGGGTGCGCATGGCAGCTATGCGCTGCAGGTCATCGTCATCGTAGAGGCGGTAACCGGAACTCGCGCGCTGCGGCTGGGGGAAACCGTAACGCCGCTCCCATTGCCTCAAAGAACTAGCGGGTATCCCCGTTCGCGCTTCGACCTCTGCGACGGTGTACTTGCCAGGCATCTCGCCTCCTTGACATTGAACAAACCTTGTACGGTGCTTGCGGCCAGCTTACAGCACGGCGGAGACGCGGAATGTAACGAGGGGGCTAGACAACTTGACCAAGCTGTGTATTATGTTTGTCAAGAGCTTGTAGAACCTTTGTTCAAGGCTACAACGTGCTCTGGCAAAGAAAGGTTTCACCATGAAGAAGCTCCTAGCCATGTTGACCCTAGCCGCCCTCCCCGTCGTCGCCAACGCCCAGACGGCCACGCCCGCCACCGTAGTGGAACTCGCAGCAGGCAACCCCGACTTCTCTACCTTGGTGACCGCGGTCCAAACCGCCGGCCTGGTCGATACGTTGTCGGGAGAAGGCCCATTCACCGTGTTCGCGCCCAGCAACGAAGCCTTCGCCGCAGCGCTCAAGGCCCTCGGCATCACTGCGGAGCAGCTCCTCGCTCGCCCTGACCTCGGCGCGATCCTCACCTACCACGTCATCCCTGGCAAGGTCCTCGCGGCCGACGTCCTAGCGGCTGTCGCAGACGGTGGCGGCGAGTTCAAGGTGAAGACCGTCAACGGCGCCGACATCACGGTCACCGTCGTCGATGGCATGGTCAAGCTGAACGGCGTAGCCACCGTGACCGCGACCGACCTCATGGCCGGCAACGGCGTAGTCCACGTCATCGACGCGGTGCTCCTTCCCCCCACCGAGTAACGACGAAGAGCAGTCCGCCAACTTGAGCCCTCGCTTGCGTGGCCGGTCATCTGGACCGGCCACTGCTGCGTGGGCCAACCCCACCTGGACCGCGGCGCCTAATCAGCTGCGCCGCCACGGGCCGCGGCTGCAACTTTACGCGGCGCTAACGACGGAGAGAGGATGATGGAGGCATGACCGCATACCCAGCGCAGCGACGTAGGCGCACCAGGTCGCGGGCGGCACGAACCACGCGCACCGTGCTGCTCGGGCTAGCCAGCCTGATCGTCGTCATCATCATCGGTTTCGTTGCGTGGGCCGAGACTGGCGTCATGCCAGCCGAAAGCCAACCTCTGGGGGCTGTGATGACGAACCCAAGGATCACGATCACCGAGAACGGTGCTGCCATCGTCATGGCCCCCCGAGGCCGAGCGTCTGGCGTGGGCCTGGTGTTCATCCCGGGCGCCAAGGTCGCACCCGCCGCTTACCTCTACAAGCTTTCGGCGGCGGTCGAGGAGGGCGGCCTCACGGTGGTAATCACGAAACCGACTCTCAACCTAGCCTTCTTCGACCTTAGGCCGCTGAGCAGGTTCACTTCGGAAGCGCCAGGCGTGACGACCTGGTTCGTTGGAGGCCACTCCTTGGGTGGGGTGCGGGCGTGCCAGTACGCTACCAAACCGCAGGTACGGGGTCTCATCCTCTTCGGGAGTTACTGCGCGAACGATCCCTCGCAACTGGGCCTCACAGCCTTGAGCGTCAGCGGGAGCGAGGACGGCCTCAGCACGCCGCAGAAGGTCCGTGATGCCGCGCACCTGTTACCGGCCACTGCCACCTTCGTGGAGATCGCAGGTGCCAATCACGCGAGCTTCGGCAACTACGGCGGACAAGCCGGCGATGGCCGCGCCAGCGTAAGCGACGAGCACGTCAGAGACGTAATAACGACTCAGGTGTTAGCCGCGGTGGCGGGCGCGGTGGCAGGCGAGCAGTAGCTCCCTCTCGTCTGAGGAGAGGCCGGTGATCTCAACCGGTGCGGGCAACACCCGGGATTCCGGCGTGGCAGCGCCGGGCCCTCCGGGTCTCTACCGGCCT
>CALCHY010000333.1 GCA_937907415.1 uncultured Trueperaceae bacterium
AGCCACGGCTCGACCGCGCTAACGCGCGCGTTCGCCGGCCAACTAGCGAGATGGCCCTCGTCGGTCCGCGCCCAGATGTCCCTGAAGTAGTGGCCGGTTACACCCCTGAGATGAAGCGCGTGCTCACTGTCCTGCCCGGGCTGACGTCGGTGGCTAGCCTCGAACTCGTCGACGAGGAGGGACTGCTCGTTGGCGCCTCCGACCCTGACGACTTCTACCTCAACGTCCTCGTCCCAGCCAAGGTGAGCTACGCGATGGTCCACGTGGAGGACCGCTCGCTTGCGCTCGAACTGACCACCATCTGGCGCACAGCCGTTGCGAGCGTCAAGCGCCTGATCGGCACGCCCGACGGGGGCGCACTGACACTGACCCTGCGCGAACGCCTGCTGGCTACGCGTATCACCGCCGACGAGGCAAAGAAGGAGTGAGCGTATGTCGCAGTTGACCCACCACGTGCTTGAGTCGGCTTGGTCTCCCTGGCCTCAGTACGACGACAGCGAGATCGCTGCGGTGCAGCGCGTCCTCGCCTCTGGCAAGGTCAACCAGTGGACGGGTCAGGAAGTGTTCTCGTTCGAACGCGAGTACGCGGCCTCACTCGGACGGCGCCACGCCGTAGCCGTGATGAACGGTTCGGTGGCGCTCGAGTTGGCGTTGGTTGCGCTTGGCATCGGGCCCGGCGCGGAGGTGATCACGTCACCGCGCACCTTCATCGCTTCCGCCAGCGCCGCCATCATGCGCGGTGCGACGCCCGTGCTGGCCGACGTCGACCCTGATAGCGGCAACATCACCGCTGAGACGATCGCGCCGGTGATCACTCCCCGCACGCGCGCCATCATCGTCGTGCACCTAGCCGGTTGGCCAGCCGACATGGACCCGATAAACGACCTAGCTGCCGAGCACGGCCTCGCCGTGATAGAGGATTGCGCTCAAGCTCATGGCGCCGAGTACAAGGGCAAGCCCGTCGGCAGCCTCGGGCACGCGTCTGCCTTCTCCTTCTGCCAAGACAAGATCATGACCACGGGCGGTGAGGGTGGGCTGCTAGCCCTTGACGAGGAGCACGGCTGGGAGACGGCGTGGGCGTTCAAGGACCACGGCAAGAGCTACGACGCGGTGTTCAACCGCAAGCACCCGAGCGGGTACCGCTGGCTCCACGAGTCGTTCGGCACGAACTGGCGCATGACGGAGATGCAGGCGGCCATCGGGCGCATCCAGCTCGCGCGGCTAGCCGAGTCCGTCGCCACCAGGCGGCGTAACGCCGACATCCTGCGCTCGTACCTCGAGCCGCTCAGCGCGCTGCGCGTGCCGCGGCCGCCGGAGGGCACGCGCCACTCGTACTACAAGCTCTACGCCTACGTGCGCCCGGAGGCGTTGAGGCCGGGCTGGTCGCGTGACCGCATCCAGACCACCATCTACGATGCCGGAGTGCCCGTCCTCGTCGGCAGCTGCAGCGAGATCTACCGCGAGCTCGCGTTCAGTGCGTCATCAACGGGCCCAACCAGGCCGCTGCCCGTCGCGCACGAGCTTGGCGACACGTCGCTCATGTTCCAAGTGCACCCCACCCTGTCAGTTGAGTCGTTGCATGCGGCCGGGAACATCGTGGCCGAAGTCGTGGCGGAGGCGACCAGGTAGCCCCCCAACCATGCGCGTATGCCTAGTCAACGACACCAGCCACAACCCGAACTGGGGCTGCCGAGCTACGAGCCGCGCCCTCAAGGACGGCCTAGAGCGCGCCGGGCACGAGATCGTCTCGAGCGTCTACCTGGAAGAGCTTCAGGGCTTCACACCTGCCGACCGCCGCTCCTGGCGGCGGACGGCAGAGTGGTTGGACAAGCACACGCCGCGCAGGCCGTACTTCAGGAACCTTGCTTCGTCGGCGTTCGACAAGGTGAGGCCGCGCCTGCCCGACGTGGTGCCGAAGGTCGCCGCTGGTCTGGACGCCGCCGCCAACGCCATGCTCGGAGGCGCGATCCTAGAGAGCGTGCTTGCGCGCCTCAGCCAAGCGGACGGAGTCGTCATCAACGGCGAGGGGGCCATATACGGCGCGCAACGCCTCGGCAAGGCCCTCATGTTCATCGCGTACGTGGCCAAGGTGCGGCTCCGGAAGTGGGTCGGTTTCGTCAACCACACCGCCGACCTCGCCGACCCGACCATGCGCGAGCTCGCGGAGCACATCTACCCTCGCCTTGACCTCGTCGCGTTCCGCGACCGCCTCTCACTGGCCTCCTGCACGCCGTTCCTGGCATCTGGACTCGCCGTGCCAGACGCCGCCTTCAGCTACCACCCCGTCACTGGGGAGACCTGGTTCGACGTCGTGAGGCGGCCAGGGTACTTCGACGTATGGCCAGACAGCGCACGCTTCGACCCTGCCGAGCCCTACGTCGCCGTCGGGGGTAGTGCGCTGCTCTCCCGCACGGCCAGCTTGCAGCAGGCCAGCTCCGGGTATGCAGCGCTTGTAGCGGCGCTGAGGAAGGCCGGAGTCGGAGTACTGCTCACCGCTTCTGACGTGCCAGACGAGCGCGTGTTCAGGCGTTTGGCCGCCGACAACGGCCTCCCGCTGGTTGGGCTGGCGACCCCAGTTCAACAAGCCGTCGACCTGTTGGCCGGCGCGCGGGCGTACGTTGGCGGGAGGTGGCATCCTGCCATCTTCGGGCTGCTCGGGGGAACGCCGTTCGTGCCGCTGAGCACCAACTCACACAAGCTGAAAGGCTTGGCTGAGGAGTTCGGCCTACCGCAACCGCGGGCGGACGCCTCTGACCTAACGGCGGCGGTGCCTGACGTCTTAGCTGTTGCCCTCGACCACATCAACTCTGGCGCGGCTCTACGGCAACGACTGAGGGCGCAAGCCGACCGTCAGCGAGTTGGCGCCGCCGAGCTGTTCGACCTCGTGCCCGGAGCGCGGGCGGCGACCAGCGCCGACCAGCGCGAGCGCGGCGAGATAACCGTGTGAGCGGTGCCGCCACTAGCGCAGAGCTGGAGCGCGCCTGGCTGGAAGCGACCTTCGACCGCCTCTGGCCCCTAGCGCGCAGCTTGACCGGCGCTGGCGTGCGTGAGACGCACGACGTGCTGGCCGAGACCATGCCGCTCGAGCGTTACGAGGTTGCCAGCGGCACGCCGGCCTACGACTGGACCGTGCCGCTCGAGTGGCGCGTCAACGCGGCTTACGTGGTCGGCCCCGACGGTACGCGCGTCATCGACTACGCCGACTCCAACCTGCACCTGCTCGGCT
>CALCHY010000334.1 GCA_937907415.1 uncultured Trueperaceae bacterium
CCCTGCGGGAGCAAGGTTGAGTGGTGCAGTCGCCCACATCAGGCATGCCAACCCCGGAGGCCGCCACATGAAGCACCCCAACCCGCAAACCATCCGGCAGCTCGTACTCGCCGCCGCGCTACTCACGGCCCTGGTCATCGGCCTCGCGCCAGCCCAAACGGGCGGCGGCGTGGCCGCAGACCTCACGCAATCAACTCACGTGACCTACGCCGGCGTCGACATCGAGGTCGAGGCCACTTGGGTCACGCCAGCCGCCGAAGCCAGCTTGCTAGCTAGCGCCGCGGGGGACTGGTCGGCGAGCACAGGCATCGTCATGCTCGTGCATGAGAGCACCACCGCCGCAGAGCTGCCGAGCGCCATGCTCGGGTCCGCCTCGGTCCTCGCGGTCGAAGGCCAAGGGGTACGCCCAGAAGTGATCGGCCTCGTCGAGACGCACGCCGCCAGCCGCGTGACGCTACTGCGCTTCCCCGTAACGCCTGACCAGACCGGCAAGATCGCCCTCAACTTGCCGGGCAAGGGCGTGCTCGTGTGGAACGTAGGAGACTGCCTCGGCAGCTACTGACGACCCGCCCAAAACAGAACGGGGCCCCACCTTGATCGGTGGGGCCCCATTACTTTGAAGGTAATCCGCGGTGCGCGCCTAGCCTAGGCCGTGCGCTCGCCGCGCTGAAAAGCTAGAAGTTAGTAGCGGCCCGCAGCCTTCGTGACGGTGACGTTCGCCGCCTGGAGGCCCTTCTGGCCCTGCTCGACGCGGAACTCGACCTCGTCGCCCTCGTTAAGGTTACGGAAGCCCTCACCCTGGATGGCGGAGAAGTGAACGAAGACGTCCTTGCCGCCGTCGTCCTGCTCGATGAAGCCGAAGCCCTTTTCGCCGTTGAACCACTTGACTTTGCCTGTTGCCATGATGTCTTGCCTGACTGCTAAAACTGGTTTAGCGCTTGAATTTCCGAGCCTCGCGGCCCGAGTTACGAGAAAACCTTACAGCTTTCTGGGAACGACCCAGGTTACGACATTTCTCCGGAGAATGCACGTTCTGGCCTACATGGAACCTTAATGGTTGCCTCCGGCCCCTTCCAGGCGCGCTGCGACGACCATGGCGTGCGACCACAGCAGGGGCTTGGCAGACGGCCCCCAGCAGCTAGTCCAATGTTCTAGGAAGAACGGGTGGGCGTCGGCGCCAGGGACTTGTTCTGGCAGCCCGCCGTCAGGGTCGCGTTGCGCCTCCACCCACTCGAGTAGCGCATCTGCTTCCGCTGGGCGTCCGGCGCGCCGCCGGTGCCAAGCTAGCCAGGCGGTCAGCAACACCCACTCGCCGCCGCCGTAGTAGGTGTCTGCGGCGTAGCGGCGCAGGCCTCCGCCAAGAAGCTCTTGCTCTATGCGCGTCATCGTGGCCGCCATGCGCGGGTCTGACACCGGCACGATGTCGAAGGGCGTTGCAAGCCAGAGGAGCGCTGAGTCCACCGCTGGGTTGCGCACATGCTTCACGAACGTCCCGTCAACTATGCACTCTTGGAAGAGGAAGTCGCGGGCGGCCTGCGCCACCGCGCCGGCGGTGGCGGCCACCGCCGGAACCACCAGCGCGATGTCTCGCAAGCCGGCCGCCACGGACGCCAGCGTGGCCGTGTGCAGTTGGCTGCGGTGCTCCTCCCACGAGTCGTAACAGGGTTCGTTCCAGAAGGCCGCCAGGTAGCGCACGACGACCTCAACGGTCGCCGCCACCTCATCCGCCAGGTCGTCAGTGCCCGTGGCGCGCGCGTGGGCGGCTAAGCTCCACAGCCACTGCCCGTAGCCGTCTAGTTGAAAGTTCGGCCAACCGTCACGCACCCACTCGCCGCTGACGGCGAAGCGCGCCGGGAGGAACTCGAACTCACTGATGGGCTCACCCGCGGCGCGCGCCCCGATCAACCGGTCAACGTGGCCGCTCAGGGGGAGGATGCAGCTGGCGACCCAGCCGTGGAAACGCGCAGCGCTTTCGTGCTCCCCTGCCAAGTCGAGGGCGTGAGCTATGAACGCCCCATCACGCAGCCACGACTGCCCGTACTGCGAGAAGCCAGCTCCCGCCGAGAAGGCCCCGCTTCTGTCCTGCGCGTTCACCAGGCGCCGTATGTCCGCTTTGACGTCCGTCACGTCACCCCTTTACTCCAGACCCAGCCACGCCCTCGATCACCCAGCGCTGCGCGACTAGGAAGACGAGGATGGTTGGGATGGTGGCCAGCACCGTCCCGGCCATGACCACGTTCCACTGCGTCTGCCCTGGGTAGAGTCCCTGAAGCGCCGAGAGCGCAACCGGCAGGGTCATCAGGTTGCGGTCGTTGATGATGAGTAGCGGCCACAGGAAGTTGTTCCACGACCCCATGAAAGACAGCACCGTCAACGTCGCGACTGCCGGACCAGTCATGGGTAGGACGACGCGCAGGAAGGTAGCGAAGGTGCCCGCCCCGTCGATGGTGGCGGCCTCCTCCAACTCGCGCGGAATGGACAGGAAGAACTGACGCATGAAGAAGGTGCCGAAGGCGCTGAACATTCCGGGAACGATGAGGCCAGCGTATGAGTTCGCCCAGCCCATCTTCGTGACCAGGATGAAGAGCGGCGTGATGATCACGGCGAACGGCACCATGAGGGTGGCTAGGTAGACGGCGAAGAGCGCGTCCCGGCCCCTGAAGTTGAAGCGCGCGAACGCGTAGCCGGCCATCGAGCACACCACCAGCTGGCCTAGGGTCGTCGTCGCGGCGACCAGCAAGGAGTTGCCGAACACCCGCAAGAACGGGAAGCGCGTGAGCACCCTGGTGTAGGCCGCCACCGTCGGTTCGCTTGGCACGAGTTGAGGCGGCAGGCTGAGGAGGGCGCCGCTGGGCTTGAGCGACGTTGCGATGGCCCACACGAACGGCGTGACCATAGCTAAACCGCCAGCGAGCGCGATCACCGTGAGCACGCCGATGCGCCAGGGGAACTTGCGCCGCTTCATGCCCGAGCCTTGTTGAGGCGGTAGAAGAAGTACGTGACGGCGAAGATCATGACGAACAGCACCCACGACCAGGCGGACGCGTACCCCATCTTGCTGTACGAGAAGGCGTGCGCCACGATGCGCTCGACCATGGTCATCGTCGCGCCGGCTGGCCCGCCCTCAGTCATGACGTAGACCTGATCGAACACCTGGAACGAACCGATGAGGCTGATGCTGAGGCAAAAGATCAGCGACGGCGTTAGGAGCGGCAGCGTTATGGCCCACAGGCTCTGCGGACGGTTGGCGCCGTCGATGCTCGCCGCCTCGTAGTACTCGCGCGGTATGCCCTGGAGTCCAGCTAACAGGATGACCATGATGAAGCCGGTGTCCTTCCAGACGCTCGTGAGGATGATGGCCGGCATCGCCCAGTTGGGGTCGAAGAGCCACGCTGGTCCCGTCAACCCAAGCAAGCCGAGCCCGTTGTTGATGAGTCCGTACACCGGGTTGAAGAGCCACTTCCACACGAGCGCGACGGCTACCCACGACGTGACGACCGGCACGAAGTACATGACGCGGAAACCCTGCTTGAATGGGATCTTGCTGTTGAGCAGCACGGCGATTAGCAGCCCGATGGTTATGACGAGCGGCACGTAGCCGACGAGGAACTTCAACGTGTTCTTGAGCGTGTGCCAGAACTCCTTGTCGCTCATCAACTGTTGGTAGTTCCCGCCTCCCACGAACTTGGGCGGCGTCAGCAGGTCCCAGTTCGTGAACGACAGGCCGAGAGAGGCAAGCATCGGCCCGATCGTGAAGATCAGCAGACCGATCACGCTCGGGCCAAGGAAGAGCGCCAGCACCCCGAAGCGTCGCCAGCCCCGCTCGTACACGCCCTACCCGGCTGCCTGCGGCCGGAACTCCGCGACCGCGCGCAACAGGAGGTCGAGGCGCGCGCTTCCTGCCCTCACGAAGACCGGGATGACCTCGAGGGGCGCGGCGGCGTTGAAGATGCGCCCGCCCTCGAGCTCGCTGCCTGACCACAAGTCGACCCAGCGTCCGGGTGGGAGGCGCACCTCGCGTGTTCCGCAGCCCTTCTCCGTGATGGGCGCAACCAGGAGGTCGCGGCCCAACAAGTAGGCGTACTCGTCCGCGGCCAGGAACTCGTGGGCTTCTGGGAACTCCAGCGCCGGGTAGCGCATCAGTGGAACGCCGAGCTCTGCGGCGGCTACGGCCTCGGCGTGAAGGTAGTCGACGAGGCGCATGCGCAGCTGCGCGTATGCGCGATAAACGCTCAAAGCGCGCTCGTCGCCGTGCCGTGCGGCGATGTTCCACGGCGTGCGGTCACGGTTGTCGGCTGCGCCGTGACCCTCGGAGTGGTACTGCATGATGGGGCTGAAGGTGGCCATCGCCGTCGAACGCACGTACAGCTCGACGGGAGGGATCTCACCGCTGAAGCCCGCCAGGTCCCACGACCACAGCGACACCCCGCTGACGCCAGCAGACAACCCGGCCTTGACAGATGCGCGGTACGCGCTCCAGGTACTGTCCTCGTCGCCTGCCCAGTGGATCGGGTGGCGTTGCGCCCCCGTGTAACTAGCCCGGGAGAACGTAACGCCGTCTCCGCCGGATGCCCGCTGCACGAACTCGTGATAGGCGCCGACGTAGTCGTTGGCGTAGGTGTTGAAGAGCTCCAGGCCGCGCCGTCCGTCGAATGAACGCAGGTCGCGGCCCCACAGGTGCTCGCCTCCGTCCGTCTTCATGCCGTCTATCCCGAGCTCGTCGAACAGGTAGCGGCGCTTGGCGAACCACCACTCGCGCGTCTCAGGGTTGCTGAAGTCCGCGATGAGCGCGTCAGTGAACCACCAGCCCTTGTTGCGGTACGGGCTGCCGTCTGCCTGCATGATGCCGAGGCCGCGGTCGATCATGTGGGCGCCGTCGGCGTCATGTTGAGCGTGAGGCTCCGTGACGAGCTTGTGAACTGGGATCTGCCACAGGACCACGCGTACGCCGTTGGCGTGGCAGTGGTCGATGAAGGCCTGCGGGTCCGGCCAGCGGCCGGTGAAGCGGAAGTCGGACAGCGTGAGCGCCTCGCCGCCTGGCTTGGGGTCGTACTCAGCGTCGTTGAAGATGTAGAAGGTGGCTTCGTCGCTCCACGCCTCGATGACGACCACGCTGGCAGGCACACCCTCCGCCAGGGTCCGGTCGACCTCCTGCGTTACCCGCTCCTGCGAGTTCCAGGAGTTGGAGGACATCCACGGCCCGAACGCCCAGGCGGGCGGCACAGCTGCGGTGCCGGTGAGGCGCGTGAAGGCCGCTGTAACGCCGTACGGTTCGTCTGCGACGAAGATGACGAGCTCGAGCAGCGACCGCGGCGCACCGTCAGGCCCTAGCGTCATGCGGTCGAGAGCGACCTTGGCTTCGGAGGTGCGGAGGTCGAAGTCGCTCGGCTCAGCGGCGTCGAGCCACAGACCGTACCCGCGTTCGGATACGAGGAACGGCACGGGGATGTAAGTGCGTTTGCCTTGCTCCTTGTACTCCTCGTACACGCGGACGTCCCAGCGCTCACCGTTGCGGTCCGCGTTGACGAAGCGCTCACCTAGGCCGTAAAGCGCCTCGCCTTCTTGCGTCTGGAACGAGAACTCCACGCTGGTGGGCTGGTCGTTGCCGCGCTCGAGCCAGCGAGTGGCGAGGCTGCCGTGAAAGACGGGTTCGCTCGCGCCCTCGAGCGTGGCCGTTACGGCAAGCGAGCGCTTGTCGAGCACGAGCCGCATGCCTTGGGAGCTGACGGTGAACGCGGCGCCCGTGTCCTCGACCGCTGGGCCGTCGCCGGACTGCGGTGGACTCGACGTGGTCGCGCGCGCCAGGCTCAGCCTGCAGGCGCCCCGCGTGGGAAAGGTCAGCGTTAGATATGCCGGTGCGTGCGTGGTGTTCAGGGTGAACTCCACGCCGCCTTGCCGTGCCGAATAACTTGAGATACCCGTGACCTCGCGCCAAACACCGAGGTCGTAAGAGAACGGGCCTGCCTGGGTGTTGGCCCCGACGCCCGCTGCGGGTTGGGCGAACAGCGTGTAGCGCACCGTTCCGGCGGCGGCGGTGCCGAGGTCGACACTCCACGTGTCGCCCACGCCGCGCCTGGCGTCCACGCGCTTGGTGACTGCGGGTGCGCCGGGGGTCGCGTGCGTCACTTCTGCCCAGGCCGCAGCCGCTCCGTGCGGCACTCGGAAGTTGACCTGGACGGCGTCGTCTGGCCTCGGGTAGCGCGGGAAGCGCTCGCTAGGGGTGCTCTTGTATGGGTCGTCGATGCCCGAGGGGTCGTGCACGATCATACGAACTCGGCCTCCGTGACAGTCGCCTGGTGGTGCGTTTAGGTCGGCGTTGAGATGCTTCTGGACATCGGTCCGGCGCCGCAGCTCGTGGCCGCGGCGCCGGTTTGGTGGCGCTACTTCTTGACGAGCTCCTCGACGCGCTTCTGGGCGTCGATGAGGGCCTGCTCGACGGTCTTGGCGCCGAGGCGCGCGGCCTCTAGCTCTTGGTTGATGACGTCGGAGAGGAGCGGCTGGTTCTCGATGACGGGCGGGTTGACGGCGAACTCGAGGGACTCGAAGACGGCCTTGCGGTTCGCGGGGATCGGCTTCGCGAGGTAAGCGGCGAGGGTGTCGGCCTGCTCGAGCGAGAGGGCGGAGAGTTCCCAGTTCGTCTCGATGCGCGCCTGAACGACGGCCGGGTTGGAGGCCAAGAACTCAACCCACTTGTATGCCGCCTCCGGCTGCTTGCTCGTGCGGGAGACCACGGCCGCGTTGGAGAAGAAGTGGGTCGCCTTGTTGGCGCCGCCTGGCTCGACAGCGACGTCCCAGTTGAAGGTGGCGTCGTTGCTGAACTGGTCGAACATCCACACGCCCGTGACGATCATGCCGAGTTGCTGGTTGAGGAACATGTCGGTGTCGCCGACGCCGCTCATCTCGGCGTCGGTTGGCATGACGTGGTCAACCGTTACCTTGTCGACGAGGTAGTGCGCCGCTGCGAGGTTCTCAGGCGTGTTGATCTGCACGGTCGGGGTGACGGTCAGGCCGCCGCCTGCTTGCGCGGCCACCTTGTAGAACTCCCAGAACTGCACGGGCTGCGAGATGCCCCAGACGCGTTTGGCTGGGTTGGTGATGGCCTTGGCGGCGGCGATCACGTCGTCCCACGTCCAGGCGTCCGTTGGGTAGCCAACGCCCGCGGCGTCGAAGAGGTCCTTGTTGTAGTAGAGCAACACCGTGGAGAACGTGATCGGCAAACCGAGCTGCTGGCCGTTGTAGCTGAAGGCGTTCAGTGCGGCCGGGTAGAAGGTGCTGTCTGTGACGTTCGAGCTGGTGTCCAGGTAGTCACCGAGGTCGAGTAGCGTGTCGCGCGACGCGAAGGTCACGAAGTTCTCATAGTTGAGCTCGAACACGTCGGCTGCGGTGCCGGCGGCGAAGTCCGTCTGTAGCTTCGTGAAGTACGAGCCGAAGTCGGCGGTCGTGTAGTTGACCTTGATGCCGGGGTTCTCGCTCTCGAATACCTTGATCAGCGCCTCGAGGGTGTCGATCTTGTCCGAGCCCGCCGTGAACGAGAAGTAGTTGATGGTCTGGGCGAACGCTGCGCTACCGAGCGCCAGCGCCAGCGTGACCGTGGCCAATAGTCTTGCAGTCTTGCGCATGCCTGCCTCCTATGCCTTCGCCAGCCTCATGGCCGGAAGGTACTCGCCTTGTGCTGAGCGCGTCATCGCGCGCTACCCATGTGTAGCCGTGTCATTTGGAGCGGCACGGTGGCTACCTGTAAGAAACGCGCGGCCGCCAGTCCGGCGGCGCCGCGGGCCCACGCGTCGTCACCCCAGGTGTCGACCTGGAGTTCGAGGTCTTCTGCTAGGCCGCCGAAGGCATGCTCAGCGAGGGCGGGCCGCACGAATGGCAGGAAATATGGCGCGTTCCTCAGCCCCTCGCCGCCGAGGATCACTAGCGTCGGCGCGAAGAGGTTGACGAGGTCGCTGAGGGCTATGCCGAGGAGCTCGCCCGCGTCCGCGAGCAGGTCGAGCACCGCCTCGTTACCGGCGGCCGCCAGGGCCGTCAGGTCGCCAGGCTTGGCGTCTTTCCCTAGTTCGGACGTAAGGCGACGCGCCTGGTTGAGGAGGGCTGCGTCTCCGAGACGCTCCTCGAGTGTGACGGCTTCTGGCGCCATGACGCGCATGCCGAGGCTAGCGCAACGTGTGTGCCCTAGTTCGCCCGCACCCCCACGAGGTCCGCGGTAGAGGCCGCCGCCGATGACGATGCCGAGGCCGACGCCGCGCCCTAGCGTCACGGTGAGGAAGGAGTCGTGCTCCCTCCCCAGCCCGAACCAGCCGTGGGCGGCGGCAAGGGCGTTGACGTCGTTCTCGACGAGCGTGGCGAGGCCGAGTTCCTCGCGCAAGAGGTCGGCGAGTTGCACTCGCCGCCACCCGAGCAGGTCGGAGTGCCTGACGAACCCGGTGGAGTTGTCGACTACGCCGGGGAGGCTGACCCCGAGACCAGCTAGGCGCGCGCCCGTTATGCCCGTCGTCCGCCCGAGGGCAGTCTGGGCGTCCCTTATCGCACTTATCACCGCGTGCACCTCGGTGCTGGCTAGCGGCACCTTGACGACGCCTTTGGCGTCTGCGTTGAGGTTGGTGAGGGACGCCACGATGGCGTCTGGCATGACTTTCAC
>CALCHY010000335.1 GCA_937907415.1 uncultured Trueperaceae bacterium
TCGCCCCACGACCAAACTGCCGCTCAATCTGCGACAAAGCCGCATCCAAGGCCTTCTTGCGCTGGTCTTCCATGATTCCGCCATCCTCCATCCGAATAGGGGACGACCTGTGACAGGTCTACCCCGGTGGTCGCCGTGCTGCGAGCGGCATGCCCGGCATCGCTGCCGCGCCGCGAGCACTGCTTAGCGCAACGCCGACCGGAGGAGGTGCAGACTGGTGAACGCGGTTCTCTCGCGTTGCCACGGCCCGCCGAGTGGCGGCAGGTCGAGGGTTCTCACTGAGGTACCAGACTCACTAGCTATAGCGATGAATACCTGTGTTCGCAGGCGCTCTTCCTCAACCGGTTTGGCGCCGACGGCGGTGGGCGCAGCCGAGCCGTGCCCCCCTTGGGGAGGCAGGCTCACTGCAGCTCCGCCGTCTTCCTTGGCGCTTCGTTCGTCAAAATTCAAGTATTGCGAGGCGACCAACGCTGGGGTGCATGGCCCAAAGTTGGCGATGCCAAGGTCCGCCTTGAAGAACGCCCGGATCGCGGCCGCCAATGCCACTACTACTTCGACTGCCCCGGAAGGCAGTTTCTGCAGAAGTCGCATGTCAACCCCAAGCGCTCTCATGGTTTCCACGTCGCATGCTATCACGCTACCGCTTACCGCTCCGGACGGTCGTATTGGCGGTTTGGCGCTGCCGAGGAGCGATTTGGGTCTCGCTAGTTGATCGACACCGTCGTCAGCTCCGACGAGGTAACCCGTGAGCACGCCGCCGGTGCTGCCCTCGAACACGGCGAGCCGCTTGCCGCGCGAGCGCAAGCCTGCGAGCACGAGGCTGGGGAGGTCGTCGCCGTTGTTGCCCCACACGGCGTCGCCCAGGAGGGCCGCCACCTGCGCGACGGTCGGCTTGGCCAGCGCCGCCGCCTGCTCGGCGTCACTGGCTTTGGCGGCGACGCGTACGTGCACGCCGTCGACCTTGGCGTAAGTCGCGACGCTCGGGTTGCCCTGGTCAGTGAGCGCCCCTAGCGTCTCAGCCACGCTTGACTCTCCAACCCCGATCGTCTTGAACGTGTGGACGAACAGCTTGCTCGTCGGTAACGGCAGGCGGGGGAGAGCCTCGTTCTGCCACATGCGATCGAGTTCCCGCGGCGGCCCAGGCAGGGTGACGATGAAGCGCTCCACGCCATCCAAACTCAGGCGCACCAGCCACCCAGGCGCCGTACCGACCGGGTTGGGCAGCACCTCGGACGACGGGATGACGTTCGCCTGGCGCAAGTTCGACTCTGGCATGGTTCGGCCATTGTTCGCGAAGCGTGTGCGGAGCCAGTCCTCGAGCTCAGGGTCGACGCGCTGCTCCTCGCCAAGGACTTCGGCAACGGCGTCGCGCGTGAGGTCGTCGTCCGTCGGGCCTAATCCGCCCGTAAGTACGATGAGGTCGCTCCGTTGCAGAGCTGCACGCAGCGCGTGCGTTATGCGCGCCTTGTTGTCGCCGACCCGTGATGACCAGTAGACGTCGACACCGACGGCGGCCAGGTCCGCTGCTATGCGGGCGCTGTTCGTGTCGACGATCTCTCCTAGGAGGAGCTCGGTGCCAACGGTGATGATCTCGGCGTTGCGGATAGCGGGCATGACGGAACTTACCATCGCGCTGCGCAGGCGCCGCTTGGTGACAGTTACCCACGCTTGTAGTAACCTGAACGTGGTTCCTCCCCCTAGGAACCAAGGTGAGGGCTCAGGCCCTCCACCATCTCCTCTCTTTGACCCTGCGATCCCCCACGCAGGGTCAGATTTTTATGCCGGGCGCTCTAGGCGATGCTTGCACGTGCGAACGTCTCACGTCCCATGGCCTTGGACTGGTGCCTACAGGCACTAGGCCCCACGCCAAGCCTGCAGGGAGCGGCTCATTTCTCGGTGCTAGCATGCAGCATGTCAACGCCCAGAACCACCGCAACATCGTCCAGGACGGTAAACGACCGTCTTTCAGAAGAACTGCCCATTACCTTGGCTGGTCTGCGCGGCACGCGTTGGGAGCGCCTGGCGGGCCGCAGCGTGCGAGACGAACTACGCGCCAACCTCGTCACCGCGCTGCAGCGCCATGACCCCCTCTTCGAGGGCGTCCTCGGCTACCGAGACACCGTCGTGCCGGCAGTCGTCAACGCGTTACTCAGCCGCCACAACTTCATCCTGCTCGGCCTCCGTGGCCAGGCGAAAACGCGCATCTTGCGCCAACTGGTAACGCTGCTGGACCCCGCCGTGCCGTACATCGCAGGCACGGAACTGCGTGACGACCCGTTCGCCCCACTCTCGTTAGAGGGCAAGGAGCTCCTAGCCCAGCATGGAGACGACACGCCCATCGCGTGGCTCAGCCGTGATCACCGTTACGTCGAGAAGCTGGCAACGCCAGACACCACCGTGGCCGATATCGTGGGTGACATCGACCCGATCAAGGCAGCTAGGCTAGGCACGCGGCTGGGTGACGAGCGTGCCGTCCACTTCGGGCTGCTCCCGCGCGCCAACCGCGGCGTCTTCGCTATCAACGAACTCCCTGACCTCGCAGGCAAGGTGCAAGTCGCGCTCTTCAACGTCATGCAAGAAGGTGACGTGCAGATCAAGGGCTACCCAATGCGCCTCCCGCTCGACGTGCTCCTCGTGTTCAGCGCCAACCCGGAGGACTACACGGCGCGCGGCAAGATCATCACGCCACTCAAGGACCGCATCGGCAGTGAAGTACGCACCCACTACCCCGCAACGGTCGAGGACGGCATGGCCATCACCAGTCAAGAAGCGTGGACTGATCGCGAGGAAGGCGTGGTCGTGCCGAGCTTCGTCGCGGAGGCCGTCGAGGAAGTGGCGTTCCAGGCTCGCATAGACCCGCGCGTGGACAAGCACTCTGGGGTGTCGCAACGCCTGCCGATCAGCCTCCTCGAGAACGTCGTCAGCTCAGCTGAGCAACGCTCCCTGACAGTCGGGGGGCCAGGCATGGCGCGCATCTCCGACCTCTACGGCGCGCTGCCCGCCGTCACGGGGAAGATCGAACTCGAGTACGAAGGCGAACTGAAGGGCTCGGAGGCCGTCGCGCGCGAGATCGTTAGGCGCGCCATCGGGCAGGTGTACGCCCGGCGCTCAGGCGGCCTCGACCCAGCCACCGTGGTCGAACACTTCGAGGAAGGCAACAACCTGCGCCTGCCAGGGCACCTCGCAAGCGGCGCTTGGCAACCACAGCTAGCTTCCGTTCCCGGCCTGCTCGAGCTAGCACGCGAGGTGACCGCAGGCGAGCCGCAGGCAGCGGGCGCCGGTGCGGACGACGCGAGCCGGGAACTCGAGCTTGTCGCCGCTGAGTTCGTGCTCGAGGGCCTCCACGCCCGCAAGCTCATAGGGCGCAGCGAGGAACTCGGGTACTCCGCCTCAGAAGGCGGAGAGTCCAACCACAGGGTCAAGTGGAACTGACGCGCAACGCGCGGCGCCCGGCGCCCGGCAGGCGTATGGCCGAAGCAAGAGCCGCTGCGCCAACGCGCCGCATGTACGGCAGGGGTGAACTATGGCAGTGATCCGTTACTCCAAGTACGAAGGCGGCCTAGACGACCTAGACATGGCTGATCTCATGCGCATGTTGCAAGACAGCCTCCTGCAATCGGGGTTCGAACGCAACCCGTACGACCCTGACCCTGACCACCAACAGAGCCTGCAGGACCTTTACGACGCCATCGCGCAAGCGCTGATAGACAACGACCTAGTTAGCGAGGAAGTCATCAAGGCGGCGTTAGAGGCTGGCGATTGGATGAAGAGCGAACTCGGCGAGGCAGCCAAGGAGCTAGCGCGCCGCCTCGAACGAGAAGGCTACCTGCGCGCAACGCAACCGGGCGACCAAGAGCAAGAGTTCGGCGACGGCCACGGCGGCGGCGCAGCGCCCGACAGCGACCCGGGTCGCGCGACCTTCGAGTTGACTGACAAGGCCATCGACTTCCTCGGCTACCGCACCCTTAGGGACGTGCTTGGCGGCGCGGGCAGGTCAAGCGTTGGCGCCCACGACACGCGCTTCTCGACGACGGGCATCGAGACGGTAGGTGCAAGCAAGGAGTACGAGTTCGGCGACACCCTCACGCTCGACGTCCCTGCCACCCTCACGCATGCCGCGGCCCGCGCCCAAGTGAGCGGCCACCTCGACCTGCGCGAGGGCGACCTCATGGTTCAGGAGTCCGAGTACCACTCATCCGCCGCCACCGTCGTCATGCTCGACTGCAGTCACTCCATGATCCTGTACGGCGAGGACCGCTTCACGCCAGCCAAGCAGGTGGCGCTGGCGCTCGCTCACCTCATCCGCACGCAGTACAAGGGAGACACCGTCAAGTTCGTCCTCTTCCATAACGGCGCCGAAGAGATCCCGCTCGAACGGCTAGCTCGGGCACAAGTCGGTCCGTACCACACGAACACGGCGCAGGGCCTGCGTCTAGCGCAACGGCTACTGATGCAGCAGAACAAGGAGATGAAGCAGATCGTGATGATCACGGACGGTAAGCCGTCTGCCATCACGCTGCCGGACGGCCGCCTGTACCGCAACGCCTACGGCCTCGACCCGCTGGTGCTTGGCGCCACGCTGCGCGAGGTCAACGCCTGCAGGCGCCACGGGATTCAAGTGAACACCTTCATGCTTGCCCGCGATCCGGAACTCGTGGCCTTCGTGCAACGCGTAAGCGCGATGACGCAAGGGAAGGCGTACTTCACGACCCCGCACACCATAGGGCGGTACGTGCTCCTCGACTACCAATCGAAGCGCACCAAGCTCGTCAACTGACCTGCCCGCGCGATTAACCAGTCATGAAGCGCGCCAAACGCAACTCAGGCGCGTGCGTGGCCTACTGGAACTAGTCCGCCATGAGCGGCGGTCAACCACTGACCATCAGGGAGGCTAAACATGCAGCGCACAACGAGCAGCGAGCGGAACACCTGGCGGGCCGCAACAGGCGGCCTGCGTTCACTACTAGTAGTCGTCGGAGTCGCAGCAGCCATGACGATCGGAAGCGCGGTGGCCCAAAACGCAGGCGATGTCGCCGCGGGCGGCATAACAGTGAGCGGAACGGGCGTGGCGTACGGCGAGCCAGACCAGGCCGTACTCAACGTGGGGGTGTCCGTACCGAACGAGGCTGTCAGAACCGCACTAGAAGACGCAGACGCACGCATGAGCGCGGTGCGTGCGGCACTTGTGGCAGGCGGCGTTGCCGAGCTCGATATCCGCACGGCCAGCTTCAACGTGTGGCGCCAGGACATCTATGACGACAAGGGCAACCCACAAGGCGAGCGCTACCACGTAGAACACCAGTTCGAGGTCGTGGTGCGCGACGTGGCGAGCGTAGGCGAACTCCTGGCGGCCTCCGTCGAAGCAGGGGCGAACAGCGTTGGCGGCATAACCTACACCATCGCCAACCCAGACGAGCTGATGGCGACCGCGCGCGCAGCGGCGATGCACGACGCCATGGCGCGTGCGGAACAACTCGCCGGCTTAGCCGGCGTGAAGCTCACGGCGCCAACTTCGATCGTGGAAGCGAGCAGTGGTGGGCAAGCTCCGCAGTACGACGTGCGTTTCAGCATGGCCGCAGACAACTCGAGCCCGGTGTCTGGTGGTCAGTTGGCGGTGCAGGTAAGCGTGTCGGTCACGTACGCGATAGCCGCGGAGGAGTAGGCGAGGAAGCGCGAACAGCGCGAACCGCTATTCGAACGACCGCGACAACCTATCGAGAGCCTGAATGGCCGGCCCGTAGTTCGGGTCGGCCGTGCGGGCAGCGCGGTAGTTGACTTCGGCGCGATCAACTTCCCCCAACTGCTCGTAAGCCTCACCTAACCGGTAGTACGCCTCGACGTACGCAGGACTCCCTGGCCGTGCCTCGCCAGGGTCCGTCGCCTCGAACACGTCGATGGCGGCGTTGAACGCGGCGATCGCCTCCGGCAACTTGCCGGTGAACACCAGTAGGCGTCCCTTGTCGACGAAGGGCCACAACTCTTTGCGACCGCGTTCCGTGGTGGCCGCCGCCTCGAAGGCACTGATGGCCTCAGGGTAACGGCCAGCCTGCCACGCGACGCGGCCCCAATCCATGGCGAACTCGTAGTCGCGGCCGCGCAAGAAGGCATTCTGTAGGGCCCTGAGCGCCCCGACGGGGTCGCCGTTGGCGGCCCGCAACAGGCCCTGCAGGTTCACGACGCCCGGATCGGAATCGCCGTCGATGGCGATGACCTTGTCGAGCTCGGAAGCTGCGCCAGCCAGGTCGCCCGTCAGGTAGAGGGCGCGGGCATACAGGAAATGTGCCCTGCCGCTCTCCGGGTAACGCGCCACCAGGTCGGGCCCGTTGAGGCGCGCGGCGGAGTTGTAGTAACCCTGATCGAGGAGGGCCTGCATCTGCGCGAACTCGGTCGCCTGCGCAGCCGCCAGCGGCACGCCAAGGAGCAGTCCGGCAAGCGCGGCGCGAGCAAGCGCACGCCTCAACCGGCTCCCGCGCGGCGAGCGGCGGGGTGCGATCACTTTGTCCGTCTGGCGCACGGCGTAAGGGTAACTCATGCCTTGGTGAGAACTCATCCGCGCCGCGGACGCCGCGGCCGAGCTTCACGAAGGTTGCCTGCTAGCCAATCGATGCCCTCATCCGCCAAACGGGCGAGGTGCGCGACAGCGTGCCCGGCGACCGGTGGGGCGGCGCGCACGAGGTTCAGCAGGGCGCGCTCGTCAACCGGACGCTGGAACGATGGCGCTGCCGCCTGGGCAAGGAAGCCGCGCACTTTCGGGTCGTAAGACAGGCCTGCGAAGCCGATCTCGAGGCGCGCCGCCAAGATGCAGCCGTGCAGCCGCACGGAGACGACGTACCGGGCCCCAGCGAGCGCGCGCAGGGCGGCGACTGGGGTGCTGGCGTCGCGGACCTCGAGGCCGGGCGCGAGGCGGGCGAGGCGCTCGACGGCGCCCGCGTCCTGCACGGGGTGAAACGCTGCCGCCGCCAACGGCACGTCCTCCTCTGCCAAACGCACGGCCAAGGCCTCGAGGGCGGAGTTGAGAACGTCCTGGTCGCCGCGCGGCACCAGTACGACGGGACCAGCTGGGTTGGCGGGTGCGAGGTCGGTTGGCGTGGGGAGTAGCAGGGCCGGGTCTGCGACCATCACGCAACTCAGTCCGAGCTCGTTGGCGATGGTTACCGACTCGGCGTCGCGCACGGCCAGAGGCACGTCTTTCAATGTCCGCGCCACGCGCTCCTTGCCTGCGCTGCTCAGTGGGCCGAGCGACTGGCCGTAAACGACCACCCGCTTACCCATGCGCAAAGCCAGTTGCATGGTCGAAAGGTAGTAGGCGAGGCTCCTCGCGCTCGTCACGTCCTGTAACAGCCCACCGCCGCCGGAGATCAACGCCCGCGTGCTCAGCAGTGCCGGGATGAGTCCCGTGACGCGGTCGAACGCCGTCACGTCGTGTAGCGCACGCGTGGCGGGCGGGTCGGCGGACAGTACCACTGGGGTGAAGCCGCGCGTTCGCAGTCCAGTTATCAAGCCGGACAGGAGGGCCTCGTCACCGACGTTGCCTGCCCCGTAATAGCCGCTGATGAGCACCTTCATGGCTAGGTTCCTGGCGCCTCTGTCGGCTCGTCCGCTGCCTCAGCGAGCCAGCGCCCCAATACCCTCGTCGCCAGGGCGGCCAGTGGGGCGACGACGGCGCCGATCACGAGCCCGACGAGGAGGGCGACCCCGGTGCGTTCAAGCGAGATGAGCAGGGGCGTGTGGTAGTGGCTGAACGAGTTGAGGATGCTCGCTTGCGCCACCACGCCACCAGTGAGAAGCAGTCCACGCAGCCACGCTGGCCAGCCCGGCACTGCCAAGGCGATCAACGCGAGGGGGTGGCCGAGCAGCTCCTTGAAGCGCGGCCGAGCCACGAACTCCCCGAGCAGGGAGCGCAACGTGAGCTCGAACTGGCTGACGCCGATCACCGGGTCGTTGCCGCGCCGCAGCACGACGACTGCTACCGCAGCAAGCGCTAGCAGCCCAAGGGCAACGTGCCCGAACGTTATGCGGGTGCCCAGCATGCGCTTGACCCACACGGCCGGTCGATGCTGGCGCAGGAGGTAGGCGGCGAGGAAGAGGGCGGGAGGCACGACCAACGTCAGGCCGACACCCGAGAACGGCCTGATGGCGAGCAGCGTCTCGCGCTCACTGCCAACTGCGGCGAGTAGCAGCGCCCCGGCGAGGCTGACGGCCGTCGCGCCAAGGATGGCGGGCAGGCGTTCCTTGAAGGTCAGGTACCCGAGGGTGGGGAAGACGAGGGCGGCGAGCAGAGCCACCGCGTCCCACGACGGCCCCGCGAAGAAGAGCGCCGCCAACACGACGAGCGCGAGCGCAGCCGCCCCCCACGGCGCTGGGAAGCGCCTGGCAAGGAGGAGCACGCCCGCTGCCACGCCGAGTGCAGCCAGGGCGCGTAACCACGCCTGCGTGACGTAGCTGGTGCCGAGCTCCGAGAGCGGCCCGACGACGTAGCCTTGCGCCGCCAATGAACGGGTCAACCCAGCGACGAGCTTCTTCGTGTTCTCGATGGGGTCGCCCAACTCGACCGTCGTGTACGGCCGCAGGTAGAGCAGGCGCACGTTGCGCTCCTCCACCGCCAGCAGGTACTTGTCGATGAGGTCGGCGGGGCGTAGGCGCCTGTCGACGTAATCCTGGTTGAAACTGAGGAGCCTGACGGTCGGCACCTTGCCTGACAAGTCGGCCATGCCGTTCTGCGGCGTGCCTTCGATGACGGCCGTGTAGTAGCCAGCCGACGCTTCTTCGACGTCATCCAACCCGAACGGCCAGCCAGCGACCTGGGTGCCTGCGTGAACGAGGTAAGTCGCCTCGTCCGGGAAGTCGCTGCCAGCGCCGACCAGTGAGTATGGCGCGTTGCGCGGGCGGTACGCGATGTCGAAGCCGGCGTTCTTCCAGAGCCGCAGTTGCGCCGTGTCCGGGCCGGCGGGCATTACCGTCTTGACGTCGCCTGGCCACAAGTACCAGGTGCGACCGTCGAGCTCGAACGAGCGCGCCTGAGGGACGTTCTTCGCGATGAGGTCGTCGAGCGCTCCTGGGAGGAGCGCAGTTACCAGCGTGGCGTTCGAAGGTATCGGCGGGGCGGGCTCGCCGCTAGCGAGGAGTTGCGCCTTCAGCTCGGAACCGAGCAGCGTGGCGGCGTAACCCTTCGCGGCCAGGGTCTCGATGGTGTCCTCGTACAGCGCTACGCCCGTGAGGCCGCTCGCCTTGTAACGCAGCCCCAGCTCGAGGCTGGTTAGCCCAACGAGATCGCCTTGGGTCCCGAGCGCTTGCTCGTCCATGACGATGGCGACTTGCTCCTTGCTGCTCTCGGCCGCGACGCGCCGCACGGCGAGGACCGCGGCGGGCACGAGCGCCAACACGACGACCAGCCACATGATGCGGTCGATACGCGCGGTCTTGGCTGCGCCGCGGTAACTCACGCCCTGCCCCTGCCGCTACGCCGCAAGTACGCGTCTACGTGGTCGACGAGGACTTCAAGGGCTACGCGGTTCTTGCCGCCCTCAGGCAGCACTAGGTCCGCATACTGCTTGGTCGGCTCGATGAAGAGGTCGTGCATCGGCTTGACCGTCCTGCGGTACTGCGCGATCACGGCCTGGGCGCTGCGGCCACGCTCCTCGACGTCACGCTCGAGGCGCCTGATGAAGCGCTCGTCAGGCGGCGCGTCGACGAAGACCTTGAGTTGCATGCGCTCGCGCAAGTGCTGATCGTGCAGTACGAGGATGCCTTCCACGATGATCACCGGCTTCGGTTCGAGGTACAGGGTGTTCGGGGAGCGGTCGTGAACGGTGAAGTCGTAGACGGGCCGCTCGACGGACTCCCCGCTAACGAGCCTGTCGACGTGGTCGACGAGTAACTCGGAGTCGAAGGCGCTCGGCTCGTCGTAGTTCGTTAGCACGCGCGCCTCGAAGGGCAAGTCACCCTGCGCGCGGTAGTAGGCGTCTTGCGGCAGCAGGAGCGCGTTCTCACTACCCGCCTCGGCCAATAGCGCCTTGGCGACGGTCGTCTTGCCCGAACCGGTGCCGCCTGCTAGACCGATGACGAGCGAACGTTCGCTCACGAGGCCCGTGCGTCTGCGCTGGTTTCCGGCCGCGACCCAGACGCGCGCTGCACGGCGGCCCTGATGAAGCCCGTGAAAGGCGGGCTTGGCCTCATGAGGCGGGACTTGAACTCGGGGTGCGACTGCAGGCCAAGGAAGAACGGGTGCCCAGGGAGCTCGACGGATTCGACCAACCCGCGACCGCGGCCAGCCATGCCCGGAGTCACGCCGCCGATGACGAGGCCAGCGCTAACGAGGCGCTCGACGTAATCGGGGTTGACCTCGTAACGGTGCCGGTGACGCTCGTGAACGATAGGTAGCGTGGCGCCGCCCTCCGCGTACAGCTGCCCGACCAAGCTGCCGGGCGTTACTTCCATCGGCCAACTACCGAGGCGCATGGTCCCGCCCATGTCGGCCACCTCGAGCTGTTCGGGCATGAGGTCGATCACGGCGCTCGGCGTGTACTGGTCGAACTCGGTCGAGTTCGCGCCCCGTAGTTCCGCGACGTGACGGGCGAACTCGATGACTGCCACCTGCATGCCAAGGCAGATGCCGAGGTAAGGCACGCGGCCCTCGCGCGCTACCTGAGCGGCCCGCACCTTGCCTTCGATGCCGCGTACGCCGAAGCCGCCTGGCACCAGGATGCCGTCGAAGCTCGTCAAGTGCTCGACGTCCCCCTCCACCAGGTCCTCAGCGTTGACCCAGTGGATGTCCACGGCGGCGTGGTTAGCGATTCCCGCGTGCTTGAGGGCCTCCATGAGGCTGAGGTAGGCGTCCGGCATGGCGACGTACTTGCCGACCACGGCGATGTTCACGCGCTTCTGCGGTTGCCGAAGCACGCGCACGGCCTCGAGCCAAGCCCGCAGCTCGGGGGTGACGCGCTCGAGGCGCAGCATCTCTTCGACGAAACGCCCAACGCCTTGCTGCTCGAGCATGTCGGGGACGGCGTAAACGAAGTCCGCGTCGTAGGCGTTGAAGACGGCGTCGTGAGCGACGTTGGAGAAGAGCGCGATCTTGCGCCGCCCAGACTCGGGAACGGCCTGCTGCGACCTAAGCACGAGCGCGTCCGGTTGAATGCCGACGCCCCTAAGCGTGGCAACCGAGTGTTGCGTCGGCTTGGTCTTGTGCTCCTCGCTCGTGCCGAGATAGGGGACGAGGGTGACGTGGATGTACAGGGTGTTGTGCCTGCCCTGCTCGAAGCGGATCTGGCGGATGGCTTCAAGGAACGGGAGCGACTCGATGTCGCCGACCGTACCCCCGACCTCGACGAGCACGATCTCGGCCTCTGCCGCGTCTCCGGCCTCGAAGATGCGGCGCTTGATCTCGTCGGTGACGTGCGGGATGACCTGCACGGTCTGCGACAGGTAAGCGCCCCTGCGCTCCTTCTCGATGACGCTCAAGTAGACCTGGCCGGTCGTGACGTTGTTGCCGCGCCCAAGGTCTACGTCGAGGAAGCGTTCGTACGTTCCGATATCAAGGTCGGTTTCTGCGCCGTCGTCCGTAACGAAGACCTCACCGTGCTCGTATGGCCGCATGGTGCCTGCGTCCACGTTCACGTACGGGTCGATCTTCACTGCCGTTACGCGGTAACCGCGCGCGCGCAGGAGTGCGCCGATGCTCGAGGTCGTTATGCCTTTCCCGAGACTTGAAACCACCCCACCGGTGACGAAAATGTACTTGCGGTCCATGGTTCACCTACCCGGGACTCAATGCTAGCACCCGCGCCACCAACGCCAAGCGTGGGCGCTTTCTCGGCCTCTCTGGGAGCGGTAGCGCAGCGCGTGCGTGGTACAGTCACGCCCTGCCTACGACGAGAGCGTAGGGTTGGCGCGCGTGTCGGGGGCGGCGCCGAGGAGGCTGGCACTGCGAGTGAACCACGACACTGACGAGGCGGACGCGCTACAGCCAAGCGGACTGGCGACCAAGCGGCGAGGGATCCTGTTCGTCATGACCGGCGCCTCCGGCGTTGGCAAGGACACCATCCGCAGCGCGGCTGCGCCGTTCCTCGCCGAGATGGTTTACTCGATCTCCGCCACCACCCGCGGTCAGCGGCCGGGCGAGCAGCACGGCGTCCAGTACTACTTCATAGGTCGCGAGCAGTTCGAGCAGATGATCGCGGGCCAGGCGCTGCTCGAGTACGCAGACTACGTCGGCGATTACTACGGCACGCCGGTCGCGCCCGTCAAGGAAGCGTTGGCGCGCGGGCAGGACGTGCTCCTCGAGCTGGAACTAGTTGGTGCGCGCCAGGTGAAGAAGCGCGTGCCAGAAGCCGTCATGCTCTTCATCGCACCCCCATCGCTCGAAGAGCTGGAGCGGCGCTTGCGCGGGCGCGGCACCGATAGCGAAGAGAAGATGCAGAAGCGCCTCGCGCGGGCTAGGGAAGAGATCCGCGCGTTGCGCGAGTTCGACTACTTGATCGTCAACGACGAGGTCGGACGCGCCGTCACGGAGCTCGAGTCGATCATCCGCGCCGAACGCGCGCGCGCCAAGCTAGTCACGGACGCACAGCTGGCCGAGTTCCTGCGCGGCGGGCACGACGGCAACGACTGAAACGCGTCGCCCTACTGCGCAGTTCACACGCACTTGGGGTAACATGTAAGGTCGATTGGGCGCTAGCGCCTACTTACCTAGTTGTTGCGGGGCCACGCGCGCCCCTTATTCGGAGGAGCACATGGCTCAAGAAGGCTACGACAAACTGATCTCACTTACTGACTCGCGTTACCGCTTGTCCATGGTGGTGGCGCTTCGCGCCGCGCAGCTCAAGATGGGTATCCCAACCGTGCTCGAGCCAGGCGTGCTGCCTAGCCTTGAGAACAGCGTTACCGTCGCCATGAAGGAGTTCGAGGCCGGTGCGGGCTTGGCGTGGGGCGATGACCTCCCGACTAACGATGAACTCAAGCGCCTTGTCGAGGTGCGTAAGCCTGAACCAGTGAACCCGTTGGTGGGCACGCCGTTCGACGAAGACGACGACGACTGAAGCAGAAGTAGCACGACCACACGAGGTTTCTTGGCACCGGGCCGTCCGCGTATGGGCGGCCCCGCTTCGTTCTGAATAACTTCCCGGATGCTAGGCTGAATATGCATGGCGAGCAAGGAACACCGTCAACGACTGATAGTCGACCTGGTGGAGAGCGAGTTCATCTCCACCCAAGCTGAGATAGCCGAGCGCTTAGCTAGCAGCGGCATCAACGTCACGCAGGCAACCATCAGCCGCGACGTGAGCGAGTTGAGGCTCGTGCGGGTGCCATCCGGCCGCGGCAGGCACCGCTACAGCGCCACCCCGATGGTCATGCAGGACGACATCGAGCGCGAGTTGCGCGACCGCTTCCGCCTCTTCGTTCGCCACCTCGATAGGGGTGAGAACATCATCGTCGTAACGACCGACGAAGGGCACGCGTCAGGGGTGGCGTTCGTGATCGACAAGCTCGAGCGCGACGAGATCGTCGGCACCCTCGCGGGCCAGAACGCCATCCTAGTCGTCACCCGCACGACGGCGGTGGCCGAGACCATCCAGGAAGAGTTCGAGCGCCTCCTAGAGTGAAAGTGCATGGAGCGGCTCATAAACCCGTGCTAGCCTGAACCACTCTGGAGGAAACATGCACCGTCCAGCTCGACGTTTCTTGCAATTACTCATAGCCGCCTTCGCGGCATTTATCGCGCCGGTCGGCGTGGTCAGCGCGGCGTCGCTAGCCGTCCACCCGTTCGCAAGTGATGACCCGCTACTCGGTATGGCCGTTGCGGATGAACTCGCCGCGTCGTTCGAGGGCGTTGACGTGCTCCTCGGACCAGACGTGACGGCAGGAGCCATCCCGCCGCTCATGGTGCCGGGCGGCTTCATCGGCATCACCCGTGTGGTGGGCGAGGATCCGATGCACGGTCCAGCTGGCGCGCAACTCTTACGGGGCGCGCTCGGCGTCGACGTGGCTGCCACCGGCAGCGTGCTCGTGTTGGACGCGAGCTACCGCCTCGACCTGGTAGTAGCTGGCCCAGAAGGCGTCGTCAGCGCCTCACTGCAGGCGCCGCATGGGCGGCGCGACCAGCTCGTCGCGCAAGCCGCGCGCGTCGTTGCGCGCGCGCTGAACGGCCCGACACCGGCGCCGCGGTCAGCACCGGCTCTAGACGGGGCGTACGCCAACTACGTGACCGCCCTCGTCTATGCGGGCGACGGCTTCGTCTCGGACGCCGCTTCGTTGCTTGCCAGCGTCGCCGCCACTGAGTTGCCCGTACGCGCCCACAGCCTGCTCGAGGACCTCGACGCGGCCATAGCCCCCGCCTCCGCTGCCCCGGTCGCCTCCGCCTCGCGCCAGTTGCGCCGCGCACTACTCGGGCTGGGGGTCGAGTCGTTCGACGAGGACACCGGCTTCGCGGCGTTCCAAGCGGTTACAGCCGGCGCGCAACTCCCGCTCGCGGGCGCATGGGCCGCCGTATTAGCCGCCAGCGTCGGCGACTACGCTGCCGCAACGGCGAGCCTGGAGGCCGCCAACGCTAGCGGCAGCTACCCATACGGAGAGGCCCTCGCCGCCGCACTAGCTTGGGCGCAGGGAGACGAGGCGGCGGCGGTCGCCGCCATCGACGACGTGATCGCCAGTCCGGCCAGTGGCAGGGCGGCCGCGCTCCTAGGCGCGTCGATCGTCGCCCAGATCAAAGCCGACCCACAACGCGAAACGGCGGCGCTCAACGCCCTCAGCCGCGTCGCTCCTCACCTCGTCTACTCCTTCGAGCGGCTCTCTTACTTGGCCTTCGACCGCGACGACCCCCTAGCTGCGGCCGAGGCGCTCGTCCCGGCCGTCCAGTTGGAACCGGAGTCGGACCTCTACTGGACGAACCTCGGGTGGTCTTACTACCTGCTCGGTTTCCTCGACAAGAGCGAAGAAGCCTCGCAGCGCGCAGTCGAACTCGATGGCAACCAGTACATCGCCCTCTACAACCTCGGCCTCGTCGGCAGTGTACGGGGGCGCCTGGCGGACGCCGTTAAGGCGTACGACCGCGCGATCAAACTCGACCCCGCGGTTGACGACGAGGCTATCGCTGACCTCGAGTCCGCGCTTGAGCTCCATACGTCCGCCGTTGGGGTCAATTACTCCCTCGCGTACCTTTATGACGCCGAAGGTAGGCGCGACGATGCGCGGGCACGCTACAGGCGCTTCGTCAGGCTCGCCACCGCGGCGGGTGAGTACCCTGAGTTCGTCGCCTTGGCGGCCGACCGCTTGGTGGTCCTCGACGCGCCACCGCCACCCCTAGAACTCAGCGGGGGCGTGACGCCCAAGCTTGGCGTTCGGGGCCCTGACGCCTCACCGTTCCACCCGGGCGACCGCGTCTTCCCGGCTTTCGAAGTCAGCACCCCAGGCGACCAATTGCCTGCGCGGCTCAACGTGACCATCACCATCACTGGCGCCAGCGAGGAGAGCGTAGCTACCGGCGGAGGAGAAGTGGTCGTGCCGACGGGCGCGGTTGGCTTCGTGGTCGATACTTTGGCCCTCGACCTGCCGCTTGACCTCGCGGCTGGCGCATACGACCTCAACGTCGAGGTCAGCGCGCTGGATGGCAGCCACACGGCTGGCAGCGCCACCTTGGAGGTCGACGGCGCCCCTGAAGTGCTCCGCCAGCTATTCAGCCGCGGCGTCGTGATGACGGCGCTCGAGTCGGGCGCGCCACTCTACGGCGCTAAGGACCTAGCTGATCCGCAGGCCTTCGTAGCCGCACTTGTCGACGAACTGCGCTCCGGGGCCGCGGCGGCGGACCAGGCGTTGCCAACGGTTGATTCTGGCCGCTTCGCTGGGCAGACGGGGCGAGAACTCTTCGAGTCGAGCACCAATGCCGACGTTATCGACTACCTGGCTTACGTCATCGCGGGCGGCGTTAGCGACTTCCGCTTCGTCTTCGTCGACGGCTACGCCTCCTGGGCGCTTGACGGCGCACCAACGGCACCAGAAGGAGCGGCCGAATGACCGCGCGTGCCCTGCAGAACGGGCACCCGCAGCGGAACTAACCGCCGCCGAAGAGGCGGCTGAAGATCCTGAAGCCGGCCGCGTAGGTGGCGGTGGCGGAGCCGAGGGTGGTGAGGATGAAAACCAGCAGCACGCGCGCCGCGCGGTTGCGCCACCACCCACGGACCGTCGTCACGTCGTTCCGCAGGGCCTGAAAGTCGCCTACGCTTGGGCGCCTAAGCCACAGTTCCGTGCCCGCGGCGACGAAGCCGACGCCGATGAGCGGGTTGAGCGCAGTGAACGGTGACGCCACCGCTGCCACCAGCACCGTGAGCGGGTGCGCAAGCGCGACGATGGCGCCGACGGCGCTCAACAGCATGTGGAAGAGGGTCCAGTCCGTCAACAGCGTGAGGCCAACCTCGGGGCTGCGCACGAAGCCGTAAACGAAGGTCGCCACGATGATGGCGACAACGAGCCACGGCAGCGCCTTCGTCACTTTGCTCGGCGGCGGCACGGCCTCTAGGCGCGCGCTCGCGCTCGCTGCGCCCTCGCCCGGCGCGCTCAGGCCAGCGAACACGCCCTTGAGGTGGCCTGCCCCCATCACGACGAGCACCTCGCGATGCCCTGGTCCTTGCTGCAGGAGCTTGGCGACCATGTACTCGTCGCGCTCCGCGATGAGCGGCACGTAGATGCGCTCGCTCTTCGCGGAGAACTCGGTGAACGTCGACTCGAGGAGGTCGCCTCCCTTGAGCGCTTCGATGTCCTCCTCAGTGATCTTCTCGTTGCTGAACGCAGACGCCACTAGCCCAGCGAAGAGCGTGATGCGCTGCCACCACGGCACGTTCGCGTATACGCGGCGCAGCGTGACCCCGATATCGCGATCGATCAGGAGGAGCGGCAGTTTGGCGGCCGTTGCGCCGGCGATGGCGGCGCGCATCTCCGCGCCAGGTTCGACGCCGAACTGTTCAGCCATGCGTTGTTGAAAGGCTGACAGGGCGAGGTTGACGGCCAACATGCCAGCCTTGCCCTGGCGCAGGACCTTGAGGAGGTCCATCTGCGAGTAGGCATCAGGGTTGAGCAGCGCCCGGTAGCGGCCCGCGTCCAGCTCGATGGCTACGGCATCAAAGTGCCCACTCTCGACGAGGGCCGCGACGGTCTCGGCGCTCGTCTTGGACACGTGCGCCGTGCCGAGCAAGGTGTAGCGCACGCCAGCGTGCTCGACGACCTCGAGAGGCTGGTCGCCAGCCAAGGCGCGAAGGTCAGCGACCGAAACTGGCGTCGGCGTCACCTCGTCCGCCTGTCGCGCTGGGCCTGCAGTGGTTAGGTTCGCAGTGTGCGCGGCACCCGCGGCGTCCGCTGCATCGGCGGCGTCAGGTGCCGCGTTGGTCTCATCGGTCATGTTGAGGAGTTTACCCTCATGCGCCTAGAGCGCCTGTCTGCGCCGCCCGCTGCAGGCGACGCACCGCACAACTACAATCAAGTCATGCAACCTACCCTGGGCCACGCAGGCGCACCGTCGGCCATTCAGTGATGAACAAGGCCCTCAAGCTACTCTTTCAACGGGTGCCAGACGAGAGCTTGTCGCAACAAGTACGCCTAGCGCGCTTGTGGCTGCCACTCACCATCGTCGGCGTCGTGATCGTCAACCAGTTGGTCGTCATACCTCGGGGTGGACCGCAGTTCCAGTTCTGGGCGCCGCTCCTCTTCTACGGCATCCTCGGTCCGTTGGCCACTTACGTGACCCTCAACTGGATCGCGACCGAAGCGAAGCTGCACGAGAAGGCGCAGGCCGACCTGGCGCGCCTCTACGACGAGCTACGCTCAAGTCACGAGCTGCTGGGTGCTATCCAGGACGTGACGCTGCGCTACGCTGCTGCGCCCGACCTCGAGGGCACCATCGCCGTCGCCGCACGCGGGGTAGCCAAGGTGACGGGGGCGGTTGCCGTTGGCCTCGTCGTTGGTCCCGCGGAGTTCGGGGCGTCGAACGGCGTTGGCTTGACGCCCGCGCTCGCGGCCGAGACGCAAGAGCGCGATCGCAAGCTGCGTGCAGATGGCGCGGCCACCGCCGCAGGCGGTCACCTCGGCGAGTACCTGAGCCCAACGGGTGAGCGGCTCGCCGTCCTCAGCGCCCTGCTCACTTGGGGCGGCAAGGTGGAGGGCTCGCTCCACGCTTATTACCGTGGGCAACCGGGGGAGGGCAGCCGCGAGGCGTTCGACATCCTCGCGTCGCAGTTCTCCGCGGTAGCCGATGCCACGAACCTGCGCATGCGTGACCTGCTCACCCTCATCGAAGTCGACAGGCGCCTGCGGGCCGAGGGCAACCTCGAGCGCTTGCTTGACGCGGTTCTCAATGAGATGAAGACGCGCGTGGCGGCCACCGCTGGCGGCGTCTTCCTCCTTGACGAGGAGGCGCGGCTGCAACTGCGAGCTAGCACCGGCATCTCCCGGGTGGTGTCGCCGCCGCTCTGGAAGGTGGGCGAGGGCATCGTCGGCCGCGTCGCCCAGGCGCGTGAGCCGAGCGTCATCGAGGGCATAGGCGACGAGGAGCGCCAGGCCGCTGGCCCGCTCCTAAAGAACGCCGGTAGCGCCGTCCTGCTCCCACTAACGACCGATGACCGGCTCCTAGGCGTGATCGTGCTCTCGCACCCAGAAGTCGCCCACTTCGACCGCAGCGCCATCCCGTTCCTTGGGCTGCTTGCCTCGCAGGCCAGCTTGGCCGTCAGGAACGCCACCGCCTACCTGCAGTCGGAGGAGCTCGCGATCGTCGAGGAACGCACCCGTATCGCCCGTGAGATCCACGACGGCGTCGCGCAACTCCTCGCGTTCACGCTCCTGAAACTCGACTTGGCTGACAGGCTGATGAACAAGGACCTCGATAAGGCCAAACTCGCCTTGGAGCAGGCGCGCTCGACGGTGAGGGAGACCATCAAGGAGCTGAGGCGCTCCATCTTCGCGCTGAGGCCCGTCGACCTCGAGCGTTACGGCTTCGTAGAAACCGTGCGCCGCTACCTAGTCGATTTCGGGCAGCAGAACGACATCCGCACTCAAGGCGTCGTCGACGACCTGCCTGACCTGTCGGTCAAGCAAGAGGCCATCCTCTTCCGCATCTTCCAGGAAGCCATGCACAACGTCGCCAAGCATGCCAAGGCCACGTCGGTGACCGTCCACCTCGGCACGGCGGCGGACGGCATGGCCTTCGTTACGGTCTCGGACGACGGTCACGGCTTCGACCCCCAGGCCGTCTCCGACCGCGTCACCTCGGCTGGCGGCCTCGGCTTGAGGCAGATGCGCGAGCGCGTCGAGGCGCGCGGCGGCAGGCTGGAAGTCATCTCTGGCGCAAGCGGAGGCACCACCATCTCGGCGGCCATCCCCGCCTGAGCAAGCGCCCCAGCCTAGCTAGCCGATACGAGGACGGCGCCGGGAGCAACTCCCGGCGCCGCTAATTACCAGCCGCTAAGGTTACTTGGCGCGGCGGTAAGAATCGCCGAAGCGCTTCTGGAACTTCTCGACGCGGCCTTCGGTGTCAATGAAGCGCTGCTCGCCCGTGTAGAACGGGTGGTTGCCCGACCACACGTCTACGTGCAACTCAGGCTTGGTGCTGTACGTTTCCATGACGACTTCGCCGTCGCAGATGACCTTGCAGGCCACCATCTTCGGGTGAATGTTCTTCTTCATCGCGTTCCTCCACGGGTGGTTGCCCGACCCTAACCGAGCGATATTAGCATGGCAGTGGCGGTAAAGCTAACCCTGGTCTTTGCCCTGCGCCTTGACGAGTTGGCGCTTCACCCGCCCGACGATCGCGCCCATGCCGCGCAGCCGCAAAGGCGAGATCAGCTCGGCCAGGCCCATGTCCTGGTAGAAGTCCTCCGGCACGGCCATGACCTCCGCGGCCGTGGCGCCAGCCAGTCCGGCGCTGATCACCGACGCGAAACCGCGCGTAGTTGGCGCCTCGGGTGGCGCGTCGAAGTAGAGCTCGACAACCCCAGTTGGGGAGAGGCCTGCCTTCAGGAAGAGGGGCGTCTGGCACTCATGTACGCGCTCGAGGTCCGTAGCCATGCCTGCCGGTAGTGGCGGGAGGCGGTTGGCGTACTCGAGCAGCAACGCCAGGCGCAGGGAGGGCGGCGCCTCCTTGAACTCGTCGACGATGGTTTGCAAGCCTGCTGGGATGCTCACCAGCACAGGTTAGCAGGGTGCGGCGCCAGCCCGCGTCTGTTGCCGCTAGCGGCGCTGGTGAGCACGTGCGGCCGGCTCCCGCGCCGTGGCCGTCAGTGGGCGCGGTGTATCCTGGCGACGCTGATGGTACGCCTACCCCCGACTATTGCTATTGGTCCGCAGGGCGCCGCTCGAGGCGCCCTGCGCGTTCCCGGCTCCAAGAGCCTGACGAACCGTGCCCTCATCACCGCCGCGCTTGCAGAAGGCGAGACGCTGTTGCGGGGCGCGCTCGTGGCTGAGGACTCCGAGGTCATGCTCCGCGCCCTCGGCGCGTTAGGCGTGAGAGTGGAGGCCGTCGGCAGCGAACTGCGGGTTCACGGCGCAGCTGGCCCGGCGCCAGCGCACGCCGCCGACCTAGACCTGCGCCTCTCCGGCACTAGCTTGCGCTTCCTCGTCGCCATGGTGGCGTTGGGGCGCGGGCGCTTCCGGCTAGACGGCAACGAGCGCATGCGCGAACGCCCCATCCAAGAGTCGCTCGACGCCCTCAACGCGCTAGGCGCGAACGCCGTTAGCGAGCAAGCGAACGGCTGTCCACCGGTCGTGGTGGAGGCCCATGGCCTCAAAGGCGGCGAGCTGGTCGTGAGGGGCGACCGCAGTTCGCAGTTCCTCTCAGGGCTGCTGTTGTCCGCCCCGTACGCCCGTGGGCCCGTGACGTTGAAGGTCACGGGGGAACTGCTCTCCAAACCGTTCATCGACATGACGATCGACATGATGCGCGACTTCGGCGTTAACGTCCTGCGCGACGGTTACCGCTCCTTCAGCGTCGTGCCAACCAAGTACGGGGCCCGCGATTATCAGGTGGAGGGCGACGCCATGGCCGCAGGCTACTTCTGGGCGGCGGCGGCCGTAACAGGCGGTCAGGTGACGATCTCCAACCTTGGCCGCAACACGCGTCAAGGCGACGCGCGCTTAGCGAGCGTGCTCGAAGAGATGGGCTGCGAAGTCGCTTGGGGCGATGACCAAGTGAGCGTGAGGGGGCCGCGCGGCGGCCGCCTGCGCGGCGGGCAGAGCTTCGACCTCAATGACATGCCAGATCAAGCGCAGACGCTGGCGGTCGTTGCCCTCTTCGCGGACGCGCCCGTGCGCATCTTCGACGTCGGCAACATGCGCATCAAGGAGACGGATCGGTTAGCCGCGATGACGGCAGAGTTGACTCGCCTCGGCGCGCTCGTAGAGGAGGGCGACTCCGAGTTGACGGTGCACCCTCTCACCACGCCACCTGAAGCGCCGGTAGCGCTGGAGACGTATGGCGATCACCGCATGGCCATGGCGTTGGCGGTGGCTGGCGCCCGCATACCGAACGTCGTCATCCGCGACCCGGGCTGCGTGGCGAAGACCTACCCGCGCTTCTTCGATGACTACCTCGCTTACCTCTCGGGGGCCCTCGGATGAGCGAGTACTCACCCCGCGACGACCTGACGGCGCCGGCGGAGCCAAGCCAACGTACGGTCATAACCATCGACGGCCCGGCTGCGAGCGGCAAGTCGAGCGTCGCGCGGCTCCTGGCCCAACGCCTCGGCGTGGCATACGTGTCGAGCGGGCTGCTCTACCGCGCGGCCACCCTCATGGCGCTGCGCCAACGAGTGCCGGTACAGGACGAGGGAGCGCTGCTCGACCTCCTTAAGCGGCAGGACGTGCGACTGCACCCTGAGGCGAGCAGGAACAGCGTGACCATCGACTGGGTCGACGTCACAGACGACCTGCACACCGATGCGGTCGACGCAAGCGTCTCCGTCGTCGCCAAGCATCCGCGCGTGCGCGCTTGGGTCAACGACCGTCTGCGCGAGATGGGCGGCTCCTTCGTCATCGACGGCCGCGACATGGGCACGAACGTGTTCCCGGACGCCAGCGCGAAGTTCTACCTGACCGCCGACGCAGGCGTGCGCGCACGTCGCCGCGCAGGCGAACGCGGCGCCGACCTCGAGCTGATAACGAGTGAACTAGTGAGGCGCGACGAGCGCGACCAAGTGCAACTTGCGCCCGCAGCGGACGCCATCACCATCGACACCGGCCCACTAACCCTCGCTGAAGTAGTCGAGCAGGTCCTCACGGCCGTACTACGCGTGCTGCCCTCCAAAGTGGTCAGCCCGTGACGGGCGCCGCCCACTTCACGCTACCCGTACGGGAGTTGGGTCTCGTCGTCATCGCGAGCACGAGCCACAAACCGGAGGCGCACCCGCTAGCGCGTGAGCTCGGTGAACTGCTCGGGCGCGGCGGTGCCACCGTTGAGTTCGACCTCGACGGGTCCGGCATCTTGGAACAGCGCGCGCTAGACGCCGACCTGGCCATTTCTGTCGGCGGGGACGGTACCCTGCTCTCCGCGGCGCGCCGACTAGCAGGGCTTCGCGTACCCCTCATGGGCGTCAACCTAGGCAAGCTTGGGTTCCTCGCGGAGTTCGGCGCTGACGAAGCGCTGGAGTACGCCAGGTCGGGCGAAGCACCTAACTGGCCACTGCGCGAGAAGATGATGTTGCGCGTGAGGATCGCGGGTCGCCCAGGCGAGCGCCATGCACTGAACGACGTCATGCTCTCGCAAGGGGTCATGACGCGCCTCGTGCGCGTGCGCATGCGCGTGGACGGGGCGTACGCGACCGAGTACCGCGCCGACGGCCTCGTGGTATCGACTCCCGTCGGCTCGACCGCCTACTCGCTCTCGCTCGGAGGGCCGATCATAGACCACGACCTGCGCGCCCTCGTAGTAACGCCCGTTGCTCCCCACAGTCTGACCAACAGGCCGATCGTGCTGCCAGGCGCAGCCGAGATCGGTCTCGAGATACTCAGCCGCTCCGACGAGATCGCCATGGTGATCGACGGGCAGGAACGAGTCGACCTCGAGGTCGGCGACACCATCCTCCTCACCGCTGCCGCGCACGGCCTGCAACTCGTCACTAGCGGCAAGCGAACCGCCTTCGACGTGCTGCGCCACAAGCTGGCGTGGGGTGAGGGCCCGCTACCACCGCTCCCACACGAGGCATGACCACCAAGCGAACCCTCCTGGTCGTAGCCAACGGGCACGGCGAGGACGTGGTGGCTGGTCGCGTCATCGCCGCACTACTGGCGCTACGGCCGGAGCAGCGTGTCGAGGCCATCCCGATCGTTGGCGAGGGCGGCGCGCTCGCTGCCGCCGGCGCCACCCTCGTCGGGCCGCGGCGCGCGCTGCCGTCTGGCGGAGTGACCATGCACGCTTGGCGTCACTTGCGCGCCGACGTGCGCGCTGGCCTCATCGGACTAAGCGTCAGGCAGGCAACGTGGCTCGCGCGCGCGAAGCCGGACGCCGTCCTGGTCGTCGGCGACTTCTACGCTGAACTGCTCGCCAGCCTCACGCGCGCGCCGCGCCGCTTGCTGCAGACCCTGGTATCCGTCCACCATGAGCACCCCGGCGGTGGCAGGGCGGGCCGCTACTTCATGGATGGCTTCCGCGCGCCGGAACTCATGCTCATGCGCCGCTTCGACAAGGTGTACGCCCGCGACAGCGCAACGGCAGACAAGCTGCGCGCTTTAGGCGTCCCGCGCGCGACGTCGCTTGGTAACCCGATGATGGACGGTCTGGCTGGCGAACCGTTGGCGGGGGCGCCACAGTCGTTCGTTGGCCCACGAGTTGCCATGCTGCCAGGCAGCCGCGCGTACTCCGTGCGCAGCGTACTCGTCATGATCGCCGCCCTCGAGCGCCTACCAGGCGCGCTCGGGATGGTGTCGTGGACGTTAGGGCCGCCGCCCGCGCCGCCGCCGGGTTGGGAGAGCGACGTCGTGGACACTGCAGGCGTAGTAGCTGCGTGGCGCCTTGGGGCCACGCGCCTCTGGTGGATCGTCGACCGCTTCGCGAGCGTCTTGCGCACGGCGGACGTCGCCGTAGGCACCGCGGGTACCGCGAACGAACAGGCGGTTGGCCTTGGCGTGCCCCTCGTCGTCTTCCCACTCCCGCCCGATTACTCGGAAGCGTTCGTCGCCAACCAAGCGCGGCTCCTCGGCGGCGGCGTTACGATCTGCGCTCCGCGGCCCGAGGCGCTGGCCGCGGCGCTCAACGCCACCTGGCGCGACCGCACTGCGCGCGAGCGCGCCATGCAAGCTGGGGCGGAGCGCATGGGCGCGCCCGGCGCGAGCCGCGCGCTGGCAGGCGAACTCGTCGAGTGGCTGGAAGGCCCCCTCGTACGGACTGGCGAGTGATCAGCTGGTGACGCTGACGGCGGCGCCGCGCACGGTGGTGGCGACGGTCTCGCCGAGGAGCTCAGCTAAGCGCGAGAGGCAGCGGTAGTACTTCTTGGCGTAGGCACCGTCGCGGTAACTCACGTCGAAGACGTCCTGCAGCGGCCCGACGCCGCTGGCGCGCAACACTACCTGGCGGTCGTACGCCTTGTCGATGAAGTGGACGAAGCGCAGCGCGTCGTTCTGCGAGACGAGTGGCGCTACCCCGTGCAAGTAGATGCTCCCGACCTGCGCGAGCACCCCACCGACCCGCGTCGGGTGAATGGAGCGCAGCAGCCTCATCAGGTCGTCGAAGGTGAGGGAGAGTCGCGGGCTCGGGGCTAGCTCATTCTGCTCGCGCGCCACCAACTCCTCCTCAGACAACCATGCGCCCTGACGCGTGCGCTGCCTGAAGTCCGGGCCGCCAACCGGCACGACTTGAAATGAGGCGGCAAGCGACTGGATCTCCCGCCGGAAGTCATCCGCGTTGAAGCGCCCCTGACCTTGCGCTGCTGGCGGGGTGTTCGAGGTGGTAACCACTGCGGTTCCACCCGCGAAACGGGCAGCTAGGAAGGTCTTGACTATGAGGGTGTTGCCCGGATCGTCGAGCTCGAACTCGTCGATGCACAAGAGCTCGGTAGCGCCGAACTCGGCGTGCGCACCAGGCATGCCAAGGACGCCGATGAGGTACACGAGCTCTTGGAAGCTGAGGTAGCGCTTCGAAGCCGTGTCCGCCGCCGCGTAAGTAGCGGCGAGCAGGTGGGTCTTCCCGACTCCGAAGCCACCGTCGAGGTAGAGGCCGGCTGGCGCTGGCGCGGTCGCCTGTTGCCAAGGCCACTTGACGGACGGCAGGCGCTTGTTGGCAGCGGCCGCGCGGTGACGCCATGGGCGCCCCAGCACGAACTCGCGCAGTTGGTCTCGCGCGTTCGCCTGGGTTGGGTGTTGCGGTTCGTAGGTCTCGAAGGCGACGTCCGCGAAGCGCTTCGGCGGCCTCAGGTCCTGTGGTGACGGTGGGGGAGGGGGCCTCAAGTCCGCCACCGACAGCAGCTTGGTCACGGACGGGAGCCTACCATCTCGTTGACACCCGCTCGGGCTCGCCGTAGAGTGCCATTGGTCGCCCTCTCGGGGAAGCCGGTGTGATCCCGGCGCTGTCCCGCAACGGTAAGCCGAACCGCTAACGGCGGTAAGGACGAGTCCGAACACCGACTGGCGAACTTCACTGCACCCCTTGCGCGGACGAGGGAGGTAGGGCCGCCAGCTAACTGGCGTCGCCACGACCTCGAACCCCCGGTTAGCAACCGGCACCCTCAGACCCGCAGGCCGAAGGAGAGCTCCATGTTCCGACGCCTGACCCTTCTCGCCGTAACCCTGCTCTTGCTTGGAAGCGGCGCCTTCGCCACCACGTACCCCGTGACGGTCGTCGATGACCTGGGGCGCGCCGTGACGTTAACGGCCGCGCCGCAGCGCGTGATCAGCATGCTCCCTAGCCACACGGAGAGCGTCTGCGCGATCGAAGCCTGCGACTTGCTCATCGGCGTGGACCGCCACAGCAACTACCCCGCGCAGGTGACTGGCCTGCCGCAACTCGGCGACGCCTTCGCGCCCGACCTCGAGGCCGTCCTGGCCCTCGACCCTGACTTCGTGCTCGTAGACGAGTACAGCGGCCTGCAGGCGCCACTGACCGACCTTGGCATCACCGTGTTCGCCGGGTCGCCGCAAACCATCGACGAGACGATGGCGTTCCTCTTGCTGCTTGGCGCCATGCTCGACCGCGAGACCGAGGCGGCCGTGCTCGTCGGGCAGCTCGAGGGCGAGATCAAAGGCGTCGCCGCCGTGCTGACCGGCGTGACCGGCCCGCGTGTGTTCGTCGAACTGGATCCGACTCCGTACTCGATCGGTCCCAGCTCTTACATCGGTGAGTTAGTCGCCGCGGCCGGCGGTGTCAACATCGTCACGGAGGCGATGGGCGAGTTCCCGCAGGTCGACCCTGAGTACGTCGTGCTCCAAGACCCGCAAGTGATCGTGCTAACCGACGCCCCCTTCGGCGTAACCGCTGACTCGGTAGCGGCTAGGCCCGGTTGGAGCGCCATTGAGGCGGTGGTCGATGGCCGCGTTTACGAGCTCGATACGGCCGCGGCGGACATCATCAGCCGCTCTGGCCCGCGCATGGGTGAGGCCGTGAGACTACTCGCGGCGCTCTTCCACCCTGGACTCTTCTGAAGGCTAGCCGGGGACAGCAGTGGAGCGACGAGTAGGTCACGCACTCGAGCCGGGCCGCCGCGCCAGGCCGCGCATGGCGTTGGTGTTGCTCCTCTCCGCGCTGGTGCTAGTTGCTGCCCTGGTGCTCGCCGTTAGCCTCGGAAGCGTGAGGGTCGCGCCGGCCGAGATCGTGGCTGCGGCGCTCAAAGGGATCAACGGCGATGAACTGCTGCCGCTCGACCGGGTCGTATGGCAGTTGAGGTTCCCGCGTGTGCTGCTTGCGGCGTTGGTTGGCGCTGGTCTGGCGTTGGCAGGCACGATGTTCCAGGGGGTGTTCCGCAACCCGCTCGCAGAGCCGTACCTCATCGGTACGGCGAGCGGTGCAGGCTTCGGTGCCGTGCTTGTCATGACGCTCGGCGCTACTGTCCCGCTCCTCGCCCGCGTCGGCGCCCCGCTCGTAGCGTTCGCCTTCGCCCTGCTCACCGTTGCCACCGTGCTGTTCCTCGCGCGCTCAGGCGGCGCTGTCCCGACCGTGCGCTTGATCCTCGCTGGCGTGGTCGTCGGCTCGCTCTTCACGGCCGCCACCTCGTTCCTGCTCGTGGCTGCCCGCGAGCAGGCAGCCGGCATGCTGGCATGGCTGCTTGGCGGCTTCGGTTTCTCGACCTGGAGTCAGGTGCGCGTCATAGCGCTGTTCACCCTGCCGGCTTTGGCGTTGGCGGGCGCGTTCGCGCGCGCCCTCGACCTACTTCAGCTCGGGGAGGAGGGCGCGGCGCTCCTCGGCCTCAGCGTCGAACGCGTGAAGCTCTTACTCCTCGGCGTAGCAACGCTCGTGACGGCCGCTGCCGTCAGCGTCGCGGGCATCATCGGGTTCGTGGGGCTGATCGTGCCGCACGCCGCGCGCATCGCACTAGGGCGTCCCCACGGACGGCTGCTTCCTACGGCGGCCATCTGGGGCGCCACGTTCATGATCCTGGCAGACCTGCTCGCGCGCCAAGTGATAGCGCCAGTCGAGGTGCCGGTCGGTATCGTGACCGCGCTCGTCGGTGGGCCGTTCTTCCTGTGGCTCCTCAAGAAGCGGAGCGCGGCAGGATGACGAGCGGACTCGTCATCTCAGACGTAACGGTGAGGTTCGGCGCGGGAGCCGCGCGCGCCCTCGACGGCGTGAGCCTCGCGGTGAGACCGGGAGAAGTCGTCGGGATCGTCGGACCGAACGGGGCAGGCAAGAGCACGGTGCTGCGCGTTCTCACACGGTTGATCGCGCCCAGTTCCGGCGTGGTGACGTTGGCCGGGCAGCCGCTCGCGAGTTACTCGCGGCTCGGGCTAGCCCGCGAGGTCGCCCTCGTCGAGCAGTCGCCCGAAGTGCCCGTAGGTTTCTTGGCGCGCGAAGTCGTAGCCATGGGGCGCGCGCCGCACTTGGGGCTGTTCGGTAGCTACCGCAAGCTTGATGACGAGGTAGTCGAGCGCGCGATGGCGGTGACGTCTACGAGCGAGTTCGCTGCCAGGCGGGTCGAAACGCTCTCCGGCGGTGAACTCCAGCGTGTCGTCTTCGCGCGCGCCGTTGCCCAAGAGCCGAGCTACCTGCTACTAGACGAACCGACCAGCCACCTGGACTTGCGTTACCAGGTCGAAGTCATGCGTCATGCCCGCGCGCAGGCGGCGTCCGGCACCGGGGTGCTGCTCGTGGTGCACGACCTCAACCTGGCTGCCAGGAGCTGCGATCGCCTCGTGCTGTTGGAGGCTGGCAAGATCGTGGCGCTTGGCGCCCCTGACGAGGTTCTCGTGAGCTCAACGCTGGAGCGCGTGTTCAACACGCCGGTGACCGTGCTCCGTGATGGGCGGTTCCCCGTGATCGTCCCGCGCTTCTAGCGCGCTAGGCGCGGTCAGAACACGCTAGGTGGGTCGAAGATGCGCCTGACTTTGATGGCCAGCTCGTAGTAGTCGACCACCGCCTGAGTGGCCGCGCGCCAACCGAACTGCTCCATGTCGGCGCGCGCCCTGGCGCCGAGCCGTCGCCGCCTCGCAGGATCGTGGAGGAGCTCGCGGAGTTTCTCGGTGAGGTCACCCAAGTCGCCTGGCGTGAAGAGCAGGCCGTTCTCACCGTCGTTGATGACGTCTGGTATGCCGCCGGCGCGCGCGCCGACGGAAGGTACTCCGGACGCCATGGCCTCCATGGCGACGAAGCCGAGCGTCTCGGTGTCTGATGGGAACGCGAAGACGTCGGAACTCGCGTAGGCAGCAGCTAACTCGAGGCCGGACATGTAGCCGGTGAAGACGGTGTTGGTGCCCTTGAAGCGGCGCTTGAGGTCGGCTTCGGCTGGGCCAGAGCCGACCAGCGCCAGTCGCGCACCTGGAATCTGCGTGACGGGCGCGTAAAGCCAATCGAGGCGCTTCTCGAACGAGAGCCTGCCAACGTACGTCATGAGGGGCGCTTCTGGGTGGCCGCCCGTCAGGAGGGAGCGCATGGCCTGCGTGCGCCGCTCCGGGCGGAAGAGGTCGGTGTCTACCGCCTTGGGCCAGAGTCGCACGCGGCGTATGCCGAGAGCGCGCGCCGACTTCACCATCGGCACGCTGGTGCAGAGGTTCACGTGCGCCTGGTTGTGCACGTCGCGCAGGAAGCGCCGTGAGGGCTCCTGTAAAAGCGGCAGCTTGAGGTGAAGCGCGTACTGCGTGATGTCGGTGTGGTAGCTCGCCAGGAGGGGCAAGTTGCGTTGCTTCGCCAAGGCCGTGCCCCACAGTCCGAGCACGACGGGGTTGACAACGTGCACGACGTCCGGCTGAAAGCGGTCCAGTTCGCGTCCGAGCCGCGGCCGTGGCAAGCCAAGGAAGAGTTCCGGATACCACGGCCTGAAGGGCAACGCAGGGACCCGCACCACGCGGTGCCCTGCGTACGAAGGTGGCGGGTCGTGGGGCGCGAAGATGAGCACCTCATGCCCGAGCACCGCCAACTGTTCGAGGGTGCGCGTTATGCGCGTCACCACCCCGTCTACCTTCGGCAGGAAGACCTCGGTGAAGAGCGCGATCTTCATGCCGCGACCGTGTGGATCAGGCTTTGCCGACCGCTTCTGTGGCCGCTAGTGCCGGGTCGCCTGGGCGGTTCTCGCGCGTCCAGGTGCTGGTAGCCGGGATCTTGCTGGGGTCGGCGCGGTCGGCGTACTTGCGGGCCACGTCCGTCACTTCCGTTAGCAGGCCCGCTTCCAGCGTCGTCGGCTGCAGTCCGAGGTCGAGGAACAGGTCGTTGCGCACGAACAGGTCGTTCTCAGCGTCCTCACGGCGCGGGTTGGGCGTGAACGCGACCTGGCAGCCGGTTAGCTCGGAGATCATGTTCGCGAGGTCGCGTACCCGGTGCGTTTCGGTCATCTGGTTGAGGATCTTCACGCGTTCGCCGCGCGCCGGTGGGTTCTCGAGGGCCAGCTGTACGCACTTGACCGTGTCGGTGATGTGGATGAACGCGCGTGTTTGCCCGCCTGTGCCGTGCACTGTGAGTGGGTAGCCGACGGCCGCCTGCATGAGGAAGCGGTTCAGCACCGTTCCGTAATCGCCGTCGTAATCGAAGCGGTTGATGAGGCGCTCGTCGAGGTTCGTCTCTGGCGTGTTCGTGCCCCACACGATGCCCTGGTGTAGATCCGTGATCCGCAGGCGGTCGTTCTTGGCGTAGTAAGCGAAGAGGATCTGGTCGAGGGACTTGGTCATGTGATAGATGCTGCCCGGGTTGGTCGGGTAGAGGACTTCCTGGCTGACCTTGCGCCCATCGTCGGTCGTGACCTCGATGGCCAAGTAACCCTCAGGGATCTTCATGCCAGCCGTGCCGTAGCCGTAGACGCCCATGGTGCCAAGGTGGGCGAGGTGGATGTCCTGGCCGCTCTCGACGACCGCCGCGAGCAAGTTGTTGGTGGCGTTGACGTTGTTGTCGACCGTGTAGCGCTTGTTGCGGCTGCTCTTCATCGAGTACGGCGCGGCGCGCTGCTCGGCGAAGTGCACGACGGCGTTCGGGCGCTCACGCTCGAGCAGGGCGAGTAGCCCAGCGTAGTCTTGCGCGACGTCGAGGTTGACGAAGTCGATGACCTTGCCTGTCAGTTCCCGCCACGCCTTGAGGCGGACGCCCATCGGCTGGATGGGGGTGAGGCTGCCTGCCTCGAGTTCGTTGTCGATGTCGCGCCGGGAGAGGTTGTCGACTATGACCACTTCGTGCCCGAGGTTGCTCAAGTGTAGACTGGTCGGCCAACCGCAGAAGCCGTCTCCGCCGAGGATAAGCACCTTCATAATTCGCCTCCGAAGAGCGCACCCGGCAGCCAGGGCCGCTGGGCACGCGAGTGCGCCCAGTCTAGCACCGGTCGCGCGTTGGTTCCGCCGTCACCCGCCCTACGGGGCGGCTCTACGGGCGAATGACGCCCTCTTTGGCGCGGCGCTTCAGTTCGCGTAGGCGCCGCTGGAACAGCCGCGTGCGGTACGCCTCCGCTCCGGCATGCCACGCGCTTGGTTTCAAGAACGAGCCGATGACGGCGGCGGCGATGAACGGCGGGTGCATGAGAGACCACCACAGGGTGCTGAGGCCCCATAGGTCGCGCCGGTCCCAGTGGCGCGTGCCGATGCCCATCCCGACGAACTCGATGGCCGCCTTCGCGAGCCACAAGCCAAGCACCCAAGGTGTCAGTCCAGGCAGGACGAAACACAGCAGGGCGGTAAGCGTGAGGAGGACGCTCTGCAGCCCAAGCACCGCGATGCCCGCCAGGAAGCCAGGGTGGTAGTGGAGCACGTGGTGGTAGCGGCTCACCCAGCGCCGACGTTGCCTTACGAGGTCGGGCGCCGTTGCCACCCCGCTAGTGACCACGCGACACTCGGGGGCGTCTGCGAACACGACGCGCGCCCCAGGCAAGCGACCGAGTTTCTGGGTGAGGAGGTCCTCGTCGCCGCTAGGCGCCCTACCCGCCGCACCGAAGCCGCCAACGGCCTCGAACGCGGACCTGCGGTACGCGAGGTTGTTGGCGCTGCTCGCGTACTTGAGGCCGAAACGCGTGAGGCTGCGAGACACGAGCATGAGCGTGAACCAATCGATGGACTCGAAGCGCTGGAGTAGCGAACGAGCGGCGCCGCGCCTGCTGGTGCTCACGTAACCAGCGACCATGACGACGTCGTCGACGAAGTGAGCGGCCATGCCGGCCACCCAGGAGGGGTCGTGAGTGCAGTCGGCGTCCGTCGCCAATATCAGCTCACCCGTGGTCGCCTTGATGCCGTGGTCCACGGCGTTCACTTTCGGCGCTAGGCGCCTGCTCGGCTGGGTGATGGCCACGAGCCGAAAGCGCGGGTCGCTGGCGACGAAACTCTCGACGAGCGCCCGCGTGCCGTCCGTTGAGCGGTCGTCGATCACCACGAACTCGATGGGCCCCGCGTAGTTCTGAGCGGCTAGTGAGGCGAGGGTGCGCGGCAACGTGCGCTCCTCGTTGTGTGCTGGCAGGATCACGCTGACTGCAGGCGTAGCGCCGGTGCGCTTGAGTTCGCTGCGCCGTAGGGCACCGACGATGACCATGACCATCAGCCACAGGTACGGCAGCTCGGCGAGGTAGAGCGCGATGATGATGGCCGTCTGCACTGCCTAACCCTCCTCCAAGAGTCGAGGCCAATGCTAACACCGGCCGTGAGCGGCCCGAGCCCCGCGACGGCCTAACAGCACGGCGGCGACCACGGCGCCCACTTCCCCTGGCGGCGACGGGCGTCGCGGGAACGCGGGGTTAGGCTACGGCGGTGCCAAAGCCCGCCGACCAGAGCTTCCACGCCTTCCTCACACAACTGGATTCTTACGAGGGTCAAGTGGCGGCGTACCAGTTCATGCCGCCGCGCAAGGGGGAGGTCGAGGCCGACTACCGCGGGCCTTTCGCTGAACTCCTCGAGCGGGTAGGCATCAGGCCGTATGCCCACCAGGCGCGCGCCTTCGAAGCCGTGGGGCACGGCCGCGACGTAGTGGTAGCCACCGCCACCGCCTCCGGCAAGTCTTTGACGTTCCAGGTGCCAGTGTTGGCCGCTCTCGCGCGGGGGCGCACGAGCCTACTGCTTTACCCCACGAAGGCCTTGGCGGCGGATCAACTCCTCAAGCTCCGCGGCCTCGCGACGACCGCCATAGGTGGCGACAGGGCGAGCGCCATCGACCTGTATGACGGCGATACCGCCGCTGAACGCCGTGCCGGCGTGCGCGCCGCTGCTGGCGTGCTACTTACCAACCCGGACATGCTGCACTACGGCATCTTGCCGCACCACACGGTCTGGGCCGGGTTCCTTGGCGCGCTCGACTACATCGTGCTTGACGAACTGCACGCCTACCGTGGCGTGCTCGGGTCGCATGTTGCCAACGTCGTGCGGCGCCTACTGCGCATGGCTGAGCGCTACGGCGCCGAGCCGCGAGTAATCGCGGCGTCAGCGACCATCGGTAACCCGGGCGTCCACGCCGAGCGCCTCGCGGGTCGACCGTTCGAACTCGTCGACGAGGACTGGGCGCCGAGCGGAGCCCGCGAGTTCGTCATGTGGCGACCTGCCGCCGTCGGAGGGGTGCACGCTCAACCGGAGGAGCTTGCCGGCGGCGCGCGCAGACGCTCGGCGAACTCAGAGGCGGCCTCCCTAGCGGCGGAGTTCGTCAGGCAGGACATCAAGAGCATCTTCTTCTGCAACTCGCGCAAGGGCGCCGAGTTGGTGAGGCGCTACGCTGCCGGCTTGCTCGGACCGGCGCTCGAGGGGCGCATCGAGAGCTACCGCGCTGGCTACACGCCAGAAGCGCGGCGTTCGCTGGAGGACTCGTTCCGCTCCGGCGCCATCACCGTGCTAACGAGCACTAGCGCCCTCGAACTCGGCGTCGACATCGGTGGGGTAGACGCGGTCGTGCTCGTCGGTTATCCAGGCTCCAAGATGGCCATGTGGCAGCGCTCTGGCCGTGCCGGGCGAGCCGGCGGTCGCGCTCTAACGCTGCTGATTCCCGGCGCCGATCCGCTTGACGAGTACTACTTTACGCACCCAGATGCGCTCATCGACGGGCCAGTAGAGGACGCCGTTGCCGACCCGTTCAACGACGTGCTGCATCCGCGCCACGTGGTGTGCGCTGCCGCGGAGGCGCCGCTCTCGCCGCAGGAACGACTGATCGCACCGTGGTTGGACCTAGCAGCGGTCGAGGGCTTGGTGCAACTGCGTAACGGCACGTACGCCAGCCAACGGCGCTACCCGCACCGGCGCGTAGAACTAAGGGGCGGCAGTGGCAAGCGCATCCGCTTGAAGGACGGCAACGGCCGCTCGCTCGGCGTAACGGACCTAGCGACCGCTCTGCGAGAGCTCCACCCTGGCGCGGTCCACCTGCACAGGGGTGAGCAGTACCTCGTCGTCGAGCTCGACTTGGTGGCGGGCGTCGCCCGCCTCCTACCGCACATCGAGGACTACTACACGCAGCCGCGCTCGGAGACGGACATCGAGATTCTCGGGCCGCTGCCACCGCGAGCAGCCCAAGCTGGCGAGGTGGTGGCGCCGCCCCCCGGCGTCAACATCGCGCGGGTGCGGGTGACGCATAACGTGACAGGGTTCGTGAGGAAGCGCTTCTTCAGCGAGTCGATCCTCGACGAGCGGCCACTCGACCTACCTGAGGTGGCGTACGACACGCAGGCGCTCTGGTTCGAACTGACTGACCTGCCTGGCGCGCCGGGCTCGGCCGAGTTGCCGGCGGCGATGCACGCGCTCGAGCACACCTTGATCGGCCTCCTGCCCGCGTTCGTGCTCTGCGAGCGCGCCGACGTCGGGGGCGTGTCCTACCCGAGCTACCCAGGCTCTCTGCGGCCGACGGTGTTCATCTACGACGGGCATCCAGGCGGTGTCGGCTACGCCCGGGCGGGCGCTTCGCTCTTCGAAAGTTGGCTGGCTGCCGCGCTGCAACTCCTCCAGGCGTGCCCGTGCAAGGGCGGTTGCCCGCGCTGCGTGTTGTCACCGAAGTGCGGTAACGGCAATCAGTTCCTCGACAAGGCGGGTGCTGCCCAACTGGCCAAGGCGCTGCAGGCCGCCCTGGTTGCCGCCAAACCTTACGCTGCGACCGTAAGCGCCTAGATGGGTGCAAGCGCGCGGTACGTCGCGCGCGGATGCTAGACTCCCAGGTCGTGCGTGTAGGTTTCGTTACGCAACTCAACTGGCGCCGCTACGGGCACTTCTGGCTGGAACTCGTGCGCGCCGCGGGGCTCGAGCCCGTGTTCGCCGACCCGGCGCTGGTGAGAGAGCACTACCTTGGCACTGAGCTTGACGGCGTGCCGACGCTCGCCTTCCGCCTGGCGGCGGCCCAGGCGCTGGCGCTTGGTGACGCTGGTGTCGGGTCGATCGTCGTACCTGAACTAGTGCGCGAGAGTGACGTTACTCGCGGGGCTGGACAAGATCAGTGGATCATGGACTTCGCGGCCAGCCTGCGCGCGGCCGTGCCTGGCCTCCGCCCATTGCGCTCGGTGCCTAGCTCGTTCGGCCCGGACCTAGAGTCGCGTGCCGTCGAGTTCCTGCAGGCGCTCAACCACGAACTCCCACTAGTGCGGCGCGCGCTTGACCGTGCCCGGCCGCACGCGCGGCCGCTGCGTCACGACTCACCCAACTTGACGGTGCTGCCTGGCGAGAGCCGCACGATCGCCGTGCTTGGCCAGCCGTGGCTCGTGACGGACGCCCTTGTTGCGCTTGCGACGCAGCCTGGAGAGCACCTGGTTGGGCAGCACCGACTGAACCCTGACGAGATCCTGGCGGAGGGCGTGCGCGCCTCAGGGCGTTTGGTCGACAGTGACGCGGAAGTGCTCGGAGCCGCGCGCCTGCTCGGCCGCCGTGCTGCGGTCGCGTCCCTGCGTCTCGTGGTGGACGGCGACTCCGGTTCTGACGCCTGGTTGGCGAAGCGCGTGCAACAGGGCGCCCACAAGCCCCTCGAGGTCGTAACGCTCCAGGAGTTGCTCGGCGACCGCGACCCCGTCGACGCGCTCCTCGCAGCCCGGCTAGACTGACAGCGTGCACATAGTGCTGATGCTGGTGGCGTTGGCCATGGTCGTGGTCAATGCGTTCGGGGCTTGGTCAGTAAGTCGCCGCAAACCGGCGGTATCGCAGCTGTTCCTTGGCGCGTCCATGGTGCTGGTCGTTGCGATGGTGGCTTATGGGTTCCGCGACGAGGTCGCCTGGTGGTTTCTGCTAGCCGGCGCCGTCCTCAGCTTCCTCGCCTCCTTCCTGAACGCGCGTCTTGTCATCGGCAAGGTCGTGTGGCAGTACCACCTGGTGCGCGCGGCGGTGCTCGTCGCCGTGTTGGTCGCCGCACGCCTGTTGCTTGGCTAGCCGCAGGCTCCGCTCTTAGGCGGTAACTGGGAGAAGTTGCACGCCCAAGCGCAACGCGCGGGCGATATCATCCGCTATCACTTACACATCAACGAAGTAGTAGGAGGTAGCCGTGAACCGTTATCGCTTTCTTGTCGTTGGCCTCGTGGCCGGAGCATTGTCACTTGCCGGATGGGCAGCCGCGTTCACCTGGGGAGAGTTCGCGTTCCCGCCGGGAGACCACACCTACGTGTTCGAGATCGCAGCCGACTCGCTGGACGCCGGCTCCCTCGTGCGCATCGAATACGGCTACAAGCAGGTCGGTGACAGCTACGACACGACTTCGGTGGTGACTGTCACCGGTACTGGAGTTAGCCAAGACGGCCTGTTGGACGGCATGTTCGGCGGTGGCGCTGGAGCGTTCCTGATGTTCGGGCCGTACTTGGCGTTCTACGGTCCGGCGGCGTTCGTGCTGCCGTTCGTGCTCGGCGACCAGGAGATAGCCGTGCGCAGCGAGCCGATAGTTGCGGAGGGCATCGCGACGGTTCGCATGGACAGGGCGGAGTCGTACGCCGGTTTCGAGTGCGTTGTCGTCACCATCGAGTTCGACGACGACCCTGACCTGATGGAGATCGGCCTAGCGGATGGACTGCCCGTGCCGTGCTTCAGCCGCTTCGGCTCCGAAGGTGACCGCACGACGCTGAGGCTCCTCGAGGCGCGCTAGCAGGGCTCGACCGCGCGCCTTGATGCGGAAGCGGGCACCCTGTGGCGGTGCCCGCTTCCGCGTATGTCGAGTTTGAGAGCTAGAAGGCGTTGATGCCGGTGATCTCGCGGCCCAAGACGAGGGTGTGAACGGTGTCCGTCCCCTCGTAAGTCGCGACCGTCTCCAGGTTGAGCATGTGCCTGATGGCTGCATACTCGGTCGTTATGCCGTTGCCGCCGAGCATGTCGCGCGCTGAGCGGGCCACGTTGAGGGCGCTACGGCAGTTGTCGCGCTTAGCGAGAGAGATGCGGGCAGGGTGATCCTTACCCTCCCCCTTGAGGCGCCCGAGCTGGTAGGCGAGCAGGTCGGCCTTCGTTATCTCGGAGAGCATGTCGGCCAAGCGTGACTGAACGATCTGCTTAGCTGCGAGCGGCTCGCCGAACGCGGGACGGTCTGCAACGTAGGCGCGGGCCTCGTCGAAGCACGCCTGCGCGGCGCCAACGACTCCGAAGGCGATCCCGAAGCGCGCTTGGTTGAGGCACGAGAGGGGGCCCTTCAGGCCGCTCACTTGTAGCTGGTTGATGGCCGGGACGGTCACCTGGTCGAGATAGAGCTCGCTGGTGACGGACGCCCTCATCGAGGCTTTGGTCTTGATGTCGACGGCCTGGAAGCCGGGCCTCGTGGTCTCGACGACGAAGCCGAGGATCTTGCCAGAGTCCTCGTCCTTGGCCCAGACGATCGCAACGTCCGCGCGCGAACCACTCGTGATCCAGCGCTTCACGCCAGTGATGACCCACTCGTCGCCGACCTTGCGGCAGCGCGTGAGCATGGCGCCCGGGTCAGAGCCGGCGTCCGGCTCGGTCAAGCCGAAGCAACCGACGGCCTCGCCGCTAGCTAGCAGTGGCAGCCAGTGGTCCTTGATGGCGTCCTGCGCGTATGCGGCGATCGGGTACATGACGAGGCTGGACTGCACGCTCACGAAGGAGCGCATGCCGGAGTCGACGTACTCGATCTCGCGGCACACGAGGCCGTAAGCCAAGTAGGAGGCGCCAGCGCCGCCGTAACGCTCTGGTAACGTCACGCCGAGCGCCCCGAGGTCGCCAAAACGCCGCGCGAGGTCTTTAGGGAAGACACCGTCCTGCCACCATTCACCCACGTGAGGCAGTAACTCGGAGCGCACGTACTCACGCACGCTTCCTTGGATCATGCGTTCCTCTGGGGTGTGCAGTGAGGCGATGTCGTAGAAATCGGTCAGCGCTGGAGCGCTGAGGGTGGCAACCGGGGTCGTCATCGACCGCCTCCTTGTGGGGTTGGGTTGTCGATCAACCGTCCCCGAAGAGCTTCTTCATGGCGTCCTCCTTGGAGGTCCGCTTGGCGGGGAAGTAGTGGTCCCCGTCGAGCGTGATCTTACCGGCGCCCTGCAGCGAAACCAAGGCGGCCTCTAGCGTGTCTACCGCGAGCTCCTCGAAGTGGCGCTCGTCGATATGCCGTTGAACGTTGCGGAGGGTCACTCCCTTGGAGGAGCCGACCTCGACCGCCTCGAGTACCCACGCTTCTACGGTCATGCCTAGAGTTTACGCCTCCCGATACTACCTGGAAGTCCCGTGTTGGCGCCTGACGGTGTACCGCTGGGATTGATTAAGGCGCTGCTCAACGCGCAAGCGCGCCGGTGCCCAAGCGCTCCGGTCCGGCGCGGAACGCTTCTTCCTCGCCACCGGATAGCTCTGACCACGTGACGTCGCCGTCCATGCTCATGACGTTCACGGGGCAGGCAGGCACGCAGGCGTCGCAGCCAACGCACAGGTCCGGCGTGAGCATCAGCGCACCTTGCGGTCCGCTTAGGTCGCGCCGTAGCGCGCCGGTAGGGCAAGCGCGAGTGCAAGCGGGGCAGAGGATGCAACCGTCCGCCACCCGCGGCAAGCGCCATGGGACGAGGGCGGTCGGCTCGGGTTCGGCCGCCGCGATTACGCGGTAGCGGCGCCCCGCCTCTGGTGGAGCTGGCACCTCTCTTTCGGAGACTGCTTCCCCAGGTAGCCAAGCCTCGAGGGGCGCGACGGCGTCAGCTACGCCGTGCATGGCGCGGCGGACCCCGCCGCCAAGGAGCGATCGCCTGCTCACGTGCTCGTGAGCGACGGGGGCGTCTAGACGCGCGACTTCCTGCACGTTGACTAGGAGTTGACGGCCATGCTGCGCCAGCAATGCGTTGGCGTCCGCGCTTGACCGCGCCACTACGGCGGGCACGTCCGCGCCGCCTACCGTGCAACCCGCACACACCCCGCGCGCTAGGGTCACGGCGTCGGCGCTACCAGCCAACCGCACGATGTCGGGGCCAGATAGTTGCGCTAGGCAGCGCACGCTCGGTGCATCGCCAGCGACCTTGCTGCAGCGCAGCGCGGGCCCAGGCTGTAACCGTGGAGGGTCGGCGAGGGCCTCGCTCGGGCAGGCGCGGATGCACAAGCCGCACCCCGTGCAGTCGACGGCGTCGATCTCGACCGCGTCCGTGATACGGACGGCGTCGTGCGGGCAGGCATCGAAGCACGCGCTGCAGGCGTCCCGGCCGCTGCGGACGACCAAGCAGCGGTCGGCGACGTAGTCGGGCTTCACCTCTACGGCGCGGAAGATCATCGAGAAGAGGTCGTCTAGCCCCGCCACCTCGCTGCCCTTCTAGAACCCGTACAGTTCTACGCGCTTCTCGCTGAGCTTCGTGTGGTAGCCCGTGTCGTTCAAGTAGTTGTCGAAGCCAGCGAAGTCCAGCTGTTGCTTCTGATCCGACAGCGCGACGGCCGGGTTCGGGTGCACCTCGACCATGATGCCGTCTGCCCCAACCGCCAGTCCGGCCTTCGTTAGGGCGACGAGTAGGTCGCGCCTGCCGCCAGAGTGCGTGACGTCGACGAGGACGGGCAGGTGGCTCTCGAGCTTCGCCAGCGCCACGGCCGACACGTCGAGGGTGTTGCGGGTGTACTGCTCGAAGGTCCTTATTCCGCGCTCGCACAGGATGACGTTCTCGTTGCCCTCATGCAGCAAGTACTCGGCTGCCATCAGCCACTCTTCGATGGTGGCCGCAAGGCCGCGCTTGAGGAGAACTGGTTTGCGGCTGCGGCCGACGGCGCGTAGCAGCGTGAAGTTCTGCATGTTGCGCGCGCCGATCTGCAGCAGGTCGACGTACTCCTCGAACAGCGGGAGGTCGCTTGCGGTCATGATCTCGCTGACGAACGCCAAATCGTGCCTATCGCAGGCAGCGCGTCCGAGAGCGAGTCCCTCCTCGCCTAGGCCTTGGAACGAGTACGGGTCGGTGCGCGGCTTGTACGCGCCGCCGCGGAAGAGCTGCACGCCGCGCGCCGCTACCTGCGCGGCCACGGCCTCGACCTGCTCGCGTGACTCGATGGCGCATGGGCCAGCCACGAGCACCGGAGCGTGCTTCGAACCGATCGGCACGCCTCGAACTTCGACGACGGTGTCTGCTTGGTGCGTGGCGCGCGAGGTCAGGTAGGCGCGCTTCTCTTGCTTCTGGCTCTGCTGCATGCTCGCCTGGAAGATCTGCTTGAAGAGGCTCTTCACGGTGGCGGCGTCGAAAGGCCCCTGGTTGGCGTCAACGAGTGCGTCGAGCATGGCCTGTTCACGCACGGGGTCGTACTGCGAGCTGCCATTCGCCGTTTGCAGCGCGCCGATCTCGGCCGCAACGTTCGCGCGAGTGGAGAGCAGGTCGAGGATCTGGAGGTTTAGGTCATCAATACGAACGCGTAGGCTCTGGATCTTCTCTTGCATGCAGCATCCTACGCTGAGAGATACGCACCACGAGTATGGTCAGCTCGTAAAGCACGACGAGTGGCACGGCGACTAGCGCGAGGTTGAAAGGGTCCCCGGTCGGGGTGATAACTGCGGCGGCGGCCACGCCCCCGATGATCGCCCAGCGGCGCGTGCGCACGAGCGGCTCGGCACGCAAGATGCCGAGGCGCGCTAGGAGGTAACCCATCACGGGCATCTCGAACATCAACCCGAACATGGCCATGAGCATGAGCAGGGTAGAGATGTACTGCCCGATCGAGAGTAGGCCCTGTGCTTCTCCGCCCAAGAACGACAAGAGGATGGGGATCGAGAAGGGCAGCACGACGTAGTACGCGAAAGCCACGCCGCACGCGAACGCCAATGCCGCGAAGAAGATGAACGGCACGGCGTAGCGGCGCTCGTCGGCGAAGAGGCCGGGCGCCACGAAACCCCAGACTTGGCCGAGGATGATGGGTGATGCGAGCACCAGGCCGAAGAACGACGCGATCTGCATCGAGACCGTGAACGGTTCGAGCACCGCGAAGTAGTTGAGGGTCATGCTCGCTGGCAGCGGCGCCTTCAGCCACTCGAGCACCTCGAAGCGAAAGGCGAACGCCACGCCCGACCCGACGACCCAACCGATCAGAGCGATGAAGAGGCGCTTGCGCAACTCCTCGAAGTGCTCGATCAGCGTCATGTCGGCCCTGCGGTCGTCACTGGCGTGCTGTGCTTAAAAGCTGTCCGGGCTCAGGCCTGGCCGGAGCCTTGGTTACTCACCTTGGCAGCCGGAGCCTCTGGCGCGGGAACGGTGGCTGTAACGGGCGCGGCTGCGGCGACAGGCGCTGCCTTGGCCTGATCATCCGCGGTCTCGTCATCGAAGTCCTTCTTCATGTCGCGAACGCCTTTACGGAACTCGCGCACGGACTGGCCAAGCCCCTTCGCCATCTCTGGGAGCCTCTTCGGCCCGAAGATGAGCAGCACTAAAGCGAGGATGATAAGCAGTTCCGGGATACCGATCGGTCCGATTCTTCCCATGGTGGTGCCTCCAAACAGCGTCATGCTAGCAACTGCCGGGGCCAGGCGGGTGTGATGCTGGACGCGGAGCGCTGTAGCCGCGCCATTTCGGACGCTGATCGAGGGCGCCCTCGTGCCGGCCCTGAGGCGCGTGAGGCCCGTCCTGGACGTCGGTTGACAGGTTATGCGGCGCGTGCTAGCTTACCTACTCGGGTTCGCGGCCAGGCTGCCACCCTAGCTCAATCGGTAGAGCACCCGACTTGTAATCGGAAGGTTGTCGGTTCGATTCCGATGGGTGGCTCCAGTCACGAGAGGAGCAAGTCACTGCCGGTGGAGTAACGATGCGAGGCGCGGGTAGGTGCCCGAGTGGTTAAAGGGGACGGACTGTAAATCCGTTGGCTTAGCCTACGCTGGTTCAAATCCAGCCCTGCCCACCAGCCGCATCGATCGCGAGAGCGATCACCGGTAGTCTGCCGCGGAGCGCGAGCTCCTAGGCAAAGCACTGGCGAACCGGTTCCCGTGATCGGTTCCCGGTACGCGGGAGTAGCTCAGTCGGTAGAGCGTCAGCTTCCCAAGCTGAATGTCGCGGGTTCGAATCCCGTCTCCCGCTCCAGAGCAGTCGGTGCGCCTAGCGGCGCCGCGGCTGTTGCCGAAGCAAGTGCAGTGTTTAGGCTGCGGTCGGCTCGTGTAGCTCAGTGGTAGAGCACTCCCTTGGTAAGGGAGAGGTCGACAGTTCAATCCTGTCCACGAGCTCCAAAACTAGTTGGCAGGCCGGCGAGAGTCGCGAGCGTCTTCAGGCGCCCTGCGGCTCCTTCCGGCTGCCACTGCAAGTAGCAAGTGCGGATCCTCCAAGAATGGTGGACCACGAAAGGGTAGATCATGGCTAAGGGTGTTTTTGAGCGTACGAAGCCGCATGTGAATGTTGGGACT
>CALCHY010000336.1 GCA_937907415.1 uncultured Trueperaceae bacterium
ACCGTCGGGTACGCCCAGTTCGTCGTCGACTCGCCTGGGAGGAACCCGTGATCAACCGCCTCCGCGCCAAGTGCGGCGCGCCGTGCCAGCTGCTCCTATTGTTGATAGTGCTCTTGTGGTCCGCGGCCCCGGCCCTGGCCCAAGCGCAAGCCGAAGCCGGTGCGCGCCGCATCATCACCATCGACGGTTCGGGAGGCACGCAGAGCGGCAACCTGCGCGCCGGACCCATCATCTACGACCACCCGGACGCCTTCGGAATCAAGGCAACCGTCTCAACCCTCACCATCCTCGGGCAGCACGCGGAGCTGACCGCGCCGGCTGGCACGTCGATAACTCAGGGCGGAGAGCGCGTGGCTACGTTCACGGGCGGCGTCAGCGTCGAACGCGGGCGCCTCACGGCCGAAGGCCCGGGCCTCACCTACAGTGAAGCGACCGGCCTTGGCGTCCTGGCGGGGCGAGCCGCGGTGGTGGTGGCGCCCGACAGCGCGGACGGCGACGATGTGAGCATCGCGGCAGACGCGGTCGCCTTCGACGTAGACACCGACCGCTCCACCAGCACGGGCAACGTCGAGCTCGTCAACGGGCACCAGTCAGCTGCCGCCGACCAGCTCATCTACGAGGAGGATCGCGAGCTCGCCGTCCTCACCAGCGAGGCTGGGCAGGTGAGCATCATTCGCGAGGACGACGACGGCAGCCTCACGGTGATAACCGCGGACGAGATCCGCGTGCTCACTGGCGCGAAGCTCCTCTACGCACGCGGCAATGTCACCGTGTTGGACGGCCCCATCACCAGCACCGGCACGGAGGTGTTCTTCGATGACAACTCCGGCATCGCCGAGGTGATCGGCACCGCCGCGGTTCCCGCACGCGCCGTGGACAGCGACTCCGGCGCCACCCTCGTCACCGACCGCATTCAGCAGGACGTCGAGTACGACTTCTTCGAGGCCATCGACTCCTCGGTCGCCAGCGCGTACGACGCGAGTGCGTTCGACTTGACGGGCGCCGCTTCGGAGTGAGGCCAGGGCGCGGCGACCCAGCAGCAGCCGGGCGCCGCGCTGCACAGCCCCCGGCTCGCAGGCGACGCCGTTGGCGGGCGGCGCTGATCACCCCGCTGGCAGCGGCCGGTCTGGTGCTCGCGCAGTCGAACACGACCTTCACCATCTTGCGTGACACCACCGAGATGATCGTCACGAACCTCGCTCGCGCTGCCGATGGGGCCCGCACCATCGGCAACAACAGCAACTGCTCACCCGGCGACCGTACGACCATCGTCTACGGGCCGACACCCGGGCACGTCGAAACGCGCGTCGAGGACGCCATCCTCACGTCGCAACTTGCGATCATCACCACCCCGGACTCCGCGCAAGCGAACGCGGGGGAGGAGACCCTCGAGTTGAGCGGCGACAGCGTCACGTTCTCTCGCCCGGGTTGCATCGATGAGCGCACGCCGTCACCCACGCCCGCCGTGACGCTCGTGCAGGGCAAGACGACGGTGGTTGGCACGAGCTTCTTCCTCGACCGCGAGACGGACCTTGGTGAGATGACCGGCCCCGTCGCACTCGAGCGCACGGCGGAAGCTGGCGCCTCGCCTCTGCAGGCGACCGCAGACGCACTGGAGTTCGCCGTCGGCGACCAGCGCGCCACGTTGACGGGCACGGTCATCGTCACGGACGACGATCGCACCACCACAGGGGACCGCCTGGAGATCGACGAGGAGGCGGGCACCGCCGTTCTCACCGGTAACCCCGCCCGCAGCGTGAAGGGCGAGGACGTCCTCACGGGCAACCGCCTGCTTTACTACCTGGATAGCAACGACGTGGTCGTGTTCGGCAACGTCAGCGGCGAGATAAACGTGGACCTCGAGTGGCGCCGACTACTTCTGTTTAGGGAGCTTGACGACCAGGACTCCGGCAGTGAGGTGAGCGGTAACCAACTCGCGATCGACGGGGCTGGGCAGCGCGAACGAGCGCTGGAACGGACCAACGCTTCTCTCGGAGAAAAGTATGCGCCCGCCTGACAGGGGCGGCTCGCGCAGGCCAGCGACGAGCAGGTCGTCACCCTCGACGGCGATTTCGAGGTCGGCCTGGTCGATGCCCGGCACTTCCAGGTGGAGTTGGTACGCGTCACCGGCGTCTATGAAGTCCGCTCGCGGCAGGCTGGCTTGGTTCGTGTTCGATTGCGCCACTAGCTCGTCGATGTGGTCACGAACGGCCAGGAGTTCCTGGATATCGCCAGCCGTTCCGTGCTTCTCGATGTTCATGGCGCGAGTCTAGCACCCGGGCGCAGGCCGTCTGTTAGCGTTGGCCCATGCCGCCTTTCACCGTAGGTGACGCCTTGTCTGCGGCCCGGGCCAACTGGCAGACTCCCGTGCTCGCAGGCCCGACGGCGTCGGGGAAGAGCGGGGCGGCGCTAGCGCTGGCGCGCGAACTCAAGGGCGACGTCCGGGTGGAGATCGTCTCCGCCGACGCCATGCAGGTCTACCGCGGGCTAGACATCGGCACCGCCAAACCGACGGCCGCGGAGCGCGCCGCGGTACCTCACCACCTGATCGACGTCGTCGACCCGTCCGAGCCGTTCTCGGTCGCGACCTACGTTGCGCTTGCCGAGGCCGCTATCGCCGACGTGCTCGCGCGCGGCGCCATGCCGCTCGTTGCCGGCGGGACGGGCTTCTACATGCGCGCATTGCGTGAGGGCCTGCCGACGGTGCCGCCCGCGAACCGCGAGGCGCAGGCGCGCATGTGGGAGGACGTGGCGGCAGGGCGCATCGCTGAGTTAGACGCCGAGTTGCGCGCCGCCGCGCCCCTCGACGCTGACCGCGCAGCCATGAACCCACGCCGCGTGGTGCGCAGCCTCGAGGTCCTACGGTCGACTGGCCTACCGCCGAGTGCGTTCCCGCCTCGGCCGCCGCGATTCAGGTACCGCTCGGCGCACCTGCACCCTGACATGAGCGTGCTGCGCCCACGCATCCTCGCCCGCACCGACGAGATGTTCGCCGCGGGGCTGGTGGAGGAGGTCGCCGGTTTGCTGCGCCGCTACCCTGACCAACCGACTGCCCTGCAGGCGATCGGTTACAAGGAAGTAGCGGCGCACGTGCTGGGCGAGATAAGCGAGCGCGAGGCGCGCGCGGCCGTCGCGGCGGCCACCACGCGCTACGCGAAGCGTCAACGCACCTGGTTCGGGGCGGAGACGCCAGAACTGCGTCTCCTCACGACGGGCGAGGAGGCCATGCCTGAGCTGCGGAGGTGGTTAGCCGCACTCTTGGGCGGGGCCTAGGCGGGGACGGAGCTGTCTTCTCCCTTATCCTCGCCGCGCGCTTCGGCCTTCTGGTCACCTTTTGACCCGCGACCCTTACCGCGCCCGCGTTGCTTGCCCTTGAAGAACTCACGCACCTTCTCGACGACGGTCTCGTTCTCGGCGACGTCTTCGCCCACCTCACCGGCGTACGCGGAGAGGTGCTCGCGGGCCTCGGGCGAGAGCTTGTTCGGGATGATGACCTTCACCGTGACGACCTGGTCACCCGTGCCGACTTGTCTCAGGCGCGGCATGCCCTTGCCGCGCAGGCGGAACTCGCCGCCGGGCTGCGTGCCTGCCGGCACGTCTATGCGCTCGATGCCGCCGAGTGTTGGCACTTCGAACGTGGCGCCAAGCGCCGCTTGGGCCATGCCGACCTCGAGCGTGTAGTGCAGGTCGTCCCCCGCTCGCTCGAGGAACGGGTGAGCTTCCATCTGTAGGTAGAGGTAGAGGTCGCCCGCCTGGCCGCCGTCGACGCCGGCGTTCCCTTCGCGTGGCACGCGCAGGCGGTAACCGCCGTCGATGCCGCGGGGCAGGGTAACTGCCACGCTGTCTTCGCTGCGTTCGCGGCCGCGGCCGTTGCAGAGCTTGCATGGCGTGGTGATGATCTGGCCCTCGCCGTGGCAGTCGGGGCACGTGCGGGCCGTGATGACGGCGCCGAAGATGGATTGGGCTTGCACACGTACCTGGCCCGCGCCGCTGCAGCGGGGGCAGGTGGCCTTGCCGTTGCTGCCCGGCTCGGCGCGCTCGCCGTGGCAGTGGTGGCAAGCGCGTAGGCGCTCGATGCTCACGTCGACGGTGGCTCCGTCGCGCGCCTGCTCGAGTGTCACGGTCAGTTCGGCCTCGAGGTCCTCGCCCTGTTGACCATGCGCTCTGCTGCGCCCGGGGGCGACGTTAGTGCCGAACACGGAAGCGAAGATGTCGAAGATGTCTCCGCCCATCGGCATGGTCTCGTCGACGCTGCCATAGCGGTCGTAGCGTGCGCGCTTCGACTCGTCCGAGAGCACGGCGTAGGCCTCGTTGATGACCTTGAACTTGTCCTCGGCGGCCTTATCGCCCGGGTTGCGGTCCGGGTGGAAGGCGAGGGCGAGCTTGCGGTAGGAGGCCTTTATTGTTTTGGCGTCTGCTGAGCGTTCTACCTCTAGTACGGCGTAATAATCCGGCATGCGGGGGCCAGTATACCGGAGGTCGCTCGCATTTCTTGAGCGTCAGGTTGCACTCTTCTTGGAGAGGGCCTGCAGGCGCTTGGAGGCCTCGTCGGCTCCGATGGAACCGGACTCGAGTTGATCGAGGATGCTCGCGCGTTCCTCCGACACGTCTGGGCCCAATTCGTAACCTAGGGAGAGGAGGAGCTTCTCGAAACGCAGTCGCACCGTCGGGTAGCTGAGCCCGAGGATGCGCTCGACTTCCTTGAGGTTCCCGCGGACCTTGACGAAGATGCGGAGGAACTCCAAGTGATCGCTTGGCAGCAGCGCGAACTCGTTAGGGGTGAAGCGCCCCTCGATCACGACTCCGCTGTCCTCGCACTCGAGCCGCGTGACCATGAGCGGGCCGCCGGTCACTGGGCAGGCGGTTGGCATGGGTAGTTTCTTCATTGCTAGTACTCCATTTCACAAGCGCCTAGCGTGGCCGCCTCGCTTTGGGATGAGCTCGAGCCGCCGCACTCTGGCGGCATGCAGTGTCGCGTGTTGCTCACACGACCTCGATGACGACGGTCGTCGTGCCGCCGCCCTTGTCGTCCTCTGCCTCGATGTCGACGAGGCGACCGTCTGGCACCTCGTCCCCGAGGTCCTTGAGGAGCTGAGCGAGGTCTATGCCTTGTGAGGAGAGTTCGGCGCTCGCATCGCTCGGCAGGAAGCGGGCGGCGTACTTGGCCAACGCCAGCGGGATGTTGACGCGGACCTTGGCCCCCGAGCTCCCGCCGGTGGCGGGTGCGTCGACCACGATGCGCAGCATGCGGATGCCGCCGCGCGGCTTGGTGGGCGGCGTCACCTCGTGCGACTTGGCTGTTGCGCTGCCGACCGCCTTGAGGAGGTCGGTGGCGGCATCGACGGAGATGCGCCCGGACGCGAGCATGTCTAGGATGCGCTTGCGTGAGTCCGTGTTGGAGTCACTCATCGTCGACTCCACTCCTAACCTCGATGCTGCCGGCCATCACCCGCAAGTCTAGTGCGGCAGTGCCCGTGCCGACGGCGCCTTCCGTGCGTTGGCCGACCGTTCTGCGTTCCGTCTTGAACGGAGCTTCCGCAGAGATCTGCCCGACCGAGACCTCTGCCTTGACGGTGGCGTTCGACCCAGGGAGGAGGACGGCTTCGATGTCGCCCACCTTGGTGTCGACGCGGTGCCGGCCCTCCGTGAGGGTGAGACTGACGTAGACGTCCCCGGCCAACGCCGTGAAGTCGACGCCTTTAAGCCCGAAGGCGTCAAGGTCGCCCGCCGAGAGCGTGCCTCGCAGGTAGGGAACCCCTCGCAGCTCGATGTCACCAGCCGTCTTGGCCAGCTCGACACCGAAGCCGACAGGCAGGCTAACCGTGAAATCGCCGGTGCGGAACTTACCTAGGACGCCCCCGAAGATGCCCTGTGGCCCGGAGGAGACGAGGCGGTAACCGTACGCGGTTGCTTCGAAGCTCAAGTCGCTTGACCCCGAGCGCCCTGCTGGCGCCGTGAGCGTGGGGTCGACGTTTACCGTCAGGTTGCCTGCCAACAAGTCGACTCGTACCCACTTCGTGCCAGGCGCGGCGAAATCGTCGTCTGCAGCGGCGTTGCCGCTTGTGCGCGCCTGCATTGGGGGGCTGCCAAGGGCCGCGGCTTCCGGCACGGCGGCCGTTGGACCAAGGGGCGGGAGCGGCGCCCGTGGCGGGGCCGCAGGGAGGGGTGGGAGTGGCGGCGCTGGCTCTGCTGGGACGGCGTCTTCTAGATGGGCCGTCGTCTCGTCGAGTTCTTCGCTCGTGGCCTGCACGGACCTTAGGACGGCTATCAGGCGGTCGCCCTCCTCGGCAGTTATGCGCCCGTCGGCGACCATCTGCGCTACGCGTTCTAGCTCATCCATCTCTACTCCTAAGTGGTGGTCTGTTGGTTCACGGCCTGGCCGGCCGCCGTGATCGAACGTTGCCGTCAGCGAAAGGAAGGGACGGCTTGGCGCAACTCTTCGAGTACTACGCCGCTTTCGGTGCCGCGGCGCTGCATGTGGTCGAGCCGTGCCGCAAGTGCGTGTAGTTGCCTGGCCAGTCGCGCCGTCACTGGCACCATCACGCTGCGCGCCAGGTGGTCGTTCGCTGCTTCTGCTCTGAGTTCGATCGGGCGTTGCTCGGCGCGGCGTAGATCTAAGTACGAGTTCACGTCTGGCCTCCTTGAGTAGATGATAGGGCCAGGTTATCAGTTTGTCAAGTGCCGCTTTCTATCTTCTCAACTCGGCTTTATCATTCGCTGGTTGTCGGGTTAACAGATAGGCCCCGGCGACCACCCGCGTCGCTGCATAGCCTGACGCGAAGAGCGTGATCATGGCGCTCCCGAGCGCGGCCCTCCACCTCGTCGCTAGCTCCGGTGCGCGTGCGAGGAGGAGCGTGACGTCGCTCGGCATCGTCACCAAGAAGGGCGTGCCGCTAGCGACCATGGCGCCGTCCAGTTCTTGTGGCAGAGGCTCCGCGAGTGGGCCCGTCCCCGCTGCTCGCAGCGCCCACTCTGCCCCGCCGGCGTCGACTTCGGCGGGGGCCGCCCCTTGGGCTAGGCTGGCGACCTCCGGCTCGTCCAGCAGCCACAGCGCCAGCAGTCTGTCCGTCTGTTGGCCGCCTCCAAGAGAGCCGCCCATCGGTCCGTAAAAGTTGGGTAGGTACTCGGCACCGATGGCGCCGAGGTGCCTGAAGTTGAGGTTCGCGTTGCGCGCTTGGAGCGGATCGAATGTCCATGTGAGCCAAGGCAGGCCGTGCTCGAGGCACCAGGCGCGTTGATCCCACTTGAGCGCCTGGCCTATCCCTCGGCCCCGCGCCTCTTGCCTAACCGCCACCATGTGAGAGTGCAGGCCGAGGCCGTGCATGCCGCGCCCGTGCGGCCGGGCCAGGAAGCCGTATGAGAACCCGACCATTCGCTCGCCGAGAAACGCCCCCGCGAGCTGCCCGCCAGCGTGCAGCACGGCTCTAACTTGGGCCGCTGGCACGATCTCCAGATCGTCCATGCCCCAGACCTCACGTTGAATCTGCTCGACCTCGAGCAGGTCATCGTGGCTCGTCAGCTCTCGAATCAGTACCGCTTCGCCGTGGTGGGCGCCGTCGTTGGTCTCCACGTGACCCCTTCGCTGATCGCGGCTTGAACTGGCCAGTCTGTGGAGAGGTTACTACGTTGGTTTCGCGCCTGCGGCTAGCTCAGTCCTGCGCGCCGCCGCTCGGCGGCCTACCGGTGAGGCTGAAACGCGGCTCGTCGACGACCCAACCCGTCTGCTCCTCGACGTAATCCTTGAGGAAGCGGCTGAGCGGCACCCCGTTGATCAGCGGCGCAGGCACGTCCTGCACCTCGCCCGTCGTCGGGCAGACCACGTGGTAGTGCGGGCTGACGTTGCTGTCGTACAGCGACTGGCCCGTTGCCCCCCTGAACTCCCTCACCAGCCCGGCCTCGGCCAGGGCGGAGAGGTTCAGGTAAACCGTTGAGAGGCTGAGGTCTTCACCTCGGTGTTTGAGGTCGAGATAGAGGCTCTCGGCACTCACGTGGCGGTCCTCTTCGAGGAGGAACGTGAGGATGACCTCTCGCGGCCTGCTGTAACGGAGTCCACGCTCCTTGAGAACGTCGCGCGCATCGCTCTTGTGAGCATGCTCGCCGCCGTTGCCAAGTTCGCGTTCAGGGTTGTGAGCCATAACTTTCAGTGACCTCTCCGGCGGGTTCTTCGCGCTCCCCTGCGGCCCGATAATAGCATGTCGGAATGACTCCGACTTATGACCGTGGAGAACTCCGCCCTCCGTATCCAAGAATACCAGGTCGCAGCGCCAGTCGTTCTCGGTTGGACTGCGACCTACGTATCCGCTTACAGGAGGTCCTCGACGGCCTCCCGCTCTTCGCGCAGTTCGGCCTCGGTCACCTGCATGCGGCGCCTTACCTCGTCGCCGACGGCCAGGCCCTCGACCACGGTTACCTTGCCGCCCCGTACCGTCACCGGGTAGGAGTAGACGATGCCTTCCGCCACGCCGTATGCGCCGCTCGGAATGCCCATGCTCACCCAGTCGTCAGCGGCAGTACCTAGCGCCCAGTCGTGCATGTGGTCGATGGCAGCGTTGGCGGCCGAGGCCGCGCTCGAGGCGCCGCGGGCGTCGATGATGGCCGCGCCGCGCTTCTGCACCGTCGGCACGAAGACATCGTTTACCCAGGCAGCTTCGACGAGCTCGGCAGCTGCGCGGCCTGCCACGGTTGCGTGGCTAACGTCGGGCACCTGCGTGTTGGAGTGGTTGCCCCAGATCGTCATCTGGCGCACCTCTGCCACCTTGGCCCCGACTTTGGCGGCGAGTTGGCTCTTTGCGCGGTTGTGATCGAGGCGCGTCATGGCGCTGAACTGTTCCGGTTTGAGGTCGGGCGCGTTGCGCATGGCGATGAGGCAGTTGGTGTTGGCCGGGTTGCCGACGACGAGGACCTTCACGTTGCGCGAAGCATGGTCGTTGATGGCCTTGCCTTGCACGGTGAAGATGGCGCCGTTGGCCTGGAGCAGGTCCTTGCGTTCCATGCCTGGGCCGCGGGGCCGCGAGCCGACGAGCAGCGCATAGTCTGCGTCCTTGAAGGCCACGGCGGGGTCGTCGGTGGCAACTACCCCGTGCAGTAGCGGAAACGCGCAGTCGTCTAGTTCCATGACCACGCCGCTCAGCGCCTTGAGCGCCGGAGTGATCTCGAGTAGCTGCAAGATCACGGGCTGGTCCGGGCCTAGCATGGCGCCGGATGCGATGCGGAACAGCAGCGCGTAGCCGATCTGGCCTGCGGCACCAGTGACCGCGACGCGTACGGGTTGCTTCATGACGTCACCTCTGTTCGGTGCGACCGCGGTACGGCTGCCTCAAGACAACGGCTCCGCGTGCGTCACCGTGGTGAGAACCGCCTGGAACACGTGCCAGTCGGCTCTTTGACAGCATCGTATCACCGTGCGCTGTAGGACAAAGGTCGGCACAGGCTGACAGAGTACGCAGCTATCAGGGACTTACCTTAGGTCGTTAGCCTTCGTAACCGAGCAGTTCCAAAAGTCTCTGAAGTTCATCCTCGTTGTGGAAGTGGAGTTCTATTCGGCCCTTCTTGCCGCTGCCAGCCACCTTCACGCGCGTACCGGCGAAACGGCTGAGGTCCTCCTCCAACTTGACGTAGCGGCCAGCGGCCTTACGGCGCTCTGCCTTGGCGCTAGGGCGCTTGAGGCGCTCGGAGTCGCGGACCGTGAGGCCGAGGCGGACGATCTCGTTGAACGCCCACTCGCGGTCCCCCTCTGGCTGAGCGAGGATGGCGCGAGCGTGCCCGGCCGCGATCAAGCCGGACTCGATGCCGTCCTGTGCCGCTTGTGGGAGGGCAAGGAGCCTAAGGGTGTTGGCGATGGCGCTACGGCTCTTGCCGACGGCCTCTGCGACGCGCTCCTGGTTCATGCCGAAGTCGAGGAGCAGTTTGAAGGCCCGTGCTTCCTCCATGGCGTTGAGGTCCTCGCGCTGGAGGTTCTCGACGATGGCGATCTCGAGCGTTTCCTGGTCGTTGAGCTCCTTGACGATAGCGGGGATGGTCTTGAGGCCCGCACGCTGAGCTGCCCTGAAGCGCCGTTCGCCAGCCACTATCTCGTAGCCATCGGCCACCGGGCGCGCCACGATGGGCTGGATGACGCCCTTGCTAGCGATGGAGTCGGCGAGCTCGGCGATGCCGGCCTCATCGAGCTTCTGCCGCGGTTGAAACGGCGAGGGAGTGAGCTGGCCGATTTGCAGCTGCTGCACGCCGCCCTTGTCGACTTTCGGGAGGAGGGCATCTAGGCCCCGCCCAAGACCCCTAGGCTTGGCTGACACGTAGGATCACCTCCTCGGCTAACGCTTCGTAAGCTACTGCACCTTGGGACGTTGGCGCGTAGGCAAGCACTGATTGGCCGTACGACGGCGCCTCCGCGAGCCGCACCGTGCGCGGGATGATGGTGCTGAAGACGAGGTCTCCGAAGTGCTTGCGTACGTTCTCCTCGACCTCGTTCGATAGCCTGGTGCGGCCGTCGAACATCGTAAGCAGAATCCCGAGGATCTGCAGGTCGGGGTTGACCGAGCCACGGACGCGTTCGATGGTGTCCATCATCGAGGCGATTCCCTCTAGGGCGTAATACTCCGTCTGCAACGGCACGATCAATAGGTCGGCGGCTGCGAGCGCGTTAAGGGTGAGGATGCCCATCGAAGGTGGGGCGTCAACGATCACGAAGTCGTAGTTAGGCCTCACGCCCGTCAACCCGCGAGCTAGCAGGCGCATGTTCTCGCGGCCAGCGTCGACCTCGACCTGCACGCCAGCTAGGTCAGCTGAAGACGCCAATAGGTCGAGGTTCGGAGTGCTCGTGCTGCATACCGCTTGGCGCGCGGAGACGCGGCCCGCGACGACGTCGTAGATGGTGCGCTCCGGCGCGGTTACGCCCACACCGCTACTGGCGTTGGCTTGCGGGTCGAGGTCGGCTAGCAGAATGCGGCGTTTGGCTGCTAACGCCGCGGACAAGTTGACCGCTGTGGTGGTCTTGCCGACGCCGCCCTTCTGGTTGATCACGCCGATGATCGGCACGCAGAACCTCCGGGGAGCTTGATAGCGACGAGGCTACCATGAGGTTCGAGGCTCTCCTCCACGACATCGGCGATTGCCAAGGTGCTCTCGGCTGACGTCCCTGTCGGGGTTACCACTGGGCCGAGTGCGTTGGCCACGTCTGCCAGCCCATCCCGCCAGCCGTCTCCACGCCGCGACACGAGCCAGCAAGGGTGGGCCCTGACGGAGTCGGTGAGTTTCACTAGGTCGACGAGTCCTGCTACGGCCTGGGCGGTTACGACGTCGGCACTCACTCCATTTAGGTTGCGCACGTCGCCAACCACCACGCGGGCGTTCGTCAGGCCCAGTTGTGCCACGACCAGCTCGAGGAAGGCCGCGCGCCTGCTGCGCCGCTCCACCAAGTAGACGGTGGCCTCCCGTAGCGCGGTAGCGATGACCACGCCGGGAAGGCCAACACCCGAACCGACGTCGACCACGTGTGGCCTCTGTCCAGCCAAACGCTCGATGAGCGCCGCGTAGCGCATGCCCTCGGCCAAGTAGCGATCGAATTCTGCCAGCCCGCTCGGTGAGATCAGGTCGAGGGTGCCGTGATAGCGCTCGACCAGCGCCTGGTAGCGAGCAAGCTGCTCGGTGACTGCGGCAGTAACCGCTACTTCACTCATCTGAGAACCGGCCGTGCGGCAGCGCAGGGCGGCTGCGCGGAATGCGGGAAGGCGCAGCGATACGAGCCGCCAAACGGTACATCCGCGACCGCCCTAGCCGCAGTTAACGACGTCCCCAACGGCGCTTCTCTCGATTGTTTCACGTGAAACATTCTCGCTAACCGACCAAGGCGTGGTGAGATGGTTGACGCCGACCGCGAAGGTGAACCAGCAGCGCCGCCACGTCGCTGTCTCGCACACCACGCACGCGCTGAGCGGCGCCGAGCGTGAGCGGGGCTGCGCGGCGCAGCGCCTGGAGTCCTTCCGTCGACAAGCTAGCGACGTGCTCGAGATCGACTCCCTCGAGGCTCACCTTCTCGTATGCCGCCCTACCATCAAGCTGCTTGCGTGCGCGCTCGATGTAAGCCGCGTAGCGCACCAGCGTTACGACCCGCTCAACCTCATCTTGCGTTAGGTCGTCGGCGGCGCTGCCCACGAGGTCGGTCACTGCAGCGTACTCGACGCCTGGACGACACAGCATGGTCGTGGCCAGGTCGCCGCCATGGCGGGAGCTGCCCAGCCGCCGCAATTCGCGCTGTACGCGCTCTTCAGAGGCCTGGTGCCGGGCCAGATCGGCGTCAGAAACCAGGCCCCACTCGTTTCCGACTCCCATCAGGCGCTCGTTCGCGTTGTCTTGGCGGTGCAGGAGCCGGTACTCGTTCCGCGACGTGAGCATGCGGTACGGCTCCTCGATGCCCCAGCGCACTAGGTCATCGAGCATGACGCCAAGGTAGCCCTGGTCGCGGCGCACCGTAACTCGGCTCATGCCGGCAGCGTGTCGAGCGGCGTTGATGCCAGCTATGAGCCCTTGCGCTGCGGCCTCCTCATACCCGCTAGTACCGTTGATCTGGCCGGCGGAGAAGAGCCCTGGCAACCTGCGGGACATAAGAGTCACGTCAAGCTGCGCCGGGTCGAGCGCGTCGTACTCGACGGCGTAGGCATAACGGTGAATCGCTGCTCGCTCAAAACCTGGAAGCGTCTTGATCATCAGGTCCTGCACCTGGGGCGGCATCGAGCTCGAAAGTCCCTGTAGGTAAAGCTCGCTCGTGTCTAGCCCGTCTGGTTCAACGAACAAGAGGTGCTGGTCCTTGTCGGAAAAGCGCACGACCTTGTCTTCGATAGATGGGCAGTAACGCGGCCCGGTGCCCTCTATCTCGCCGCTGTACATGGCCGACTCGCCCAGATGCTCATGAATGAGCGCATGTGTGGCCGACGTCGTCCGGGTAAGCCAGGTAGGGGTGCTCGTCATGCGAGGCCCGGGCACGCCACTGAAAGTGCGGGGTGGGTCGTCCGATGGGACTTCCTGAAGCACGCTGAGGTCCACGGAATCAGCCCGGATGCGCGGCGGGGTCCCAGTTTTCAGGCGGATCAGGTCGTGCCCGGTAGCGCGCAGCGACGCGGAGAGGTGCCGAGCTGGAGCCTCGCCCTGCCTCCCCGCTGGCCGTTGCCGCGTGCCGTACCACACGACGCCGGCCAGGAACGTCCCCGTGCAAAGCACGACCGTGGGTGACGCCAGAACGCGACCGTCGGTCGTGGAAACGCCGACTACCACGCCGTTTTCAGTGAGAATCTCCGCCGCCTCCGCCCGCACGATCTCGACGCCAGGCTGGTTCTCTACCAAGGACTTGGCTGCCGCAGCATAGCCGTCACGTTCGTTCTGCACGCGCAATGACTGAACGGCCGCGCCTTTCGAGGCGTTCAACGTGCGGGTATGGATGGCGGTCTGGTCGGCTAGCCGCCCCATAACGCCACCCAGCGCATGCAGCTCGTACACGAGTTGCGACTTGCCTGGCCCACCGATGGCAGGGTTACAAGGCATGACCCCGATCTTGTCTGGGTTCGGCAGGACCATGGCGGTACGTGAACCCAGGCGGCCGGCGGCAACCGCTGCCTCGATGCCTGCATGCCCGCCACCGATGACGACAACGTCGAACTCGAACTTCATCTGCCCCTCCGTTCTGGGTTCCCACCTCCCACGGCCTACCAGTCCCTAGTGGCCGCGGCCATGAGCGCACCAGAGTATAGCGACAGGTGAGCCGTCGCTCGGTAAGGCCAACAGCTCGAACACCCATAGGCCATGAAGGCGGCCGCTCGGTTCCGTGGTGCGCTCTGCCGTCGCCAGGGGCGGGCGCCGCCGCCATCTCTGATACACTGCCCTGGCCTGCGGCGCACCGCGATCAACGACGTGTCCCACGAGCACTCGGGCGCGCCTCGAGGTGTAGCTTCGCCCCACGATCTCAGGACTTGGAGTCTACTAACGGCCCTTGGGCTTGGATGAAGCTGCTGGGGCGGGTCTGCGCACGCGCCTGACCGACCGCCTCCGAGGCGCTTGCCCCAACCGGGCGGTGGGTGCCAGAATCGGTGTCCCGCGACTTGGCTGGCGCGAGCAGTTAGGGGTCGGCGGAGCAGCGGGTCGACGCCGAAGGCAGTCGCGCTTGCGGCTAAGGCGATAGAGGACGAAGGAGAGGTAGTGCGATGGCGGCCAAGCTGGAGGGGATGTGGGACGACGTCATCGCGCTCGTTCGCGCACAGATCCCCGAGGTAGAGTTCCGCACCTGGTTCGCCCAGGTGACGCCGCACGGCTTCGTCGACGGTGCGTTCGTCCTTGCCGTACCCCACGGCTTCGCTCGCGATTGGCTACGCACAAACTACACGGAAGTCATCGAGGAAGCCCTGCGCGGGCTCGGCATGGACTCACCGAAGGTGACGTTCCAGGTCGTGCCTACGCAGGTAACCGAGCAGCGGGACATGTTCAGCGCGCCACCTATAGAGCTGGTGAACAGCGAAAAGCCCATCGCCAGGAAGCCGACGCTCAACCCCAAGTACGTCTTCGCCAACTTCGTCGTCGGTCCGAACAACAACCTCGCCAACGCCGCGGCGCGCGCCGTGGTCGAGGCCCCTGGCCGCGCATACAACCCTCTCTTCCTCTACGGCGAAGCTGGGCTCGGTAAGACGCACCTCATGCACGCCGTCGGGCACGCGGCTTTCGAACGCCAACCGAACCTCCAAGTGGAGTACGTGACCACCGAGGCGTTCACGAACGACCTCATCACGGCCATCCGCGAGGACCGGATGACGCAGTTCAGGGACCGCTACCGCACGATCGACGTGCTACTGATCGACGACATCCAGTTCATCGCGGGCAAGGAGCGCACGCAGGAGGAGTTCTTCCACACCTTCAACGCGCTCTACGAGTCGGGCAAGCAGCTTATCGTGTCATCCGACCGGCCACCGAAGGACATCCCAACACTAGAGAAGCGCCTGCGTAGCCGCTTCGAGTGGGGGCTGATAACCGACATCCAGGCACCCGAGCTTGAGACGCGCATAGCGATCCTGGCGATGAACGCGGAGTACCGGGGTGTGAAGGTACCTGCCGAGGTCATCGACTACATCGCAAGGCACGTGACTTCGAACATCCGCGAGCTGGAAGGCGCACTCGTCAGAGCCATCGTCTACTCCTCGATGAACCAGTCGCCGCTCAACCGGCAGACGGTCGCCAAGGCCCTGTCAGATGTCTTCGCACCAAGCGAGATAGCGCTGACCATGCCCGACATCCTCAAGCGAACCGCTGATCATTTCGGCGTCAAGCCAGACGATGTCCGCGGCAAAGGCAGGCGTCAGGAACTTGTTGTGCCGCGCCAGATAGCCATGTTCCTGATAAGGGAGTTGACGACCCACTCCTACCCCGAGATTGGCGGCTACTTTTCGGGGCGCGATCACTCCACCGTCATGTACGCCGTCCAGAAGATCCAGAACACGAGCGACAGCGATAGCGACCTGGCAAGAGCCGTCCGCTCCATCCGCGAAACCCTCGTATAAGACGTCGACCCAATTCGCAGCGCGGGCGGCCGTGGGCCGCCCGCAGTCGAACGTATATCCGAACACAATGTGCCTGTGGACAACTCTATGGATAACCTGTCTACAAGCTGTGTATCTAGTTGTGGACTATCTGTGTGCTAGACGCGCTGTGGACGAGTGTGGAAGACCAGCGCACTTATCCACAACGAGGTGCTAGTTATCCACATTTCCCTCAACAGCCATTACCTCGGCCCAGACTCAAACAGGGTACCTTTCCACAGTTTCCACACCCCCTACTATTACGGGTGTTCCCCTTCAAAATTGAGAGATTCCTAAGTCACAACCTAGAGCACCTAGGCCTGAGCCTAGCAGCCAAGCGAAACCCTCGCGCCACGAGCTAACCTCAGCCAACCAAGCCAATCGAAGCGCTGGCCCACACAACTGCAAACGGCCCGCCGCGCCAGCTACGTAGCTCACGATGTATGCTCTAGCCCGGGTCGCTCGTGAGACCCAACGCCTGGCGCTATTGCCCCTCTTGATCAGCCACGACGACTTTGGCGCTTAGCGGAATGAATCACAGGAGTGTCGTATGAAGGTGCTCGTCCCAAAGAAGAGCCTTGCCGAAACGCTCGCTCGCGTTGAGCGGATCGTTCCCAGCCGCTCAAGCAACCCAGGGTTGAGCTTGCTGCGCATCGATGTCAGCGAGGACGGCATGGAACTCAGTGGGTCGAACATGGACGTTGACATCCGTGCCCGCTTCGCGGCCGACTCACCTGGGCGCGGTAGTTACGCCGTCCTGGGCCACGTGTTCAGCCAAGTCGTAAGGGCTCTACCGTCAGACGACGTCGAACTAGAGTTCGCTGAAGACGAACTGCAACTGCGCTCTGGCGGCTTCGCTACGAAACTACAATTGATGGCGCCCGGCTCCGCTCCCGTGCTCAACTTCGCAACCGAGTTCTCTGGCGCGCTCGACGCACCACGGTTCGCGCGTGGCCTGGCCGCCGTCAAATATGCCGCGGCTGTAGCCGATTTCCAGGCCGTCTTCCGGGGTGTGAAGCTCGAACTCGCCGACGGTCGCACTCGCACGGTGGCAACGGATGGTTTCAGGCTGGCCTACTTCGATATAGCAGAGAGTTCTGGCCTTCAGGCCGACATCATCGTGCCGGCACGCAGCGTCGAAGAGCTACTGAGAGTGCTCGACGAAGGCGAGGTCAAGCTCGCCCTCGAGCCCGGCCAACTTAGCGTGCAGCACGGTAATTACGCGCTAAACCTCAAGCTCATGGAGGGAACCTTCCCTGACTACGAGCGGGTGATCCCCAAGAACTTCCCCGTCAGCATCACTCTCGGATCGACTCGCCTCGCGGAGGCCGTCGCCCGCGTGGCTCTCATGGCTGACAAGACCACCAACAACCGCGTAGACCTGTTCATCAAAGATGGTGAACTGCAGATCACGGCCGAAGGGAGCTTCGGCCGAAGCCAGGAGGCCATCCCCGTCATACAGGAAGGCACCGACTCAGAGATCGGTTTGGCTTACAACAGCAAGTACCTCGTCGATGCGGTTGCGCCCGTGAACGGCGACGTGCGCCTGAGCTTCTCAGGCACCAACTCGGCGCCCAGCGTGATCACTGACCTTGGCGACCCGAGTTACCTCGCGATGGTAGTACCCCTCAGGACTGCGTAAGCCTGGGTTCCAGGAGGATCAATGACAACCATAGAAGACGTACGCGCGCTAGAACTGCTCGATTCGCGCGGTAACCCAACCGTGGGCGCCGTGGTTACGCTCATGGGCGGCGCGAGCGGTATGGCTGCCGTGCCGTCAGGTGCCAGCACCGGAGCTCACGAAGCCGTCGAGCTGCGCGATGGAGGCGGACGCTACCTAGGTAAGGGCGTCCTAAAGGCCGTGCAGAACGTAAATGAACGCCTTGCTCCAGAACTGATCGGCTTCGACGCGCTCGAGCAAGCGGCTATCGACCGTGCGATGTGTGAACTGGACGGCACCCCGAACAAGGGCGAGCTTGGCGCCAACGCCATCCTCGCGGTGTCACTCGCCACCGCGCGCGCCGCAGCAAACGCCCTAGAACTGCCCCTCTACCGCTACCTCGGTGGCCCAAACGGGCGCCTGCTGCCCGTGCCGCTCATGAACGTCATCAACGGCGGCAAACACGCTGACAACGCCGTCGACATGCAAGAGTTCATGCTCGTACCGCACGGTTTTCCCACGTTTGGCAGCGCCCTGCGCGCAGGCGTCGAGACTTTCCACCACCTCAAGAACGTACTCTCCAAGCGCGGCTACAACACCAACGTCGGTGACGAGGGCGGCTTCGCGCCAGACCTCAAGAGCAACCGCGAAGCCATCGAGGTCCTCCTCGAGGCCATCGAGAAGGCCGGGTACGTGCCGGGCGACGAGATGGGCATCGCGCTCGACCCCGCCAGCACCGAGTTCTACGAAGGTGGTCACTACCACCTCAAGGCAGAAGGCAAAGTACTCGACTCAGACGGCATGATCGCTTACTGGCAGGACTGGGTCGACCGCTACCCGATCGTGTCCATCGAGGACGGCCTCGCAGAAGACGACTGGGTTGGCTGGGCGAAACTGACCAAGGCCGTCGGCAAACGCGTTCAACTCGTCGGCGACGATCTCTTCGTCACGAGCACCGGGCGGTTGCAGCGCGGCATCGACGAGGGCGTTGCCAACTCCATCCTCGTCAAGGTGAACCAGATCGGCACCCTCACGGAATCCATGGACGCCATGGAACTAGCGAAGACGTACGGGTACCGCAACGTCGTAAGCCACCGCTCGGGCGAGACGGAAGACACCTTCATCGCGGACCTCGCCGTCGCCGTCAACGCAGGCCAGATCAAGACAGGTTCGGCCAGCCGCTCTGACCGCGTCGCCAAGTACAACCGCCTCCTCGCCATCGAGCAGGAACTCGGTGACGCTGCCCGCTACCTCGGCAAGGCGGCATTCAAGAGATGATGCCGAACAACCGCAGCACCAAGATCGTTGCAACACTCGGGCCGGCCTCCAGCTCGCCCGCCATGCTCGAGAAGCTGCTGATGGCGGGCGTGAACGTGTTCCGCCTCAACTTCTCTCACGGCGCGCAAGAGATGCACCGCAGTACCGTCGAATCCATCAGGTCAACTGCCGACAAGCTTGGCATGGCCGTCGGTATCCTCCAGGACCTGCAGGGCCCCAAGATTCGCGTTGCCCGCTTCGCAGATGACAAGGTGACCCTGACACCAGGTGAGAAGTTCAGCATCACCTGCGGCGACGACAGCCCAGGAGATAACACCCGCGTTGGCGTGACGTACACCAACCTCGTGAACGACCTGAAGATCGGCGACATGCTCCTGTTGGACGACGGACGCCTGGAGCTGCGGGTCACGTCGCTCGTCGACGATGTCATCAACACGGAAGTCGTAGTAGGTGGGGTGCTCAGCAACAACAAGGGCATCAACATCCCGGGCGCGCACCTCAGCCTGCCCGCGCTGACTGACAAGGACGTCCAGGACCTACGCTTTGGCGTCGAGTTGGACGTCGACTGGGTAGCGATGAGTTTCGTGCGCACCCGCGACGATCTCCTCCTCGCGAGGCATTACCTGGCGCGCGCCGGGTCCCAGGCCAAGCTCATGGCGAAGATCGAGAAGCCAAGCGCAGTCGATCGCTTCGATGAGATCCTGAAGGAAGTCGACGGCGTCATGGTAGCGCGCGGCGACCTCGGCGTAGAGATGGCCGCTGAACGCGTGCCCCTCATCCAGAAGCACCTCATCCGCGAATCCATGAATGCGGGCAAGCCCGTGATCACGGCAACGCAGATGCTCGAGTCGATGATCACCAACCCAACGCCGACGCGTGCAGAGGCGTCAGACGTCGCCAACGCCATATTCGATGGTACGGACGCCGTCATGCTCTCTGCCGAGACGGCAGTTGGGGCCTACCCAGTCGAGGCCGTGCAGATGATGGACCGCATTGCCCGGGCGGTTGAGGCCTCCGGCGAGTACCGCGATGGCATGCGCCAGATCGTTCCGAAGGGTGATACCTCTACAGCGGACGCCGTAGCGCTCGCCGCGGTCGAGATGGCGTACAACCTGGATGCGCAACTGATCGTCACCTTCACCTCGAGCGGTAACACGGCGCTGCGCGTGTCACGCAACCGGCCCCCGACGTCCGTGCTTGCCATCACCCCTAGTGCACGTACCGTGCGTCAGATGATGGTGGTGTGGGGCGTCGTACCGCACCTAACGGAGGACATTCACGACACGGACGAGATGGTCGCGGTGGCGAAACGCGCCATCCAGGCGACCGGCCTGGTGGCGCCCGAGTCGCGCTACGTCATAACTGCCGGGGTACCGTTTGGCATGCGCGGCACCACTAACCTCATCCGCGTCGAGCGTTTCCGCTGAACTGAACGAAACGCGGCGACCAGCGCCGTAGGACGACATAAAGAAAATCAGCCGCGGTCGATGTTACTCGACCGCGGCTGATTCTTGACTAGCGGCAAGCGCCGCATATCAATGGCGAAACTCAGGCTTCTTCGTCGGAGACGACGAGCACCTTGAGATCGATCGTGACTTCCGGGTGCGGGCGGTACGGAACCGCGTACTCGCCAGTTACCTTGATCGGCTCGAGGAGCAACACCTTGCGGCGATCGATCTCGACGTCGTAGGCGGCCTTGAGGGCATCCGCGATATCGCGGTTGCCGACCGAGCCGTAGATGCGGCCTTCGCCAGCCTTGACGCGGATCTCAACGTGGGCGTCACCGAGCATGCTGGCGAGGCGCTCCGCGTCGGACTTGCGCTCCGCCAACTGGCGTGCGCGTTGCGCGAGGCGCGCCTGAAGTTCGGCCTGGTTGGACTTCGTCGCTGGCAGCGCTAGGCCGCGCGGGACGAGGAAGTTACGGGCGTAGCCGTCCTTTACACGGACGACTTCCCCTGCTTCGCCCAACTTCTCGACGGGCTCAAGCAGGATGACGTTCATTTCCGCACCAGCTTCTCAGTGATGGGGATGATCGCGAGCATGCGCGCACGCTTGATCGTGGTGGCGAGCCGACGCTGGTGCCTGGCGCATACACCGGTGCGACGACGGGGAAGGATCTTGGCGGTATCGGAGATGAAGCGCCGAAGCACCCGACCGTCGTGGTAATCCATGATCTCGTATTCACCCGCGCAGAACGGGCAAACGCGTGGGCGACGACCGCGACGGCCGCCTCCACGTCCACGGCGGCGATCGCGATCGCCGCCCTTGTCTCTTGCTTCTCTAGCCATCTAGAAGGGTAGGTCCTCTTCTGGTGGAAACTCTTCGTCGATATCCAACTTCGACGAACTCGCCTGGGCGCCGGTAGCGACGGTGCGCTCCGTACGGGTTCCGGCTCCACCGCTGCCGGGACCGCGAGTGAGGAACTCGACGCGTTGTCCTTCTAACCGCGTCGTGAACCGACGGTTACCTTCCTTGTCGGTCCAAGAATCATTGACGAGCCTGCCGATCACGAACACACCGTCGCCTTTGCGAAGAGCCTCGCAACCTTCCGCGAGTTCGCGCCACACGGTGACGTCCACGAAGTGAGTGCGCTCCTGATCGTCTCCACCCTTGCCCCTGAAACGCTCGTTTACTGCCACGCCGAAGCGCGTAACCGACGCCCCTGAGGGCGTTGAGCGCATCTCGGCGTCGCGTGTCAGGTTGCCTACTATGAGCACCTGATTGAGCGCGTTCTTGAGCCGGTGCTGGCCGCGCGCGTCGATGACGGTGGCTTCACCCGTGCGTACGCCCGGGGTGACCACGTCTACGCGTTGCGCGTTCACGTCGAGAGCTGAGCGTCTCTGGCCGTCCTGGGCATCCCAGGTGCGGTAGTTGAGGCGTCCCTCGACGAACACGGCGGTGCCCTCTTGCAGTTGGTCGGCCATCATCTCCGCTTGCGCCCCGAAGAGCGTTGCGCGGTGGTACCAGGCCAACTCGCGAGGTTGGTCGTCATCTCCCATGACGTTGTCATTGCCCGCCAAGTTCATCTCCAAGATGGCTAACCCACCGGGGGTGTAGCGCAGATCTGGTTTCTGAACCAGCGTGCCGACAAGGTAAACGTTGTTCAAACCACGTGCCATGAGATGACTCCCCAACCGCTCGTCAATAGATTCTTGGCTTAGGCAGCGGCCTCGGCCTTGCCTTCGACCTTCGGTTCTTTCTTCGTCTTCCACTCCGGGCGTTCCCGGACGACCAGGACTCGCATGACGTTATCGCGTTGGCGTAACGCAGCTTCGATGGTCTTGGGGCTTTCGCCGCTCAGGTGTAGGCGATAGATGAGAAAGTAGCCCTCGTTGCCTTTGCGGATCGGGTACGCCAGACGGCGCATTCCCCACTCGTCGACAGAGAGGATCTCACCTCCCGCGCGCTCGACTTGGAGCGCAACGGCGTCTTTCTCCGACTGGACCTGCTGTTCGCTAAGGCTCGGGTCAAGGATGACGTTGAGATCGTACTTGGTGGTGTTTGACATGTGCACCTCCTTCCAGGCTGGTGGCACTCGGTCTCGTGAGAGACGCGCGCTGTGCTCTCCACACGCGGCTGCGTTCGGAGCGACACGACGCGCCAGGCCGACCTCCGGCCTGCGCTCACCTTCCCCAGCATCGGCTCGCCACCACGCATCGTTGGACTAGCCAGACTAACGCGCGGCAAATAAGGAGTGTAGCACAGCCCGCGCCCAGCTTCCGAGCCGTGGCTTGCAGGCGGTTCCGAGGGACGCTGCCGTAGGACTACTGCCAGGTCCAGCCCACAGCGAACCGATCGGATACTAGTGCGGCTCCGGCACCGCTGGGGCTCTCATATGAGACGACTGGGTAGAAGAATGCTGGCAGTTGTGGCCGCGTCGGGTGAAACGAGCCCTGGTCGATGACGATCAAGGCGGCCTCGGATGATCGCAGCACGATCGAGAGCTCGTCAGCGTTGTCAACTGGCAGGTTGCCGCTAGTTACGAGCACGCGTTTGGCGCGCTGGAACTCGTTCACTTGTGCTGCGCTAGGTGTGCCGTGCAGCGCGGGCGGCTGGACGGCGGGGCCAGTCATCACGCGCACCCTGCCGGTGGCGGCTTGGGCGGGGGCATACTCGACGCCTGTGACGACTAGGCTGGCGGGGCCGGGGTTCACGACGACGAGCTCGGCGTACACCCCCACAGCGGGCCATGTAGAGAGGTGCACTTGCAGGTTGGCTGGGTTGGCAGGCGCTTCGGCAACCCGCACGGCCCCAAGTTGATGGAGCGCCTCGGCGCCCGAGCGGCAGCGTGCGAGAGCCGTTGAACCCAGGTCACCAATCGGCAGCGGGCCCGTGAGGCGGGTAGTCGGTAGGGAGTAGCCGACGTCAGGGTCGGCGTCAGCCGTAATGAGGGCGGCGCCCGTGAACTCGACGTCCTCCCTGGTCCCGCGCAGGGTGAGGGCGGCCACGGGGTCAGCTGGCGTGCAGGCGTGACCGTAGAACGTGAGGCTTCCGCCGGTAGCGCTGGTCCAACCGAGATAGCTGCCAGCGCTCAACGCTGCTTGTGCCGGCGTGTGCGCGTCCGACCAGGGGGGCAGCGCGGTGGCCTGGAGAGACACTCCGACTAGCTTGTAGCGCACTAACTTCCAGGGGGCGGACTTGGCGAACGGCAGGCCATGCAGGGTGCGGCCGACCCAGTACGGCGGCGGCGGGAGCCACCGCGGCAGCGTGGCGGAGCCAACCCACAGCTCAGAGAAGGCAAGCAGCGCGAAGCCGACGACGATTGCGAGCGCAGCGCCACCCACGACCCGGCAAGCGGGCGCGAACTCACCGAACCGCGCGCCCTGAGGGCGCCTCATGGCAGCGCGACCTCGCCTGCGCGCACCGTGCCTAGCGCGCCGACGCCGCAGAGGACTTGTAGGTCAGCCAACTGCGTTGCAAGGGTGAGCTGCGCGAAGGCGACGTCGGCGCGGTAGCTCACGGCGTGGAGCTCGAGCACTGGGTTGTCGAACGTACGGCTGGCCAGAGTTCTGGCGGAGTCTAGGTCGAGCGCGTCTGGGTGAACGTCAAAGGCGAGCCACAAGAGCTGCGCCTCCGCGTTTTCGACGGCTGCTGTGGCGTCCGCGTAGGCGCGCAGCTGGGCGCTTGCTTCGGAAGTCAGTTGCGCGAGCTCCGCCGCCAACACGCCGCTGGCGTCTTCCAGTGCCGCGGCGTGACCTAATGAGTGCGCGTTTCGCCTTACCGGCGGCCAACTCAGCGAGAGAGTCTGCTCTGCGCCGCCGAGGTGCGCCGTAGCGCCGACCTCGCCGGACACGGGCCACCCATCCGGCATGGCCAGGCGCACTGCGACCCCAAGTTGTGCTTGAAGTCCAGCTACCGAAGGCGCCACACCGGTCGCGCCGGCCCCGAACCCTCCTTGGTAGCCGACTTGCCCGAAGAGGTTCACCTCTAGCTCGGTCGTGCGCTCGAGCGTCAACCCGAGCAGGCGTTGTTCGAAGCGTTGGCGCGCTGCGCTAGCTTCGGGTCCGGTGGCGAGGCAGGAGTCGAGCGTGGGCGGCGCCATGTCGAGTGCCGCGATGGCTGCGGCGAACTTCGGTAGCGGCAAGTCCGTAACGGAGGTGCCGAGCGTGCGCGTTAGTTCGCGGCGCAGTTCGGCAGCGTTGCCCGCTGCGAACTCGGCGAGGTTCACGACGCTGCGGTAGAGCGCTAGCAGCTCGCGCTCTGACGGGGCGACGTGCAGGGCGTCGGCCAGGTTGGTTGGCGGCTGCCAGACCTCCGCAGCGAACCTGGCGGTGGCAGCGGTGGCTTCATGCTCGAGCTCCTGAGTGAGCGCCAGAGCCAGGACCGTCAGGACGAACTGCGCGCGAGCGGCAGCCGCGGCCGCGGCTGCGCGGGAGGCCTGGGTGGCCTCGCGGTGAGCCTGCATGGCAGCGGTTGGCGCTGCAAGTGAGCGGTAGATGGGTAGCTCGGCGGCGAGTTCGAGGCTTATCCCGAGAGCGCCGTAGTCGTGCCACGCCAGCCTTTCGGTGGCGGAGAAGGAGGGCAGTTGGGCGAGCGAGGCGTCTCGAGCCATACCCGCCAGGGCGGCGGCCTCGGCTTTCAGTGCGGCTGACGGGGCGTAGGCGGAGTCGAACAGCGCCAACAACGTCCCGAAGGGGCTGAGCGCGGCGCCTGGTGTTGACGCAGCAGCCGGAGAACCGGTTTGTGCTGCGGCCATAGCGAGGAGCGTGCAGAGCGTGAAGCGCGTTCCAGCTCTGGCGCCCATGCGCAGGCAAGCGCGCAGCGCCCACCGGGCCCCGTCAAGGGGTGCCATGCGCTTGGCCTTCGAAGTAGTAGGTGGCCACCGCTCCAGTTAGGTAGTAGTGCTCACCGGCTAGCTGCACGATCGGTAGCAGGCCAAGCGTGATTGCCAGGCGTTCGCTGCCCCGTCCGGCCTCCGCGCCGACGGCCACGGCTAGGGTCGCGGTGCCGCCTGGTTGAAGGCTAGCCAGTCCCTCGCCTCGAGCGGCTCGAATCTGCGGGAACCTAGCGGGCGAGACGGGCTGGTAAGCGACCGTGCCGCCCGCTTGATGAAGTGAGAACGTGGGGCTCAACGATGCTAGGCGGTCGGGGTCGACGCTCAAGCTCATGATCGCGATGGGCGCCGCCGCGCCGTTCTCGAAGGTGAACTCGGCGATGGTGGTCGCGTGCTGCGCGTAGGCGTACGGGGCCTGAGTTTCGGTTACTTCGAGCCACGGTGTGCGTGAGCCGTAACGGAGGGTCAGCCCAGCGTCGGGGTCCAAGGGCGCGGCGTCTGTGACGGGGTTGAGCGTGATGAACAGTAGGCCACTCCACTCGCCAGCACTACTCTGTGCGCTGACGGTGACGGTGGCATGGCACGCCTCCCCACCTAACAGGGTTGCCGGTAGGCGCCAGATGTCGAAGCGGGTGTTGTAAAGGTCGCCGACGCTGAGGCAGGCGTCGTGGGAGGTGGCCGCGAAGCCTGTTGGGTCCGCCAGCCCAGGGTTCGGCAAGACGATGGTTATCTCGCCGGTAGAGCCGGGTTCGAGGTCCTGGTAGTGAATGCCGACCAGCGGCGTGGCGGCAAGTGCCGTGGTCGTCAGGGCGCAAATGGCGCTGACCGCCACCCACTTGAGGAGCGTCCGCGGGACTGGCCTACGGCGGTGTGCGGCGTTGGGGAGCTCGCGCATGTCTCTCCTTCCGAGCATCGGGGGTGGTGGGCCTTTAGGTTAGGCCCACCACCGTTGTCGTGCCTAGAGTGGGTTGGAAATGGTGTTGTAGCGGTAGTAGCGGGTTTCGGTCGTGCCGCTGTCGGAACGGCCGGTGCGGGAGGTCGATCCGTCGCTGTATACGGCTAGTTCGTGGGCCACGTAGGTGGCGAGTTGGCGCATTGCGCCGCGGTAGAGCTTCACGCGTGTGCGGGGAGCAACGGATATCTCCATGGTGTCCTGTGCAGCGCACTTGTACACGGTGCCGACCGAGAGGTTAAGGGAGGAGGAGATGCCGATGCCGCCGCTTGTGAGGACGTGCGTGCACTCGTCGCTGTAGGTGAAGGTGTAATTGACGTTCATGGTGGACGAGTTGACGTATTCCCGTGCGAGCGCGTAACTGAGCTGAGTTGGGGCGTAGTGCTTGGAGCTGGTGAGCTCCCACACGTAGCCCGTGAGCTTGGGTGGCTTGGGCGGCTTGGGGTCGGCCGGCTGTTCTGGTGGGCAGTTGAGGCAGATGCCCGCCGTGACGTTCACGAGCTCGAGTGCACCGACTGGCGCGAGGTCGGCTGCTGCGGTTGCCGACTGGACGGGGCTGGCGAGGAGCATGAGCAAGAAGGTGCTTACGGTCCATAGGGCGAGGCGTTTCACTGGTACTCCGAGCATGGTTACTCCGATCGGGTAGCGAGGGGCTTCAGGTTGGCTGCGGTAACCGACTTGCACCCCCCTTTAGCCCCGCAACGCCCGCCATGCCCGCACTAGCCAGGCAGGCGAGCACCCCGACCCAGTCCCCGTAAGTCAAGTACGGGGTCGAGCCGGTCCCTAGCCTCGTCATGGCGCTCAGCACCACGGTCTCTCCGAGCCCGGAGAGGACCGCGAGCCGCCCGGCTGGGTCGATGAGGGCACTTGGTCCGCCATTGGAGGCGAAGGCCAACCACATGCCGCTCTCGACCGCGCGGAGCTGCGCCACGCGTAGGTGTTGAAGAGGAACGTCGCTTCCGGCGGCGAAAGTGTCGTCCGTGAGAACGGCGAGCAACTCCGCTCCGGTGCGCGCAGCTGCGCGCACCGTGGCCGGGAAGGCAACGTCGTAACAGATGAGCGGCGCCACTAGTACCCCGCCCAGGCTCACGACCACCGGACCGGTGGACCTTGCGAGGCCATCCTCAGCAAGGGGAACTGGGTGCCGCTTGTCGAATACATGCGTGAGGGTCGTGCCTGTCAGGGTGAACGCCGCGTTGCTAGCTGCGCCGGTGAAAGTGTGATGGCTGGCGGCGCCAAGCAGAATCGGGGGACGGTTCGCCAGTTGCCCTGCTACGAGGGGTGAAACCGGCGCAGACAGCGTGCCTGCGTGCCGCAACCGGCCGGGCCATACGGCCTCGGGCCAGATCTCGAGTGCGGGCTCGAGCGGCGTGGCGGGTCCTTGCCTCTCTCCCCCGGCCGGCGTGCTCAACTCCGCCAAGTGGGCCAGCAACTCGCTAGCGACTCCAGGGTGGTGCAGAGCCGCGCCGCGCGCCGCTGCTGGCAGGCCAGGCTGCAGCACGCTAACGCGCGTGAGGGCGTCAGGCGTGCCGCCAGTGTGTAGCGGCGGAGCGGTGCGCCACGCCAGCCACACGGCTAGCGCCACGACGGCCAGCCCGAAAGCGCCGCGATGACGCCCCGAGCCTTGCAGCCACGTGGCCAGCGCGCCGTTAACCACCAAGATGGCGAGGCTGACGGCGGTGACGGAGCTGAAGCGCGCGAGGTGCACGGCGGCGCTGCCTGACTGCGTGTAGCCGATGGCCGAGAGCTGCAAACTCCAGCGGCCGAGCAGCCACTCTTGGCGCACGAACACCTCGGCCGCGCACCAGAACGCTGGGTAGGCCAACAAGGCGCTGCCAGAACCGAGGCGCCTAACGGCCCAAGTAGCAGCGGCAGCCGTCAAGCCGAAAGGCACCGCGGCGCCGAGGACCACGGCAACGTAAGCCGTTAGGGAGAGGCCGAGGACGGCCTCGTACGCCACGGACGTGAAGCCGATGGCGGCGATGAAGCCCGTTGTGCCCGCGATCAGCGCCCCGCGGTTGCGCCAAGCGGCTAGGCACATTGCTAGGAAGGCAGGCACTAACGCCACCCACGCAAGGAACGCCAGGCCCCAAGGGCGCGTAGCGACGGCCAACAGCGTGGCGCTGACCAGGCCCGCAGTGAAGGAGCGGGTCATGAGTCGGTCCCCAAGAGGTACGCCCTACCCGTGTAACGGCGCGCGAACTCGGCGAGCGGCACGACGCTGGCGCCGACGGCCGGGTCGGAGAGGAGCACCGCGCCGCCGCCGGCAGCCCACACGACGACCAGGTGGCCGAGTTGCGAAGCGCCTGGCGTGCCGGTAGCGGCTGTTACGTGAGCAACGAACGGAGTTCCGACCGTCGTTAAGCGATCGGCCTCAAGGTGGTACCAAGCGCCCGGCAGCCCGAACGCCTCGGCAACGCGAGCGAACTCGCCCAGGCTGATGCCGTCTGGCCCAAGGCGTGCTGCAGACGTGATGGTCGCCAACGGTGTTGCCCGGTCTGCCCAGATGAGGAGGGCGGCCAGAGCGGCGGGTCCGCAGTCGTTACGCGCCGCTTGCAGCACGACGGGCACGGACGAGACGCTGAACGGGGTGGCGTTCCAGGCCCGACTGGCGCGGGCGCCGAGGTAGGCGGGGGCGGCAACTACGGAGCCGGCAAGCAGTATGCAGAGCGAAAGCGGCGCTGCCCAGCGCCTAACAAGAGCCTGACCACAGGAGCGGATGCCGCTAGCAACGGGTTGTTTGGTCGCTTCGTGCACGCCGGTCTCCTCCTGGAGTGAGACTAGGCGAGGGGGACCTTCGAGGTGTCGGGGAAGTTGGCTGCAGCCTAGGGGGAGTAGGCAGAACCCCACCGATGTGAGAACCCTAGCTTCGGCTTCTCCGCCAACGGCCGACAATCCAAGCTAGGCGCCGCGCACGTTCAGGGGGTTGAGACCGCGCGCGCCGTCGTTGGAGGGCTATGAGGACTTCACCGACTATCCCGGTGTCACCGGCAGCCGGGGGGCTGTTAGAGGGGCCCGTTGCCCGGTGGATCGGTTGGTTTGCGGACACGTTGTGGTCGCCGCGCCCGGCCTGGAGGTTGGTGCTTACGGCGGGTCTCGTCGCCACGCAGTTGGCGATCGCGGCGCTCGTGCTGGCTACGGGTGGCACGCAGCACTCGGCCCTTCACCTCATGTACGTGACGATCGCTGCGTCCGCGTTCCTTTACGGCACGGGCGGCGGCCTGGTAGCTGGCGTGACTGCGGGCCTGCTCGTCGGTCCGTTCACGGCGTTGGACACAGCTGAGGCCTTACGGCAGCCGACGGCGACGTGGTTGTTCCGGCTGCTGCTGTTCGCGTTCACTGGCGTGATCATCGGGGCGGCCGCATCGCTCCTGCGCGTGCGGTTGGCCCGCTCTGAGCGGCTGCAGGCCTCGCTGTCGCAGACCTACTCGCGGAACCTGCGGCTGTTCGCAGGCATGGTCGCGCAGCGCGACGAAGGAACTTCGGGCCACTGCGAGCGCGTCGCCGAGAACGCCGTCACCATCGGACGCAGGCTCGGTTTGGCGGAGGACGACCTCAACCAGCTCTACTGGTCCGGGCTGCTCCACGACCTGGGCAAGATCGGCGTGCCTGAGGCCATCTTGCGCAAGCCAGGGCCGTTGACTGACGAGGAGTTCGCGGTCATGCGTCACCACGCCCGCCTCGGCCGCGACATCTTGGTTTCCGTGTCTGACGCGTTCTTGCAGATAGGCGCGGGCATCTACTCTCACCACGAGAAGTGGGACGGCACGGGTTACCCGCGGAGGTTGGTCGGCAGCGAGATCCCGTTGTTCGGCCGCATCATCGCGGTGGCCGACGTGTTCGAGGCGATCACAAGCGAAAGGCCTTACCGCCGGCCGATGCCCGTCGAGGAAGCGCTGCAGTTGCTGGACGAAGGCAGCGGCACGCACTTCGACCCCGAGGTGCTGCGAACCTTCCAAGCCGCGTTCGCCGAGGGCGACATCAGGCAGCAGAGCGACAAGTCAACCTCGTACGACACCTTCATAGCGGCGTTCGTGGCCCACGAGGGCGATGGGTTCGAGGCGCCGATCAGCGCTTCCTAAGGCCAGGGTGGCTGCGACTCACACGGCGGGTTCCATCGTGCCGTGAACCTTGCCGCCCGTCCTGGGTGCCCGCGGTGCATAGCCGAGGAGGCGCAACCCGTTCATGACCACCAGGATGGTGCCGCCCTCGTGCCCGAGCACGCCGAGGGGCAAAGGCAGCGACCAGAACAGCGTGGCTAGCACCATGACGAGCATGATGCCGAGCGCGAAGGCGAGGTTCTGGCGGATGACGAGGTTCGCGCGTCGAGCAAGGTCGTGCGCCTCAGGCAGCTTCGCGAGGTCGTCCGAGAGGAGGGCGACGTCGGCTGCTTCGAGGGCGGCGTCGCTGCCGGCTACTCCCATCGCCACGCCAACGGAGGCCGTTGCTAGTGCTGCGGCGTCGTTCACCCCGTCGCCAACGAATGCCACGCGGCCGACGGCGGCGAACTCCTTGACCAACTCCACCTTCTGCACTGGGAGCAGGTTGGCGTAGATGTCGTCGCGCGCCAGACCCAGGTCGAGCCCCACGTTCTGCGCTACCTCGTCGTGGTCGCCCGTTAGCATTGCCACGCGCTTGACACCGTGGTCGCGCAGCGCTTGGATGGCTGCGGCAGCAGTGCTGCGCACCGTGTCAGCCACGGCCACGAGCCCGATGACCCGGTTGGCGTCGCCAAGCATGACGGCCGTGTGCCCGCGACCTTCGAGCCGGTTGAGTGCTGCCTCGACGTCAGCGCCGAGGTTGACGCCGGTC
>CALCHY010000337.1 GCA_937907415.1 uncultured Trueperaceae bacterium
AGGCCAGTTACAACCCGACCAAGGGGAGGTTCTAGATGACTGAGGACGGCTGGGTCCGGACGGAGTCACGTCTCTAGGCTGAAGTTCCGCATGGTGAAAGCGTAGTTCGCTCGTCCTGCACGCGAAGTGCGGGCTGTGCGGGGTTCTGTCTACACGCTTATGCTATTCAGCAAGTCCAGCGCCTGCTGCTGCGCGCGGATGGGGCTGGTGGTCATGGGGAACGTCACGCCGGTGGCGGGATGCTGGCAGGAGTCCGGGGTGATGGTCGCCAGGTGCTCCAAGCGACCCTTGAAGGTCCGAGCGGGCGAGCCGTCAGACAGGCTGTTCGTGCGCGCCTTGCGCATGGCGGCGGCTGACCTCTCGGCGAGCGCCACCGAATCGCGCTCCTGGTTGGAGTCATCGTCCTCGACCGTCGGTTCGACCAGGCGCGCTCCAGGTGACACCTGACGTAGTAGACCTGCATGCAGATGAGCAGGTGCGCCTTCACCCGGTCGCTTGAATGGCGGTGGATGGGCCTGACCTTCAGGTCGACGCCTTTGTCGGCGCGCACCGCCTCCGCGGCGCTCAGGTCCTCTGCGCTCTCGCTGATGCTGATGATGTAGATGCAAGTCCATGGCCGCCTCGGAAGCGACGCTCCCCTGTTCGACTTCGAACTCGAATTTGTCGTCGTGAATGGCATGCGTATAGCGCTTGCTCATGGGGTACTTCGCGAGCTTCTCACCCACCCGCAGGCCGGTCCGCGCCTAGCCCTGCAGGCGGCCCAGCACCAGGTTGCCGCAGGCGATGAGGTGCTCGCAGGGGTAGTCGGCGTGCGTCACCTCCGCCAGGTTCTACTCCCCGAACAAACTCGGCTAGATGACGCCATCCACCAGCTTCTTGAGGCCGTCGCTCTTCAGCGCCGTCACCCAATCCGCCCCGGCTGCCCTCAGGGCATCATGGTGCGTCCCGGCGATCGTTCCCCGATCACCCACCAACGTGAACGACTTCAGCCCGAAGTGCCCCCAGAGCTTCTTCGCGGGCGGCAAGAGCGTGCGGGCGTCACCCGTGTTGCCCGGGAACGCCGACAGCGCGATGGGCCTACCCGCGTCATCGGTGAGCAGCCAGAAGCTGATCTGCCGCTTACCCGCTTCTTAACGCGGTAATGATCGAACCTTGCAAAGCGGCGCTTCTCGCCCTTCACGTAGGTGGAGTTCAGGTCGAACAGCACCCGCGCGCCCCACCCAGGTGCCAGGCCGCCTACTTGCCCTCGACGCGCGCCTGCCGCGAAACGAGCCGGCCCATGGCGTGATTCACGGTGTGCTGGTCGACGCCCTGCACCCCGAACTCAGCCGCCGGCGTGGTGTCGGGGCACGCCCTAGTCGCCGCTAGCTTGCTTTTGGGGTTCAGCGCCCAGAACGCGACCAGCGTCTCGCCCCTAAGCACCCGCCGCAGCACCAGAACCTGCACTTCCGTGACCGCGCCCGTCAGGTTGACCACGGCGCACCTTGCCGTCCTCGCGCCACGCCTCCCTGAGCAAGATCGCCGGCCTAGAGGTGCGGTTGGAGACAATGTCAATGTGCATGGGCGAAGAAACCACGCCATGCAGCATGCAAACGGCACTTGCAGCGCGCGTTACATGGGTACGCGGTAAGCGCAACACAACCGGTCCGATCATCCGTACCATCGTCAGGGACACGAGAACGAAGGGGTTAGGTTTCGGTGATCGCTTGGAACTTCAGTGTAGTCAGTCGCTGCCGAACGCCAGAAGGGTGGCCCGCTGTAGACGGGCTTCGGTCGAGAACTACCCAGGGTGTGCGTTCAAGCACACGCAATCCTACTCGTCCACAAGCTGGACGAAGATGGTTTCAACGCCTGAGTGTCCCACAAGGGCAATTTCACCGACTATCAACTCAGACTCTAGGTCCAAATAGAGCGCGAAGAGATCAGGCGAATGAAACAATCGCCTCCGCTCCGCTATTACCGCGATTAGGCGATCATTAGGTGTCAGGGCGAACCACAGTCGACTTGCCCGAATGGGTGGGTTGAGCTTCTTCAATAGGTCGGAGGCTTTGTCCACTTGGGGCGAATGGGCGGGCTTCTCAGAACGTACCTTCTCCGAAGTCACGGATATGGGCTTGGATATCGAACCATGCATGAATTGGGGCTCTACGAGGAGCCCAGTTGCCTGGCAGCGCTCCAATGACTGCCGCAGGTATCGGCGACCGGTGAACGGACTTATCACAGTATGGTGCGGATGCGCGGCTTCACCTGCGACTGTTACGACTGCCATAGACCTCAAGAGGGGGGTGCGGCACTCCTCGCAATGAACGAGAAGGCGGCTAACTACGGTTTTGCCGCTCACCGTGCAGGTGCCCGCGGCACCGGGTGCAACTAGCAGTCCGCTCTCCTCGCAGCGGACGAACTCACTCTCCAGGCCCCATAGACCTGTCTCGGGGCAAAGGCAAAGCAAACGCTTAAGAACACACTTTCCCGAGATGTCGGAGACGCCCAGTAGGTCTAGCCTTGTTCGCATCCCAGACTGCTCACACGTGGCAGTCTCCGACGGCAGTACGTGAGTCCCACTCTCTTCGCAAACGAAGAGTTCTGTCGCCAAAGCTAGGGCGTTGGAGAACGCAGAGGGAAATAGCAGACTATTGTCCACGACTAGGCCGCTAATCGCGGACCTGCCGACCTCGTCCGGCATGAGATGAGCCCCGCTCACCGCGCATCGGAACATCTCCTCCGGAGCAGCAAGCCGAGAGGCGTCTCTGTCCGATCGGACCAACAAGTCTTTGCGGATTGGTTTGCCGCTGACTGAACTTGGAGCAGACTCTTGTGGCAGGACGCTATCGCCCGATATTGCGCAAGTTAGAAACTCCGAGATGTGTCCGATTACGCCCGACACGGCACATGCTCCCTCTTGGTCTGTACGGTAGCGGCGGCCGCTAACTTGACTGACCGCGAGGTAGCCAAGAAGCACCGGCTCGCATGTGAACTCGCAAGTGTCGACTTCATCTGAGGCCGCAACTTTTCCGGTTACGGCGCACTTGGTAGCGTGATTAGGCGAGACCCATCGGGAGGAGATTTCGCTTCTCCAAGCTTCTGTCGGAAGTAGACGTTCTCCTGACACCTCGCATGTCACTAGTTCATCTTGGAGCCCTAGCCTGCCGCTCCAACTGGATGGGAGTAGTAGGAGAGAATCGACGATAAGACCGCTGACTTCGGAGACGCCGGTTTCGTCAGGTAATAGAAGCCTGTCCGTGACTGCGCAGCGCATCATTTCTTGCTGGGTTGCTAGCCGACTCGGGTTCTTCTGCGAAGGTATCAATAGGTCTCTCTTTACGAGCTTTCCACTGGCGTCGCTGATAGAGGCCTCTTCGGGTAGCACAAGTGCGCCGGAGAGCTCGCACACCACAAACTCCGTTATGTGACCTGCGGTGCCGGACATCGCAGAGCATGCTCGCTGGTCTGTCCTATACCTTTGGCCGCTGACCTGGCTAATCGCGAGACGGCTTTCATGTGCCATTGAACCCGTAAACTCGCACGCTGCGACCTCATCAATTGCCGCGAGCAAGCCGGTCACGGCGCATGCGACGACATTCCGAGGCGCAAGGGGTCGTGACGAGAAGGCGCTCAGAACGGCTTCGGTAGGAAGTAGGATGTCGCCAGAGAAGGCACAGACTACGGCAGCTTCCGGCAGCATGCGCACACCAGAAACGGAAGAAGTAACCATCAAATGTGACAAAGCCTGCACTCCCGTAACGCCACATGCACTGAGGTCGCTTTCTGGGAAGTGTCCGCCCGTCAATTGGCACTCCGCTAGAGTTGGGCCAGACAGGATCTCGCCCTGTCCGCCCAGGAGCAGAACGGTCCTTGCCTCGGGCCCGTTGTCGTATCGATACCGAACCACAACCTCTCTCATTTTCTCGAGCGTGCCCTCTGCCGAAACCAGTTCGGCGGTAGTCCGAGGTGTGAACCGTTCTGTCAGGCGTCGAGTCAAATCGGGTGAAGCGCCCGCCTTTTGAAGCTCTAGGGAAAGGCGTGCCAAATAGAAATCATTGAATGCCCTCAAGGATGAATCACCTTGGACGGCCGATTGGAGGGCCGCCAAGGCTGGCTCGGGGTAAGAGTCCCGCGTCAAGCTCTTGGTGCGTATTGCGGCATGCCATCTGGAAATGGCGTGCGCTGCCGCCGGGGAGTCCGGCACTTCGTCCCCAAGCCAACCACTAGTTGGGCTCTCGGCTCTAACCAGGCGTTGTAGGCGGTCTACGGCATTTGAACAAGACGCCAATGCGGTAATACTACCAGTCAAGCGTAGTCTAGTGGTCAAGATGCTAGTGTGCGTCCAGGTTAGGAGAGGAGATAGCTTCTGAACCCAATCGCTCGTAACCTGATATAGGTGATCCTTCGGCAAATCGCGAGGCGACAATGAGTGTAACCGTTTCGCCGAATGGGTACCAATGATGCGTTCAAAGATGCTCTGTCCTTCTGCATAGAGTCGGGTTGGTCTTCCACAGGACTCGTGCGATGGTGCTCGGAGGTTGGGGTCGGCGGGGTCGAACGTGGCGAAGTGAATCCCGATGCCATCCTCAAGTAGTCGGAGGCGACCATCATCCATCTCTGTAACGTCGCCACGACTTGCAAAATGCAGCTTTACTAAGTCCCTTACAGCCATGCGTGGGTTCACGGGTTTGATGTCTGGCGAATCGGGTCCAGCATGATGAAGGGAGTCCAAAGAACTGGTCCCAAGGCTCTCAATCATCAATGATTGGCTCTCATCGTATAGGCGTTTGGCCCGATTTATGCTCTCTTCGATGCGTTGGCGGCTCTCACGAACGTCCTTGCCAGCGAGCGCTAGGAGAACAAGGTTCTTGATTTGCTCTTCTACGTCCTCGTCTCGGTTCAGTACGCCAAGAATGCCTTCAATGTCTCCAATCGCACGGGATATGAGCTGGAGGCGCTCCATCAACCTAGCGACGACGAGTTCCTCCACGGACCCTTCGACTACGAGGTTAGTGACGATAACGTTAGAGTGCTCCGAGCCTAGCCGTTGGACTCGGCCAATTCGTTGCTCAAGTACCATAGGATTCCAGGGGAGATCGTAGTTCACCACGATATTGCCAGACTGGAGATTCACACCCTCTGCGCCTGTATCGGTGCTGATGAGCACGTTGACTCGGGGAGGGTTCTCCTGATACTTCAGGATGTCGTTGTCTTGCCTGTGCACGTAGTCTCCACCGATGTACCCAACACGCGCACCACGTGCTTTTAGTGCTTTCCCCAGCGCCCGCTGCGTTGCCTTACGCCTAGTGAAGATTACTGTGTGCCAAGAATTTGGTTTCTGCGCTCGGAGCCCATCAATTAGTTCGAACAAACGTTTGGCCTTACAGCCCAAGGGAGACGACTCGGCGATACGCTGTACCTCGTCAATGACACTTTGCCTCACGTTTGCTTGGTTTTTCGGGTTGCCGATCTGTTTGGCGAAGGCAGCTGGACTGCTCATCAAGGCAATAGCGAGGTTGACTCGCTGAAGCGGGTTGGCGTGGGGTAGATGGGTACGAAGAAGTGCTTCAAGTCGGTTCTCAATGCCGGTTGCTTCGCAACGCCACGTCTCAACCTTCCGTTCAGGGAAGGATAGTCCTGATTCAAGGCGTGTCGTGCGGACTGCATACTCACTAACGATTCGTCGGAACCGAGCAACTTCGCTGGTTTTGATGGATCTCGCGGCTACTTTATCGCTCAAGTATCTATCAGAAAAGGCACGCGGCGAACCCAGTGGGTTCTCGTGACCTCTGGCTCCCGACATTATGTCAACTAACGAATAGAGATCCCAAAGCCGGTTCTGTATCGGTGTTGCGGATAATAGAAGTGTGAACTGGAACGCAGTGTCTGAGGTCACGCGCTTTATCGCTGTCGCAATCCTTGGAACCTTGCTCGCTCCGAAGAGGTTCCGCAGTTTATGAGCCTCGTCAAGCACCAACATGTCGAAATCTGCATTTGCCAAAGCGTCGATTCTCTTGAGGGCCGACGCATAAGTGGTGATGACTACCTGTGTATCGTTTGAAATGAGTTGCGAGAGCCTTTGCCCGGTGCCGAAATCGGCTTGAAGCCTGAACTTACTCGTGAGCTCCGCCTTCCACTGTGGAAGGAGAATCTTAGGCGCCAGGACTAGAACCCGCCCGACCCTCTTTCGGACCATGAGTTCGCTGATAATCAGTCCGGCACTGATCGTCTTCCCCATGCCGACGTCGTCCGAGATTAGCTGCACTGGGCCTAGGCGGCAGAAAGTTATGAGGTTCTGGACCTGGTGTCTAAATGGTTCAACTAGGCCCGACCAATGTACGGCCGACTTTATGTCAGCGGCATCGCGCACGATGATGGATGAAGCGAGGGTGAACTCGATGGCCGCAAGTGCGGCGGCAGCCATTTCCGGGGGCTGTGCAGCCTCAAGCACGGGAATGTGAGTCTCGATCTCCATTGTTTCGGGTCGATTCTAGAACTTAGTGTCTGACGGGATTATTGCAGGAGGGATATGTGGATGGAAGTACTGAAGCCGTGTGCCTCGGTACCTTGTCGCAGGACGGCGTACCGTGGCCCTCTATCAGCTTTGGTGAAGGAGGGGTGGGCGGCCCCGCCTTGTGGTCGTTCGGTGAGGCCGGGTAGTCGGTGTTGATGGAAGCGGTTTAGCCTCTTGGTGACATTCAGCACCGGCAGTAGGAGGCTTTCGGCGATCTCGTTGTCCTGCGGGCCGTCGACGTCCATCAGGAAGATGGGGGACTTGATGGCGTTGTGATACCGCGCCGTATATTGCGCGGCGCGGCCCTCCAGTTCACCGGTCGTGTAGCGCTGGGGCAACTCTTCACGCGCCTTTTCACGCCGTCAACGTCCATTAAGTCTGCAAATCCCTCCAGAGCCTGTTATGGCTAGGCTGCCAACCCCACCTCCTCACTGCTGGTCGTCGGTGAAGCTGCGGTGTTGTCGAGCAGTTCCATATCCAGGTACTTCCTGCTCGAGAGCCACTCCTCGTTCTGCTCTACACGCAAGGCCTTCACCAACCTGAGGCGCGCCTCCCGGTTCGGGAGGATCCGAACTTCCCGCGTCCAGTACTTTAGCGACTGCTAGGGACGCGCGTGGGTGCGCTGGTGGCGATGGAGCGCGAGGGCGCCTTTGGGGCGGAGCTCATCGGCTGCTACCAGCGCAACGAGTAGGCGTTGGTGCTGTAGCGGGCAGCGCATCGGTGGCCGACTACGTTGCGCTCTTCGGCCAGCGCGCGCCAAGGTGGTGAGGAAGCGTCTGGTGGGGTTTACGGCAAGTCCGAAGGTAATCTACGCCGCTTCTGATTGGGAGTGGGTGTTGCAGTTCGCTCGCGAAGTGGTGGTGCGCTGGAGCGCTTCAACTCCTGGTTGAAGCTCAGGACCAGGGTCGTTCGAATCTTCCCGGACCGCGAGGCGTGCCGGCGGTTGGTGACAGCACTCAGCGTGGAGCTGTCCGAGGAGTGGCTTTCGGACCGGTGGTCCTTGGGCATGGGGCCGCACGATGGCCGCGTCGGCCTCGCCAACGGCACCGGAACAGGAAGCCTAGCGATGGCTTGCCCTGGCGGAACGATTAGTCGATTTGAGGCTTGACTTGCGAGGCGGTCCCAGGTATGGCCGAGTTCTGAAAAGTGCGTTTGGTGGGCGTGGTAATCGTTAGGAATGTCCTGTCGAAGAGTGATGGACTGTCTGCTCGAAACAGAACTGACTTGCGACACTTAGACTTCGTGCTTGTATCTTGATACTGGGTCGAGGGAAAGCCGTGTCAGTGCTTGAGTTCGCAGCTCATTACCCAGATTGGCTCGCCTCGCCTACTATCGATACTCCGGACTGGCAGCCTGGTCGTTAGAGACCACATAAGCAAGCGTGAGAGCGGTGCAAGCAGCGAGATGCTCGACTCAAGAAGGAGGCCCACATGACTTCCGGGGGGATCGATGTCAGCAAGTTATCCCTGGATGCGGCCGCCATTCTGGAGCCAGGCGAGGTCGAGCGGCGGAACCTCGCAAACGACCTTCTGGGACACGGCCAACTGCTGGCGTGGTTGTTGGCGCTCCCCGATCGACTCATCACGTTTGAAGCGACCGGCACTTACCACCGGCAACTCGTGAAAGTGTCGGAAGACGCCGGAGAACGCGTGAGCGTCCTCAACCCAGCGCAGGTTAGCCACTTCGCGAAGAGCCAGGCGCGGTTCAACAAGAGGGACAGGATCGACGCGCTCCTGCTAGCCATGTACGGCAAGGGACGCCAACCGGCTCCGAGCCAGGAGGCGAACAGTAGCTTGCAGTCCTTGGCGCGGGAACTAAACGCCCTGCAAGAAGGCATCACGCGCCTCAAGAACCGCCTGGAGGCTGCCGAGCACGGCCTCGCCCACCTCCCTAAAGCGCCGCATCCAAGCGCTAGAAGAAGAGAAGGCGGGGTTGCAAGCGTAGCTCGAGAACGAGGCGCGCCGTGCACGCGAGCGCGAGCTGGCACTGCTTGAGCGCATCCTGGGTGTCGGCACGAAATCAGCGTTCGCGTTCCTCGCCGAGGTGGGTGACGTCAGCCGCTTCTCATCAGCCGCGAAACTGGTGGCGTACGCCGGCCTCGGTCCCATGGTCGTGCGATCCGGTAGTAGCGTGGCTAAGCAGACGCGCAACTCAGGAATAGGCTCAGAGGAAGCACGCCAAGCCAGCTACATGGCCAGCCTGGTCGGCATCCGGCATGACCCCCTCCTGAAGGCCTTCTACGAACGCCTGGTAGCTCACGGGAAGAACAAGAAGGCGGCCCCCCTCGCCTGCGTAGCCATACTCCTTCGCGTCATGTACGGTGTCCTCATCCATCAGCGCCCGTTCGACGCCAACTATGCGGCCACTTGACGTTCAAGACAGCATCTGGGCACATCGGCGACACAGCGGAGTCCGGTGCATATACCCGCCTTGCTCGCGCCGAGCATTTTGACCTGCCACTCCGTCACACTGAAGGCCCCATCGTCTAATGGCCTTCACGGGACGCCTTTCAGGAAGCTCGGCGCCACCCAATTTACAGGCCCACCCAGACACGAGGGCCGAGCTCTTTCGGCACTGTAGTCACCTACGGGCCCGCCAAGGCATTGGCGCAGCGATGCGGCAGTTCAGTGCCTCAAATGCGTGTGTCGAACAACCCTACGTTCGTGCCGACTGAGGCCGCAGC
>CALCHY010000338.1 GCA_937907415.1 uncultured Trueperaceae bacterium
CGTTTCAACATCGTTCTTGTCCTCCTCGAGGTTAGGGCTCGCGCGATGTGCGAAGCTGGCCCAAGACCAGGCTACCCGACCGCATGTCGATTCTAGCCGGGCGTTTGTGGCAAAGTAGTTACAAGGCAAGACGACCGCTTCCCCCGAGCCGTGCCAGGCACCTGGCACCAGCGCACAGAGTTAAGAGCCCTGTAAGAGGTTCGCCTCTAGGATCACTAACAAGACAGCCGGCCCAATTGTTACGGGGGCCAACCTCACAACCCGAGGCGATGAAGCGTGCTCCCAATTTGGGCGCTTGGAGCACGTCTAGCCAGTAGCGCAACCGAGCGGGGACTGGAAGGACCGGAGTAGATGAAGAGTCATCGGTCGAAGTACTCACTCTTGCGCAAGTCCTCTCGTGGCGCCGCGGCGGCGTTGGCGCTCCTCGCCCTCACGTTAGTTGGTTGCCGCCCGCAGCAGCAGCCGGACCCGGCGTCCGTTGACCGCGTTGGCTTGGTGCTCCTCAGCCAGGCCACTGAGGTCGGGGCGCCTGCTGGTCAGGCGACCTTCGTTGAGCTCACCACTAAGCGCGCGGAGGAGCTGATGGGCAGCCCGTTCGGTGCGCAAGTCGGCACGTGTGACGTGTCGGCTGCCGCGGCCCCTACCGGCGGCAGCGTGATCGGCGCGCCCAGCGGCAATCGGTTGTTAGCGGGCACCATCCAGCTCCTTACGGGCGCCACGGATTACGGTTCGCTAGAGCGCGGCCCGGACGGTCGCTACTCACTACCAGCGGCCCTTGCGCCGCTCCCGACCGACGGCCTTTCTCTGCAACTAGCAGCCACTGGCGCTTTCCCCGCGTTCAACAACGTGACGGTCGCCACCGGCAAGACGCCCACGTTGCAGGGGTTCGACGCCGCGAACATCACGGTCAACACGCGGTTCGGCTGGACGCCCGGCGGCGCCAACTCGGCGATCATCCTCGTCGGCTCAGACGGCACCGTTGCCTTCTCTTGCGTGGCTGACGACTCCCTCGGTGCCTTCAGCTTCCCTGAGGCTACGCGCGCCGAACTCACGAACGCTGGCTTTGGCACGGGTTCACTCGACACCCTCGGGCGCCTGACCACGACCCAGGCGCGCGCCAGCTCGGCGCTTCTGGTAGTCGGCGCGTTACGCCTCGTCAACCTCGGAACGGAGCCGTGAGCCGCGTGAAGCAGGGCCGGAACCCCAACCGCAGACAAGTGCCGGTAGCGGCGCTACGCATGCTCATAACGTTCGTTGCGCTAGCCGCCGTGCTCGTTGCATGCAGCACCAGCCCCGCAGTCACCAAAGCCGAAGACGCGCGCAAGGAAGTGCCAGCGCCAACCCACGCGACTGAGCCGTGGAATCCCTCGGTTGTTGTCCCACGCGGTCCGTTCTACTCCGCTCCGCTCCACCTCGGCACCATTCCGGAGGGCGAACCGCAAACGTGGTTGAGGCCGCTCGGGGTGGGCGACAAAGTCGAGATGAAGGCGCTGCTCATCTCAGCGACCAACAACGCGGGGGAGATAGAGCCCTCTACCGGCGCCTGGATAGCGCTGCTCGAGCAGACGGGCACGCCGTACGACTGGTTCGTGGCGTCAGAAGAGACCCTCACGCCCGACAGGCTCGTGCGTGGTGACGGGGTCGGGCGCTACCAGGCCATACTGCTTAGCACCAGCAACCTCGTCTACGCCCCAGCTTGGGAGTCCGCACTGGACTCAGGCGAGTGGGAGCTTTTGTTCAACTACGAGCGCGACTACGGGGTGCGCCAGGCAACGCTTTACGGGGCGCCCTACAGTGCACCTGAGGATCTCGGAGTGGGCATTTGGACGCCGTCCGACTTGGATTCTGCGGTCCTAACGCCGACGGCGGCTGGCCTGACCGTATTCAACGACCTTCCCGCTGGCAGCGAGATCGACGTGTACGGAAGCGATGGATTCCCGAGCCGCGACCCCCTGCCCGGCACCACTCCACTGCTCATGGCTGGCGACGACATCCTCGCCTTGCTTACCGAGACCGACGGGCGCGAGCGCGTGACGATGCTGTACAACAACCCGGCCTGGGGCGCATCGAACACACCAGCCATCTACACCCAACAGATCGGGGCCTCGCTCTTGCGTTGGGCGATGCGCGGCGTGCACATCGGCGAGCGGCGCGCCAGCTATCAGGCCGACGTCGACGACTGGTTCAGCAAGACCGGCTTCTGGGACGTTGGAGTTGGCGGTATCAGCCAAGACGTCGAGTTTGAAATGGATGCCCAGGACGCCTACAGCCTCGTGGCCCAACAACAGGGCCTACGCACGCTAGGCGGCGGCATTGCCCCAGGTTTCACTTGGGCGATGGCGTTCAACGGTGATAACGCCGAGCCAAGCAGCATCATCGACTGCGAGCTACCCGCCTCGTCTCACACCCTCTCGAGCATGACGAGGTGCTTGGCTGGCGAGTTCCGCTGGGTGAACCACACCTGGAGCCATGAGTACATGGACTGGATCCCTGAACTGCCCGATCCTGGCCCGAACTATGACGAGATAATCACCGAGATCAGCAATAGCGACAACCTCGCCACCGCAATGGGCCTCGACCCGACCAACTCGGTACGTAGCCTCGTTACTGGCGACATCTCCGGCCTCGGCTGGTACGCGCCGGGAGGGCCGGACACCGGCCCGAAGGTCGACTTCGGCCTCGATCACTCGAGCCCATACCTGCTGCAAGCCGTGGTCGACAGTGGCCGCAGCTACCTGGCGTCCAACATGTCGACCCCAAGCCATGAGCCCGACTGCTGGGCCTGCGGCATCGAGCACCCGATGAACGCTGCCGTGTTCCTAGTGCCACGGTGGCCGACTAACCTGTTCGCCACCGTCACCACGCCTGAAGCCGTTACGCAGGCCTACAACATGACGTACGGGCCGGGCGGCACTGAGCCCATCCCCGGACTGACTCAGCCGCTCAGCTACGAAGAGATCCTGGATCTCGATACCGACATCGCCCTGGTCCACCTTCTCTCCGGCTCGCCGTACCCGCACTACTTCCACATCCCCAACTTCTACGAGTACGAGGCGGGCAGATCAACGCTCTACGACTGGACCGCAGCCTTGTTCACCAAGTACGCCGCGGTGGCCAACGAGCCGCTCCTCTCGTACACGAACGACGCCTCCGGCGATTACGTGCGCGCCCGCACCGAGTTCCTAGCCACCGGAGTCACCGGCGTATGGGACCGCATGACGAACACGGTGACCCTCACCGCCGCGAACGCCGGGCCGGTGTTCTTCACGGGAGCGTCGCTTGGCAGCGGCTCGACCGACCTCGCCTACAACGGTCGCGTGATCTCGCAGCGCGAGTTCAGCGCCGGGCAGTCCGTGACGTTCAGTGTCGGACCGGCAGCGCCGCCCGTGATGCCCGTCATCGGAACGTTCGCCGCTGACCCAGCTGCAATCAATGCCGGCCAAACCACGCAACTCCGTTGGAGCGTCACCGGCAGTGCCACCAGCCTCGCGGTGCGCGTGAAGGGCGGCAGCGTGGTTGAAGCGGGCCTCCCTGACGCAGGCAGTCTCACCGTTAGTCCAACGGCGACCACGACTTACGAACTCGTGGCTAGCTGGACGGGCGGCTCCGACGTAGTGGCCGAGGTCACCGTCGCCGTCACGCCTGCACCCCTCATCACCAGCTTCAGCGCTTCACCAGCCGCCATCACGGTGGGCGAGAGCACCCAACTCAACTGGACCGTCACCGGCACCGCAACGAACATCGCCCTGCGCGTGAAGGACAGCGCGGAAATCGTAACGGGCCTACCGGCCAGCGGCAACCACGCCGTCAACCCAACGGCGACCACGACTTACGAACTCGTGGCTAGCTGGACGGGCGGCGCAGATGTCATTCGCGAAACGACGGTAACCGTCGCACCCGCGGTGGACCCTGAGGTCGTGATGCACACCCTGACGCTCGAACTGTCCGGCAGCGGCTTCGGGGTAGTGATAACCAGCCCGAACGGCGCCGCTTGCATCGACGAGTGCGAGATCGAGGTTAAGGCCGGCACGACCATCACCCTCGCGCCCGTCGCGTTGCTCGGCTCGACCTTCGACGGCTTCACTGGCGCCTGCGACGGCGTCACCTGCACCATCACGCTCAGTGCCGACGCAACCATCGGCGCCCGCTTCGAGTTCAAGGACTAGGACTGCGCATGCTAGTGGCCGCACTCCCACCACTCGCCTTCCGTCGCCAGCGCGGAGGTCACGGTCTTGCCGTGGCCACCGCCGCTGGCGCGGTGCGCGGGAGCTAGCGTCATGCAGATCCTGCTCACAACGGAAGGCACCTACCCGTCGATCATGGGTGGCGTGAGCACGTGGTGCGATCAGCTCGTCAGGGGCATGTCCGACTACGACTACCACCTGCTCGAGGTCACAGGGCCGCTCCCAACGGAGCCCGCCTACTCTCTGCCAGCCAACGTCGGGGCCCTCACCTCGGCGCGGCTCTGGACCCCGCGGGCGGCGCGTTCCGGCCGCGGGGTCAAGGCCGAGTTCGAGTTCAGGAACGGGCTCGAGAACCTCCTCGGGTTCGCAGATGACGACATCAAGTCTTTCGCTAGGGGCCTGCTAGACCTCGCCACGCTCGGCACCACCGTCGACTTGTGGCCGTATTTCGACAAGCCGTCCACCTGGGATGCCGTGCGCTTCGCCATCTGGCGCGCCAACGGCGAACAACCGCCAATGGCCGAGGTGGCGTTATCCGTCAATTGGCTCAAGGGTACCCTCGGGCCCCTGCTGTTCATCCCCGCCGTCGCCGACCAGGCGCACACGACCTCCAACGGCTTGTCGGCCATTCCGGCCTGGTTGGCGGCCAAGGCGCACGGCATCCCGCTCATGCTCACGGAGCACGGGCTGTACTTGCGCGAGCGTTACCTGAGCCTCACGAGCGAAGGCAACCCGCCAGGCATGAAGCTCTTGCGTTCGCGCTTCTATCTCACCCTCGCTCGCCTCATCTATGAAGACGCCGACCTCGTCGTGTCCGTTAGCGAGTTCAACCGCACCTGGCAGATCGAGTTGGGTGCCGCGGCGGAGAAGACCCGCGTGGTCTACAACGGAGTGGCGCCAGAGGCGTTCCCCGAAGCGGCGTGGCATGCCGACCAGGCGCCGACGGTGTCGTGGGTCGGGCGCATCGACCCGATCAAGGACCTCGAGACGCTCGTTCGTTCGTTCACGACCGTCACGCAGGTGGCGCCGGAGGCTCGCCTCAAGCTCTTCGGGCCGGTGCCGAAGGGCAACGAGGCATACAACGCCAAGGTGAGACGCCTCGTCGAGGAACTCGATCTCTCCAAGTCCGTGACCTTCGAGGGCCCCGTGAAGCCCGTTCACACCGCGTATCACGCGGCCGACGTCGTGGCGCTTTCGAGCATCTCCGAGGGCTTCCCCTACGTGGCCATCGAGGCCATGATGTGCGGCCGGCCAGTGGTGGCAACGCAGGTCGGGGGCGTGGGCGAGGCTGTCGGCGATTTCGGCCGCATGGTCGACCCGCGGGCGCCCGAGGAGTTCGGCACCGCCCTCGCTGAACTACTAGTCGACGTGCCGCTGAGGCGTCGCCTCGGTGAGGGCGCCAGGGAGCGCGCGCTTAGCCTCTTCACGCTCTCGCGCATGTACGACGGCTACCGCGGACTGTACGGCGAGATGGGCTCGCGCTCCAGCCGCGTTGGGTTGGCGCGGTGAGCCAGCCGGTCGCTTACACTCCACCCGATTACGTGCCCCCAGAAGTGGCGGCTAGCGACTGGGACGGACCTGAGCGCCGCAGCCGCGCGCCGGTCGACCAACTCGGCCGTTCACTCAACCTCCTCTGCCTCGAGGCGAGCGGACCGTACGAGATCGTCGCCCACCTCGAGGCGCTCGGTTACAACAGCGCATCGGCGCTGGCGCGCTTCGGGGTAAGCAGCCACTTCGAGTTGGCGCACCAGCTTTACGAGCGCACGCCGCGCATCCGCGACCGCTCCAAGGTGAAGCGTAAACGCACTGGCGATTGGGCAACGCCGGTGGCCATGGGCTTAGCGTTCGTGGCCACTTTCCTTCTCGGAGCCTTCAGCCAGGTCGAGATGCTGGCGCCCGCCATGGTCATCCTCGTGTGGTCGCAGGTTGGCGCCGCCATGCTGCAGAAGGCCAAGGGAGAACTGCTGCGGACCGAGCAAGGCGTCGTCCTCGCGTTCCTCGTGCAACTGGGCATACTTGCGATAGTCGGGAGTTGGACACTGCTGCAGTACGGGTTAGCGACCCTCGCCCCGACACTGACGTGGTTCGCGGTCGGCGCGCTGCTGTGGGCAGAGAGGCGGGTCGCGGCATTGACCGTTCCGCTGCTCGTACTGCTTGGCCTCGTACTAGCCACGCTGCTCCCCGTGCCTGCAGTGATGCCGCAACTGATCGTGGTCGTCGCCGTGGCCGCAATGTGCTTGCCGCTCGCGTGGCGCGATACGCGGCCCATCTTCGATTGGTTGCGCCGCAGCATCGGCGTTGCTCTGCACCCGTTCCTCTACGGCGTCGGACAGGGGCTGCTCATCCTGGCGCTTCTGCGCCACGAGGACCCGGCTGGCGACGTGGTGCCTGGCGGGGTCCTATTGCTCCTGGTGCTGTTGCTCTCGCAACGCTTCCTCATCATGCTCAAGGCTGCGCTCACGGCGCGCCTGTGGCGCTCGACCAGCGCGTCCGGGTTCCGCACGTACGCGCATGCGGCGTTGTTCGTTTACGTCGGCATGTACGTCCTGCCGCTGCTTGCCGCGCTGATCATCGAGGCGGTGCTGGGCGTGGGGGGCTGGCACTTCTACTGGTTCGCTTTCGGCCTCTTCGGCCTCAGCCTAGGCATCTCGGTCGTTGGTTTCGCGCTCGGGAACCCGGCCGGGGCGAGCATCCCGTTCCTGCTCGCCGGCGTGGCGGCGGTGGCTGGCATGCCGTTCTTGGTGGTCAGCGCCTGCCTCGCGCTTGTCTTGCTGCTCGTAGCCCAGTTGCGCGTCAGGCAGGTGGGCCGCTATGCCGTCTACCTCCTCTAGGTCTCACCCCGACCTCCTCGTCTACTACGGTTCCGGCGAGGTGGCGACCCTCGCACGGCACAAGCGCGTGGTACTGCAGGCCGATCACTACTTCCCGTCCGACATCAAGCTCCTCGCCGCCCACGGCACCCAAGCGTTGGCCTACTTGTCGTTGGGTGAGGACACGGGCCCCGAGGCGCCGTGGCAACTCGCCGAGCGCAACCCCATCTGGGGCGGCCATTACGTAGACCCGGCTCACCCTGAGTGGTTGGCTCACGTGCGGGCGCAAGCAGAAGTGGCGTTGGCTGACGGCTTCACCGGGCTGCTGCTGGACACGCTCGAGACTCCGCCCATGTTGGCGGGCGGTCGGGTGGCTTTGGTGACGCTACTAAGCGAACTGCGCGGCGTGGTCGGCGACGGCTACCTGTTAGCCAACCGCGGTCACCACCTGCACCGCGAGATCGCGCCGTTCGTTGACGGCTTCTTGTTCGAGTCGTTCTCGACGACGTGGGAGGACGGCTACCGCGCGCTGCGCGGCCGCGAGCTCCTCGACAACGCCACCCGCCTGCGGCTACTGCAGGCTACGGGCCGTGAGGTGTACGCCCTGGATTACGCCAACAAGCCAGACTTGGCGGACTTCGCGGTGCAGCGCGGCACCCACCTCGGGCTGCGCGTTCAGGTCACGAACCGTAACGTCACCGGCTTGCCGGGCTGAACAGCGGCTACCTGCAGGAGGTGCGGGCAGCGCCGAGGTTCCAGTCCTTCAGGATGAAGTCCATGTTCAACGCAATCGCTTTGGAGCAGAAGCTGCCGGTCGAGAGTTCGTACTCGGCGCCGAACACGGCCTTGCCTGCTTGAATGAACGGCGTGAGCAGCTCGCACTCGTTCCAACTGAAGCACTCCTCGTTGATGGCGAAGTCGAAGTAGTCGACGAGGTCGCGCACTTGATCGAGGTCGTTCTTGAGGGCTATGGCCAGGCCGCGTTCGTGCGCGGCGTTGGCCAGCCAGCGGTTGTAGGCCAACTGGTCGGCGGCGCGCAGGCTGAAGCCGGTGTCGTTGGCGTAGCCGTCGACGTTGTCTGGCTCCACGGCGTCGCAGCCCTTGGCCTTGGCTAGGTCGAGGCGGCCGAGCATGACGGGTGCCAGGGCGTCGATGGCGCGGATGTCGAGCCACTGCTCAGGCCAGCCGTCCATCGCCTTGCCCTTCACGGACGCGGGGAAGAGCCCGGCGTCGGAGCGGACCGACTCGAAGCTGCCTGCGCTGAAGTAGCAGATGACGCGGCGCCCGGCAGCGTGGAGCTGCGCGATGGTTTCCGCCGACGTGAGCTCGAGGTCGATGTCGTACACGTCCGCCTCTACGCTCAGGTCAAGCTTCCCGCTTAGCTGCCACTGCCACGAAGTACCCGGCCTCGGCCGCCAGATCTCGCCGGTCGGTGTGGTTGGCGGCGTCTGGTCCGTAGTGGCCGCAACTTCGAACTCGGCGCGCGCGACGGTGGTGCCACCGTCTAGGTCGTGCAGTTCGCCGATGATGACGTGCCTGCCCTCGCCAAGGTCGTCAAGGCGTAGCGGTTCGCCGTCTGGCATGGGGGTGAATGGGGCGGTGTCGTCGCGGCGGATTCTCACTTGCTCGCCGGCAGAGTCCTCTACGAAGAAGTCGACGAACTTCAGCTTCGACTCCGGTTCGGTCACGAACACGTGGAGTTCGCCGTTGACGCGCTGACCGTCGAGCGGGAACGCTTGGTCAAGCGATGCGTGGTGGCTGGCGAGGATCATCCCGGCGGCCACTTGCGGCGCCGCCGTCGCGGAGCAGCCAGCGGCCAGAGCCACGAATAGACTGCCGATGAGTAACGTGATCATCTTGGCTTTGCCGCTGCTCCCGGGTTTGGCGTTCATCTGCAGCTTCCCCGCTTCTCGAGGCCTTGTCGGGAGCAAGTTGCGGCACATGTAGACGAAAAAGCGGCTTTGCCTACTCGAACCGGTTGCGCCACTCGCTCCACCCGGCCCAGGCGCCCAGATACAGACCGGGTTTTATCGCGTTTCGAGGGCAGTCCCCTCGTGCTTCGAGTCTCGTTTCAGCGCCAGTGAGAAGAGTGAGGTGGCACCCATTTTCGCGTCCGGTGTGGGTTTCTCCACGCGCGCCGGGCGGTTAGTAGTCGATGCTGCCGCCACCCCATGCGCAACCGGTCC
>CALCHY010000339.1 GCA_937907415.1 uncultured Trueperaceae bacterium
GATGCCGCCCTGGGTTAGGGTCGCCCACATGTTGGCTAGGCCAGCGTCGGAGTAGAGCTGCTCGTTGTCGTCGGCGGTCGTGCCCTCTGGGCCGTTGTCGGTGTCGAGCAAGATGACGTCGTACTGACCCTTGTCTTTACCGAACAGACCGGCTACGTCGCCCACGTGAACGCGCACGCGTTCGTCGTCGAGAGGCCTGCCGGCGAGGTCGCCCATGTAGTCGTGGTTCCAGGCCACGACTTCCGGGAACAGCTCGGCTACCGTCACCCTGGCGCTCGACGGCAAGTTGTCGAGCGCCGCGCGCAGCGTGTAACCCATGCCTAGCCCGCCGACGAGCAGGCTCTTGGCCTCGCGACCTAGGGCCTTCAGCGCCAGCTCGGAGAGCGCTTTCTCGGAGTTGTGCTGGCGGCTGTTCATAAGCTCGTTGGTCGGCTTGTTGGGTTCGAGGATGCGCAGCGAGAACTCGGGTGGGCGGCCGTCTAGGTCGCGGCGCCACAACGCCAGCTTGGCGCCCTCTGGACGGCTGGTTTCAGCAACGAGTTTCCACGGGATCACTGGCACTCCAACGAGGGTGGCGGGCGCGCCACAGGTGGCACTGCGCCGTAGCCAAAAGAAAAACGCGCTTCTCGCGCGTTCGATGTCCAATATATTAGCGCTTTATGCACTATTCGTCAAGGTGATGCAGCGCGGCGCACCTTTCGCGGTCCGAACCGCCCGCTGAGGGCGCCGGCGCTGCCAAGTTAGTCGCTAATCGGCGGCGGCCACCTTCACTGGCTGCCGCTCCGCCGCGGACCGGTAGACCGCTTCGATCAACTGCAGTGAGCGTAGGCCCTCGCGCCCGTCGATCGCGGGCGGCCGGCCCTCGTCGAGCGCCTCGAAGAAGTCGTGGTACTGACGACGGTGGTTCTCGAACGAGATGGCCATCGGGTCGCTCGAACCCCCGGTGGCCGCGCCGCCATAGCTAGCTATGACACTGGTGCGCTCCGCGTCCCCGCCGCTGCGAGTGCGCCAGTCGACCAAGACGTCATCCTCTACGCTGGCGAACCCATGTTCGCCGTGCACCTGCAACACCTTCGGCCGGCCAGGCCACAGCGACGTGGCCGCGCTTAGCTGCCCTAGCGCGCCGTTCTTGAAGCGCAGTGACGCCACCAGCGTGTCCTCGACCTCTATGCGCTCGTGAGCAAGCGTGCCTGCGTAAGCGAAGACTTCTTCGACGGGACCGAGCACCCAGAGGAGCAGGTCAACCTGGTGGATCGCCTGGTTCATGAGGGCGCCGCCCCCATCCATGAGCTTGGTGCCGCGCCAGGCGCCGCTGTCGTAGTACGCCTGGTCCCGGTACCACGGCACGAAGGCGTTGCCCTGGATGAGCGGGCCGAGCTGCCCCTCGGCGACGGCCCGCTTGACGAAGACGTTGGCGTCGGCGAAGCGGCTCATGAAGATCGTCGCCAACGCCACGCCTGCGCGCTCGGCCGCCTCGATAATCTGTACGGCGCGAGCGGTCGTCACTTCGAGCGGCTTCTCGATCACGACGTGCTTGCCTGCCGCGATGGCCAGTAGCGCGGGGTCTAGGTGGGCACCGGATGGCGTGCACACCGCAACGATGTCCGTCTCGGGGTCCGCCACTGCCATGGCCACGGAGTCGAAGGCGCGCACCCCGTGCCTACCCGCCAACGCATGCGCCTTGGCTGGGGTGCGGCTGGCTATGCCGACGAGGTGCGCTTCCGGCGACCGCGTTATCGCGTCGATGTGCGCCGCGGCTATGTTCCCTGCGCCGATCACGGTCACGCCGTACCGACCTCCGGCGCGGCTCACACGGCACCCGCTGTTGCGCTCAGGAGTCTGTGCGCGGCATCGACGCAGAGCTTGGCCGCCGCGGTCGTCTCCATGCCTGGCGGAGCGTAGTGCGGCTCGAGCACGACACTGCCCGCATAGCCGTCGCGGCGCAGGGCCGCGAACTGGCCTGCGTAGTCGACCAGACCTTCGCCGAGTGGAACGAAGCTGCCGAACGTTGCTGGCACGGTGGCCGCGTCTTTGAGGTGCACGTGCACGATGCGGTCCTTAGCTAGGGCGGCGTAACCAGCCGGATAGGGTTCGTCTTCGCCGAGCGCCAGTGCGTTGCCCGGGTCCCAGAGGGTCCCGACGTGGCGACGAAGCGCTGGGCTAAGGGCGGCGTCTAGGCGAGCGAAGAAGTCACCGAGCTCGGCTCCGGTGCCGACCACGCAGGCGGGCTCGTTCTCGACCGCCAGGATCACATCGTGGCGGGCTGCTACCTCCACGGCCCTGACCATGCGCTCGACTACCTCGGTTACGACCTCGTCTGACCAGGGAACGCGCAAGAAGGTGAAGACCCGCACCAGCCGCGTGTCGAAGAGTTTAGCGAGACGGCAGGACCGCTCAAGTAGGTCAAGCTGCTCCGCTACCGTCACGGCCCCAGCTACGCTGAAATCCGCTTTCGTCGGTTCGGCCGCCTCGTCGAACGGTGACTTGAACACGGGCGATGCGATGCCGCTGACGCGGAGGCCGAAGTGGCGCAGTGTGGCGGCGGCGTGCTCCGCTTCACCTTCGTCGAGCTGCGTGACGTTCTTGCCGTCGACGTTACGCACCTCGGCGATAGTTAGGCCCCAGCGACGGATGTGCTCGCAGGCGGTTGCGAAGTTCGCATGAACCTCGTCGGTGATGATGCCAAGCTCCATCTTCTCTAACCTCCGTTTGGTCGTGCACGTTATCACCTGATCGAGGAGGCCGAGGACTTGAGCGGTCGTGTGCGCCGCGCTCGCTCTTGGCGTCAGAAGGCGTATGCCACAGACACCCGTAGTTGGCTGTTCTCACGCCAGTCGCCGAACTCGCTGCCGTCTCCGCCGTAGAAGACGTAGGCTTTCGCCTCACCCGTCACGCCGTCCGCGAAAGAGTAGCCAACAGCCGGCATGAGTAGCCCGCTACCGTCGAGGCTCTGGATCCAGCCCAAGTCGAGCTGCGTCCTGGTGTTCGGTTGGTACATCATGGCCAGCATCAACTTGTATGCCGTGTCGGCGGCTTCGCCCGCGTCCGGTGCCGTGTAGTCGAAGATGGCCTGCACGACGGTTCGTGGCCCGCCAGGAATGAGGTACTCACCGCCGAGCACGGCTTGCAGTGCGTGGTTGCCGGTAGCGGGGTCCGTGCCGTCAGGGTCGGCAGTGATCTGGTACGCGGCCTCACCGCGGAGCACCACGTCACCGACCGTGCCTGAGAAGTCGAGCCCCAACAGCTCGATGCGGTCGTAGTTGAGCACGGGTTGCAACCGCACTTGCCCTGGCGTGCCGGTCGGTTCGAGGCGCGCGCTCTGCGTCGGCTGGCTGCGGAAACCGTGGAAGTAGGTCGCGCTTACGTCGAACTGTCCTAGGTCCAGCGTGCCGCGCACGCCGAACTGGATGTTGCCGAGCTCCGCTGCTGGCCGGTTGACTTCGGGTGCATCGACGCCCACCACCGTCATACCGGGTGGGAGTCGAGGCGTGAGGGCAGGGCGCCAGGCGGCGCCCGGGAGGATGGCGGGCGTGAACAAGGGCACCACTGCGAACTCTACTTTCACGTCGTCCGCATACACGCCCGCGTGCACCAGCGGCACGGCCAGTTTCTCGCCATCAGGTGGGAAGCTCAGGTCGCGCGGGTTGAGGACGTCGACCGGGTTCACGCCGTCCGTAGAGCCCCAGAAGCGCCGCATCTTGCCTGCGGTCAGCTCGACCTTACCGAGGTAGATCGTCGCGTAAGCCTCGTCGAGGGCGACGGTCGCCGCGCCGGTAGCGGCGTCGTAGCCAGCGACCACGGTCGCGCGGTAGGCCGCGTCGGGAAAGTAGCCGGAGCCGACCTCGCCTTTGAGGGTGAGGGCCAGGTCTGCGGCGGCTACGGGGAGCGCACCGTCGACGGCCACTCCGAACGTGACCTCGGCGCGGCCACTCATGTCTGGCGCCTTGGCGGCCGCTAGGCCAAGGAGCAGGCTAGTGAAGAGGACCGTTACGCTCCGCACGTCAGCGCCTCAAGTAGCGTTCGGTGAAGAGCTCGTCCGGCAGGGTCACGTCGAGCTGCACGTCTGATTGGGTGATGACGGTGAAGGTGCTCACCTTGCCATCGACCATGGACTCCATGCGCCGCTCGGTTGCGATGGTGTAACCGGCGACCTCGGTAAGGCCGCTCACCGAGAGGACCTTGACCAGTGCGCCAGCGCGGTAGTACTCGACTCGCACGGGCACCAGCGACGCTTCGGGAACGTCTATGACGAGCCGGTCGTAGACCGAGCCGCTGGCCGCCGTTGGCGTTGCCTCAACGACGTAGGTAGGTCCGTCCTTCACGCTCAGGAGCGCGTGGGTGTAGTCGTCAGGGTCGATGCCGGTGATGTCTTCGTACGAGAAGTCGGAACCGAAGAACGCGTCGCCCTGCTGGCCGCCCGCTATGCGGCGCACGCGGTCGAGAGCAGGCAGGTAGACGAGTTTCTCCTCGCTCCCATCGGCTTGCGTGATGGTGAGGAAGCCGGAGCCGGAGATGTCGGCGGGGGCGGTGAACTTGATGAGGCGCTTGTCGTCACCGGCGCCCCACATCTGCAGTGTGCGGGTAAGGGTCTGCCCACCGGCCGTCGTGATGGTCATCGTCAGCGTCGCCTCGGTGGTCTTGGGTTCGGGGCGCGCCTCTACGGCGCTCATCAGGTCGTCTGCGGTGGCGTAGCGCTGGGCCGTAGCCGCGCTGAGGAGGGTGAGGGCGAGGATGGCTGCGAGCGCTTGGTTCACGAGCTTACGCATCGTGGGTCAACTCCTTTGGCATGTGCATGCGCGCATGTGGGTCGCGCAAGAAGGTGAGGCTGGCGGCGGGGAGGAGGGTGAGGGTGGCGATGCCGACGAGGCCGACCGTGAGGAGCATCAGCCCACCGAGGGTGGCGACGGGAACGAAGTTCGCGAAGGCAAGCGCCCCGAAGCCAGCGCCGAGCGTCAGCGCGGTGAAGAGGATCTGGCGGCCGGAGCTGAAGAGGGAGCGCTGGATGGCAAGTTCGGGCCCATGCCCGTGCCGTCGCTCCTCCATGTAACGCACCGTCAGGTGGATGGCGTAGTCGCCAACCCCGATGGCTAGGGCGCCCATGAGCATGGTGGCGAGGTTGAGCGGCAGCCCAAGCCAGCCGAGCAGGCCGTACTGCAGCGCTACCGTGGCAAGCAGGACGAGGATCGTGACGGCGGCTGCGCGGAACGATCGCACGAAGCTGTCGATGACGATGACTAGGAAGATGGCGAGCGTGAGGCTGATGAGGAAGTCGTGACGCATGGCCTGCTCGATCTCGCGCTCGAGTAGTGGGTTGCCGGTGAACTTGGCGCTCGCCATGCCGCCGAACTCCTGGGCCGCGAGCTGTTGGAGTTCGACCTCGAGCTCGCCTACGCGCTCGGTCGACATGGACTTGGCGACGAAGTTGATGATGCCCTGCTGGTAATCGAGGGTAGTGAAGCGCGTCAGGTCGCTCACGCTCCCAGAAGACTGGTAGAGGAGGAGTTCTTGCGCTACCGCTTGGTTGCTGGTAGGAAGCGCGTCCTCGCCGGTGAGGGTGAGGTTGAGGGCGTGCACGACGTTGGCGATCGATTGGCCCTTGCCCATGCCGTCCAACTGCGAGACCTGCTCCTGGTAGTCGAGCATGGCGTTCAGGAGCTTAGGGTCAGTGAGGTCGCCCTCGAGCCAGACGGTGATGGTGGATGAGCCGCCTAGCACTTCCTCCACCGTGGCGACGCTCGTGCGTGTCGCTCCGCCCTGCGGGAAGAAGGCGAGGATCGAGGTGTCGGGGACGATCTTCGTGGCGCCCCATGCCGCCAGCAGCACTAGGATCGCCGCGCCAACCAGGATCGCTCTGCGCCTAGCGACGACGACAAGACCGAGGCGGTTGAGCAGCCTGCCGATGGCGCCCGGGTTCTCGGGGTCATCCACGCGCTTGGGGGTGGGCAGGACGTTGAGCAGAGCGGGAAGCAGCAGCATGGAGGCGAGAAGCGAGGCAAGCACGCCGAGCATGGCGACGAGCCCCAGTCCGCGCACCATCTGCAGGCTCGAGAGCAGGAAGGTGCTCATGGCCGCGGAGATGGCTAGCCCGGAGATGACGACCCCGAGCCCCGTCTCACCGAGCATGCGGTCTATCGCGACGCGTTTGCTTGCGCCGTGGGAGAGTTCGTAATAGTAGCGGCCCAGCATGTTGATGACGAACGAACTACCCACCGCCATGACGGCGATAGGTCCGATGACCGTCAGGGCCATCAGTTTGAAGCCGAGTAGGTGGAAGATGCCCATGCCCCACACGACTCCGAGCAGGATCTGGGCGAGTGGCAGGAGGGTGCCCTGCAGGGTGTGGAAGTTGAGGAAGAGCATGACGAGGATGGCGGTGAGCGCTATGGCGCCGAGGACGGGAAGGTCACGGCCGATGATGGACTGCAGCTCCATGCTCGTGAAGGCCCGGCCAGCCAACGAGTACGCCCCGACCCAGTTGTCGTCGACGGTGGTGACGACGGACCGCGCGAACGCGTTGGCGTCGAGTCCTTCGTTCATCTCGATGATGAGGCTGGCGTGGCGGCCGTCTCGGCTTACGAGCGTCACGTTCTCGTACATGGGTGAGGTCTCGAGGTAGTGGCGGATGGCTACGACGGTGTCGGCGTCCGGATCGTTGCCTGGCAGGAGGTTGTCGACGAGTAGGAAGCCGTCGTCGTCCTCCATGCGCTTGGCGGTGGCCACCGAGGTCACGTCTGCTACGCCGGGGAGGCGCTTAAGCGCGGCGGTCAATGTCCGCACGCCGTTCAGCGCCTTGGCGCTGTAGATGTCGCCCTCGACGACCAGGAGCAGGCGGTCGTGCTGCGCGAAGGTGCGCTCCAGCTCCTTGGCGAGGGCGTCGATGCTCGAGTCGTCCGGGTAGAGCGACTGCGTGTCGTTGTCCGTCTGAATGCGGGTGGCGTTGAACGCGAACAGTGCGGTCAGCACGAGAAAAATGCCGATGACAACGCGACTGTGGTCGAGCGCTAGGTGCGCGAGGTGCTTCATGCCCGGTGGGCCGGGCTGGGCTGCGTGCTGGTGAATGTCAAGGTGAGCTCCAAGTGGGTGACTAAGCACTTACTCAACGGCGTGGCGTGGAACGGGGATGGGTGGCTGCGATCTCCTCCTAGGTCTGGGCTGTGGCCTTAGCCGTTGTCCGGTTCGGGGGAGGCTAGCGCGCCCCTGAACCAGGCGTCGAGCATCTCGGTGGTGAACTCGGTGGCGCGCACCTGCCACTCGCTGGGTGCTAGCTCCCTGTTGGTCAGGAAGAACATCATGAGAGACGAGAAGAAGACCATCGAGGAGGTCGTAACCGGCAGGTCCGATCGCAGTTCGCCGGCCCGCACGCGCCCCGCGAGGTAGCCCGTCATGGCAGTAACCATCTGCCGTACGACGCCGCGGAACACCTCAGCGAGCTCGGGGTTCGTTTGGGACTCGACGAGCAGCATCGTGACGAGCTCCGCCTGGCGCTGGATGGCCTCGACCCAGCCAAGCACTATGCCGCCGAGGACGACGCGCGCTGGGCGGCCTTGCGCCTGCTCCAGCAACGCCGTCGCCTCCCCAAGGAAGGTGCGGCGCTGCGTGGCGACTGCCATGAGGAGGTCGGCCTTGCTTGGGAAGTAGTGGAAGATGAGCCCCTCGGTCACCCCGACCTCTTGCGCGATGCGCTTGGTCGAGGTGGCGGCGAAACCGTGCTGCGCGAAGAGGTTTAGGGCCGCGTCGAGGATCTGCTGCTTGCGGACCTCCGCCTGTTCCCGGCGAGTGAGGCGGTGCTTGTTGTCGGCCTTGGACACGACGAAGCCTTTCATTGAGTGAGCACTTAACGAAAGCAACTCTACGCTCCGACCGTTCGCGGTGTCAAGCTGCCACTAGGCCGCGCCGCGCTACTTACGCTTGCTGCTACTCGCGAGCCGCGTTAGCTCCGCGGCCTGTTCAGGCGTCAAGTACTTGATCGCCTCACGCAACGTGACGCCGCTGGTGCGAGCCAACCTAGGCCGTAGCCAGGCATGCACCTCGCTCGGAGCGCGTTTGCCGCGCTCGCGCAACGCCCAACCTATGGCCTTGCGGACGAAGAACTCGCGCTCGTCCAGCATGCGGTCAGCTAGCTGTGCGAAGCGTTCGAACACGTCTTCACCACGCCGCAGCGGCTCAAGGTAACTGAGTAGTGCGGCGCGGCGCAGCCAGAAGTCCTCGTCCGTCGCCCACTGGTCGATGGTCGCCTCGAGCTCCGGGTAGCGCGCGAGCAAGGGCCCCGCCACGCGCGGCGCTATCTCATCCACCAACGCCCAGGTGCGCGCCTCTCGCAACCAGCGTGTCAACAACCGCATGTCGCTAGCTAGCAGCAGTTCCGTCCGAGCCGCTAGCACCATCACGGCCGCTGCGCGCGCCTCGTGTACCTGGATCGCCCACAGCTCCTCAGCGATGGCGACGAGGCGCTCGCGGTTCAGGTCGCGCCTGCTACGCAGGAGACTCCGCACGAGCTTGCGGGTTACGGGAACGGGCGTGCCGTGGTGCTTCAAGGAGCTCTTGAGGTAGGCCTTCTCCTTCACGGCCCTCTCAGCGCTGCCCTCCGCGAGGATGGCCGCGTTGAGCGCGTTGGCGGTGGCGCGCGCGGTGAGAGCGCCGCTGGCTGGCGACGGACCAGTTACGGTAGGGCCCGCGCCATGGTCGCTAGCTGGCAAAGTTCCACCTCCGCCACCATCATGCTCGTTCCTGCTCCCGCCAAGGGCGACGGCAGGCGGGTAAGCTAGTGGCCTGAGCGCGGTGAGGAACACACCGGAACGCTGGCCGCAGAGCCGGGGCCGGTACGTGCGGTGAACTGATAGTGCAGTGAAGAGGCGGACGGTGCGAAAACCCAGCGCGGAACCCAACCACGACCGAACAGGCATTCGTTGGGCCTTGGCCGAGCGCCTCTTGGGCATCCCCGCCTCGATGCGCGGGCTGCAGCAACCAGAAGAGTTCGTGGAGGGCGCTGCGCATGCCGCCGCCGCCGCGCTCGGGGTCGACGTCGTCGTTCGCTGGTCCGGCTTGAGCGCTGAGCCCCTGCCACCCCCCGACCCTCGCGCCACGCGTCTGAAGGTGTTGTGGCAAGACAGCCCGTTCGCGGCCATAGATCTGATGGGCGAGGAGTCGTTCACGCCCGAAGTCGAGGCTCTGCTTAGACACATGGCGACCGACCTGACCCACGACATCGACGCTTTGACGAACCGCACCATCAGGTACGCGCAACGCGCGTTAGTCGGCATCCTCCGGGCGGAAGACGAGCCGGAAGTGGTGGCCCACAACGCCGTCGCGATGGTAGTCGAGCGCGTTGGGGCGGAAGCCGGGCTCTTGTTGAACCGTCACACCGAGTCGTTCGGCGTCCTCGCGGCCGTCGGCGCCTGGCCGGAAGAGGCAGAAGGCGCAAGCGGTTGGCGGGCAGCGGCGCACGAAGGCATTACGTCGCAACACGCCGTCGGCCATCCAGGCGACCTCGTCACCTGTCCGATCTCCTCGACTTCACCCGCCCGCTTCATGCTGCTATTGCGCTTCCCGGCAGGCGGCGCGGAGCGGCGCGGGCGCTACCCCGTGCTGGACGAACTGGCGCGGACAGCCGCGCCTTACATGGACGCGCGCCGCCGCGACCTAGTGCTAACCGAACTCCTCGAGCTGAACCGCGTTTCGGAGAGCACGGCCACGGTCGAGTTGTACGGCAAGGTGTTGAAGACGGCCGTCGACCTGATACCCGGCGCCGAAGCCGGCTCGTTGCTAACGCGCGACAGCCCGAGCGACGCGTTCGAGTACCAAGCCGCCATCGGCTTCGACTTGGGCGGTCTGAGGAGCAGCACGGTCAGCGAGGTCGACATGCGCGCGTGGTACGGGCCAGAAGAGCGCGGCTGGCGCCTTGGCTTGCCGCGCTTGCTGACCCGCGCCGACGTCGACATCGACCTTCACGGCATCAGGAGTTCACCGGGCGCCGACCTCGAGGCGGCCGCCTACCACAGCATTCAGGCGACGATCTGCCTACCCGTGCTGCGAGACGGCGTGGTCATGGCGGCCCTCAACCTCGATAACCTGACGGACAGGGCCGCGTTCGGCCGTGATTCCACCAACCTCGCCCACCTCTTCGGTTCGCCTTTATCGAGCCTCCTGCACCGCCAGCAGACGCGAGACGTACTGCGCAGGGCTGCCCTCATCGACGACCTCACCAACCTCGGCAACCGCAGGGCGTTCGACCAGGCGCTGGCGCGCGAGATAGCCCGCGCTGCGCGCTCCACCGATAGGCCGAGCGTGCTCCTGCTCGACCTGCGCGACTTCAAGCTCATCAACGACCGCCTTGGGCACGCTGTTGGAGACGAGGCGTTGGCGCTCGTCGCCCGCGCCCTTGAACGCGGCCTGCGCGCCACGGACTTCCCGGCGCGTCGCGGTGGCGACGAGTTCGTAGCGCTGCTGCCAGACACGACCGCCACGGAAGCGGCGGTCATTGGTGAACGCGTGCAGGCGGAGATAGCCAAGCTCGTCATCCACGACACCATCCGGCTACATGCGAACATCGGAGTCGCCACGGCGCCGGACGACGGCAAGACGGCCGCCGACTTGTTGCGTGTCGCCGACGAACGCATGTACCTGGAGAAACTCGGCGCTAGGTAACGCCGGTAACGCTGTTTCGAACCTAGCGTGGCTTGGATCGGCTGCTACCATCGTCCGCATGGGCATGGCAGTGCTGCGTGTTGTGCTCCTCTTCGCGGCGGCGGCCGTAACGGCCGGGTTGGTCAGTCTATTCGCGGGCGTGAGCTTCTCACTTGCCCTGACGCCGCAGCTGTCGGCGCTCTACTTCATCCCGGTCAACGCCCTGTGCCTGTGGTACTTGCGCCGGGCGCTTCATAAGCGCGGCTGTAGTCTGCGCGGCCTGGCTGGCTTCGAGCGCCAGCGGCTAGGGCTCGACGCTCTCCTCGGGCTCCTGTGGCTCATGGTTCTGTTCGTGCCATTCGCCATCGCCATCAACGCCACCATGCTAGTGATCTTCGGCCCCGCTGGCATGTTGGCGGCTTACGAGAAGGTGTTCGCGCCAGACCCGGCTGCTAGCGTGGCATTCGCCCCCTGGTTCGCTTGGGCGTCCGCGATCGTCGTCGCGGTCGCGTTCCCCCTCACGAACGCGCCAACGGAGGAGCTCGTTTACCGCGGTCACGCGCAGGGCGAACTGTTGCGCGGCCGCAGCCCGGCGGCCGTTGCCGTCCTGCTTCCCTCCCTGGCGTTCGGCCTCCAGCACGTGCTGCTGGCGCCGTCGGCGGCCGGCATGCTCGTCTACGCGGTGGCGTTCTTCAGCTGGGGCGCGGCGGCTGGCGTCATCTACTTGCGCACCAGGCGCCTGCTGCCGCTGATCATGGCTCACTTGTTCACGAACGCGCTGACGTCGGTTGTGCCGCTAGTGTTGCTGCTGGCCGGCGTCAGCAGCCCCTGACGGCGAGTCGTGGAGGTAATGCCTGAGCTCCGCGACGGCGTCGTCGCTCGGGCCTTGCTTTTGGTCACGTGGAGGCGCTAGGCTAAGAAACCGAACCCACCCCCTAGGGGGTGGGGTCCAAGAAGGAGTTCAAGATGATCAAGCTGAACGTAGCCGGAATGTCGTGCGGCCACTGCCAGGCTGCTGTCAAGGGCGCACTCGAAGAGGTGCCAGGGGTCGCCGGCGTGAGTGTCGACCTAGCCGGCGGCACGGCGGAGGTCGAAGGTAACGCTGCGCTGGAGGCATTGGTCGCAGCGGTAGAGGAAGCCGGCTATTCGGCGGCCGCCGCCTGATGGCGCATGCCGCCGCGGCCAGCGATGAGCTCGGCTCGGCGAGTCATGACTGCAAGCACCTCGATACGGACACGCGCTTAGACGCGTCGCTGCGCCTCAAGAGCGCGAAGGGCCACCTCGAGGGCGTGCTGCGCATGCTCGACGACCCGGGCGTCTACTGCGTGGACGTACTCAAGCAAGTCAAGGCCGTCCAAGGCGCGCTAGCCAAGGTCAGCGACGCCGTGTTGTGGTCGCACATCCGCGACCACGTCGCCACCGCATCCGAGAGGGGCGACACGGACTACATCGTCAGCGAACTCCGGGAGGCGCTCAAGTACCGTGCGTGAGGCGCAGCGCGGCTCGCGCGGCGCAGGCACGGCCGTGGAAGGAAGCAGATGAAGACCATCCAGTTCGGCGTTGAGGGCATGACGTGCGCGAGTTGCGTCTCGCGCGTCGAGCGCGCACTCAACAAAGTGACGGGTGTGGAGGGTGCCGCCGTCAACCTAGCGACGGAGCGCGCCAGCGTCAGCTTCGACCCAGACACGACGAACCCCCCGCAACTCCTCGCCGCTGTGGAGAAGGCTGGCTATCAGGCCGTGATCGCAGAGGCCACCTTCGGAGTTACCGACATGACGTGCGCCAACTGCAGCAGCCGCGTCGAGCGCGCCCTGCAGAAGGCAGACGGTGTGCTGGAGGCGAGCGTCAACCTGGCGACGGAGCGCGCCACAGTCCGCTACTTGCCCGCTGTTACCGAACTCAGTGACCTCCTTGGTGTCGTCGAGAAGGTCGGCTACGGCGTGCTAGACGCGAAAGGCGCGGACGAGCAGGCCGACCTCGAGCGCGAAGCGCACGAACGGCAGCGGCTCGCGTTGCGCCGCGACCTCGTGATAGCGGCCGCCTTCACGGCGCCACTGCTCATCCTCGTCATGTTGCCGATGCTCGTTCCACCACTTGAGCACGCGCTCATGGCGTTAGTGCCGCAGCAGATCATCTTCTACATCTCGTTCGTGCTGGCGGCCGTCGTGCAGTTCGGTCCCGGCAGGCGCTTCTACCGCCCAGGTTGGCGCAGCCTCATCAGCGGCAGCCCAGACATGAACAGCCTCGTGATGATCGGCACGAGCGCCGCGTTCGGCTACTCGCTCGTGGCTACCTTCCTCCCAGTGCTGCTACCCGCCGGGACGGCCCACGTCTACTACGAGGCCTCTGCGTCCATCATCACGCTGATTCTCCTCGGCAAGTACCTCGAGTCCATCGCGAAGGGCCGCACGAGCGAGGCCATCAAGAAGCTCATGGGCCTCCAGTCCAAGACGGCACGCGTCGAACGGGGCGGGGTAGAGCTCGAAGTCGCCACCGCGGAGGTGATGCCAGGCGACGTCGTCGTCGTACGCCCAGGTGAGCGACTGCCGGTCGACGGGGTTGTCATCTCCGGCTCGTCCTACGTCGACGAGGCCATGATCACTGGCGAGAGCGTGCCCGTCCACAAGACCGCCGGGGCTAACGTGGTTGGCGGCACCATCAACAAGACTGGCGCCTTCCGCTTCGAGGCAACAGCCGTTGGCGCCAAGACGGTGCTCGCGCAGATCATCCAGATGGTCGAGGCGGCGCAGGGCAGCAAGCCGCCCATCCAGGCGCTCGCCGACCGCGTTGTCGCCGTGTTCGTCCCAGCAGTACTTGCCATCGGGGCCATCACGTTCGTTGCGTGGATGATCTTCGGTCCGCAACCCGCACTCACGTTCGCCCTCGTCAACATGGTGGCCGTGCTGATCATCGCGTGCCCGTGCGCCATGGGCCTCGCCACCCCGACCAGCATCATGGTCGGCACTGGCAAGGCAGCCGAGTTGGGCGTGCTGTTCCGCAAGGGGGAGGCGCTGCAGGCGCTGCAGCAGACTCAGGTCGTCGCCCTCGACAAGACGGGCACCCTCACGGAAGGCCAGCCCGAGCTGACCGACCTCGAGTTGGCGCCCGGCTTCGAGCGGCGCGCCGTGCTCGCGCTACTTGCCGGCGCCGAAGCGAACAGTGAACACCCCGTGGCTGACGCCATCGTCCGCGCCGCAAAGGCCGCTGGCGTGGCGGTGCCTGAGGCCGTGGGCTTCGAGGCCGTCCCCGGATTCGGGGTCCATGCGGTCGTTGGCGGAAGACAGGTGGCTGTCGGCGCGGAGCGCTACATGCGCCGACTTGGACTAGACACACAGGCGTTCGCTGGAGCCGCAGACGCCCTAGCCAACGCCGGCAAGACACCCATGTACGCGGCCGTCGACTCGCAACTAGCGGCCGTGCTTGCGGTCGCCGATCCCATCAAGCCGTCGACGCCCGCCGCCATCTCTGCCTTGCACGCGCTTGGGTTGCGCGTCGCCATGATCACGGGTGACGACCGCCGCACCGCCAACGCCATAGCGGCGCAGCTCGGCATCGACGAGGTGCTTGCCGAGGTTCTACCCGATGGCAAGGTCGCTGCGGTCAAGCAGTTGCAGGCAGAAGGCGGCAAGGTCGCGTTCGTCGGCGACGGCATCAACGACGCGCCAGCGCTCGCTGCCGCGGACGTCGGCTTGGCCATCGGTACGGGCACGGACATCGCCATCGAGTCTGCTGACGTGATCCTCATGTCCGGTGACCTGCGCGGCATCCCTAACGCGCTCGCGCTCTCGCGGGCCACGCTCAACAACATCAAGCAGAACCTGTTCTGGGCCTTCGCGTACAACGTCGTGCTCATCCCCGTTGCGGCTGGAGTGCTGTACCCGAGCCTCGGCGTCCTCCTTTCACCCGTGTTGGCCGCGGCCGCCATGGGCTTCTCGAGCATCTTCGTGCTCGGCAACGCGTTGCGGCTGCGGAGCTTCACCGCTCCCATGCAGGCGACGCCCGCTAAGGAGGCGGCGGGTGGCAACCAACTAGCACCAGCTTGAGCCGAGCGTGTGATATTTAGACGCGTCGAAATATGAGCGCAGGTCTAGAGTGCTCGCGTGGATCTGCGCCGCAACCCGTTCCGTCATTCAGTCTCACTGCTCGGGCCAGCGTTCGTGGCCGCCATCGCTTATGTCGACCCTGGCAACGTCGCCGCCAACGTAACGGCCGGCGCGCGCTACGGTTACCTGCTGCTTTGGGTGCTCGTCGCTTCCAACCTCGTTGCAGTCGTCGTGCAGTACCAGTCAGCGAAGCTTGGACTTGCCACCGGGCGCTCCTTACCTGAGCTGCTCGGTGGCCGCATGCGTCGAGTACCGCGCTTGGCGTTCTGGGCCCAAGCTGAACTAGTTGCCGCCGCCACTGACTTGGCCGAGGTGCTTGGCGGCGCCATCGCGTTGCAGATCCTCTTCGGGCTGCCGCTGGTGATTGGGGGCGCGATCGTTGGGGTCGTCTCGATGCTGCTCCTCGAGGTGCAGAGCCGTTCGGGGCAACGCCAATTCGAGTTCGTCATCATCGGCCTGCTCGTCGTCATAACGGTCGGTTTCCTCGCCGGGTTGTTCGTGAAGCTGCCCGAAGCGAGCGCGCTGCTAGGCGGGCTCAGGCCGCGTTTCGCTGGCACTGACAGCGTGATCCTCGCAGCGAGCATGCTTGGCGCCACGGTCATGCCGCACGCCATCTACGTGCACTCAGCGCTGGCGCGCGATCGGCACAAGACCGTGGCGGCTGAGCAGCTACCCACGCTGCTGCGGGCGACGCGCACCGACGTTGCCGGGGCGTTGGCCTTGGCTGGCGTCGTTAACGTCGCCATGCTCTTGTTGGCCGCGGCCAACCTGCAGGGCGTGGCAGGCACCGACACCATCGCTGGAGCTCACGCTGCCATCGCCGCCGCGCTCGGGCCGCTGGTTGGCGCGGTGTTCGGCGTTGGCTTGCTGGCGTCAGGTTTGGCCTCCACTTCCGTTGGTTCGTACGCCGGCTCGACGATCATGGAGGGCCTGCTGCACTGGCATGTGCCGCTGCTCACGCGTCGCGCGGTGACCTTGGTGCCCGCCTTGGTGGTGTTGGCCTTGGGTGCGGAACCGACCTGGGCGTTGGTGCTATCGCAGGTGGTGTTGAGCTTCGGCATTCCTTTCGCCCTAGTGCCGCTTGGCCTCCTCACGAGTAACCGCGAGGTCATGGGCGCCGCGGTTAACGGCGCCGCCACACGCCTGTTGCTCGGCGCCATCGTCGTTACGGTGGTGGCGCTCAACATCGTGCTACTGGTGTTGTTGGCGCTCGGCCGCTCGTGAGCGTGGCGCCACCGCCGCGGCAGCGGCGTGAGGCACTTTGGTCTGCGCGGCCGCCGTTGGCGCTACGGCGACTGGCGCCGCTGCGCCAACCAGCGCGGGCGCCGTGAAGAGCGGCACGGCGGCGGCGGTCACGGCGGCCGCCTGCTCTGGAGGGGCGGGCCGCTTGGCCCGCGCTTTGGTGGTGCCTTGCGCTGGTGCGCGAGCGGCCAGGTCGGCGCTTACGTACGCCCCACGCTCGTCGACGTACCCCTCCCACGCCCAAGCTAAGTCGGCGGCTTGCGCGTGAGGGTCACGCCATACGAGGTGGCGCGGCGCGGAAGGGAAACGTTCGAGGGTGGCCTCGAGCGCCTGCTCGCGCCGCTCTCGTTGAGGCCAGATGCCGTCCTGGGCGCCTGTGCGTTCGGGTGAGCTGAGCTCTAGGGTGAGGCGCTCGATCGGGCGCCCCTCGGCGCGGCTATCGTGCAGCGCGAAGAGGGCCTGCTGGCGGATGTGGCGCGCCTGCTGCAGGGGGCGCTTAGCCAGACGACTAGCACGGCGCTGCGTGCCAGGCAGGGTAGCGGTGAGGGTGAGGCGCCGCGCCGCGCGGCCAGCGAGGGCGCGCTCGAGTTCGCTGGCGAGCCGGTCGATGGCAGGGAGAAGCTGGTGCGGTTCACGGACGGGTTCTGGGAACGCAAGGGAGCGCTGAACGGTGATGGGCAGACGGTAAGGCCGCAGTTCGGTGCGCCGCGGTCCATGGAGGTAGGCGAGTATGGTGGCGCCCTCTGCCCCCAGGTAGGCGCGGATCTGAGGGGCGCTCCAACTGGCTAGGTCGGCCGCGGTGGCCAACCCGAGCCAGTGGAGGCGCGTGAGGTTGGCCTCCGACACGCCAATGCCCTTGAGGAACCTAAGCGGCAGGCGCGCTAGGAACCCTGCTAGTTGCGTGCCTGACACCTCGCGCACGCCGCCTGGGCTGGCTGCAAGGGCGGCTAGCTCGGCCGTTTCTACGTCGCCAGCCAGGCCGGCGCGTACGTCGTACGTGCGCGCCACCTCCTCGGCCTCGTGCAGGTCGAGGCGCGCGAACACGCGGCCACGTGGGCCGCTCTCGAGCCACGGCGTTAGGCCGTGTAGTTCCTGCAGGAGAGTTCCCCAGGCGTACTCGAGGTCCGGCTCCTGGAAGGAGCGCTCCTCCAGGCCGACGACGCGCATGCGGGCGCCCTCGAGGCGCATGCCTGAAGTGACGCCGTGGCGCTTGGCGGCAGCGTTGGCGTGAAGCACGTGCTGCTCGCCAGCTATGACGAGCGGTACGTGCTTGAGTTCTGGTTCAGCGCGCTGCGCGAGGTAGAGGGGCAGCGGCCCGAACTCGATGGCGGCTAGCACGAGCGCTGCTCCTCGCGTGGAGCGCGGCGACTGAGGAGCACGGCGGCGATGGGGAAGAGCGACCGGAGGGGCGCTGGTGGGCGTGCGGCAGGCATGCGCCCTGGGCGGGGTGGGCGCCGCCGGTGGGCGGCGGGGGCGCCGCCGGTGGGCGGAGCGGTCGTCGTTGCGGGTGTTAGCATTGGCCTCACCTGGGTAGGTGGTCCGCGTTAGCAGACCGCTTCTGGGCTACCGGAAGGACGCGTCCTCTTGCTTGGCGGCGGCGGATGTGTCCTTCTTCGTTTCTGGGCGGGTCGAGTAAGTGGCTCGGTCACTCACTCCCTTCTACGATCAGGTCCTGCACGATGTCACCGCGCAGTAGGCCACGGAAGACCCCGTCTACATGCAGGTCTTGGGCGGCAACGGTTACTACGGAGAAGGCTGGGTTGTGGGGCCGCAAGCGGTAGGTGCGTGGGCGCTGCTCGTCGGCTGACCAGTCGAGGTACTTGAGGGTGGTCTCGTCCTCGCCTACGCGTACGGCGCAGATCTCGCCTGGGCGTTGCGGTTCCGCGTGGTGGAGCAAGACCACGTCGCCGTCCTCGATGCGGTCGGCCATGGAGTCGCCACGCACGCGCAGTGCGAACTGGTCAGGACGACCGCGTAGCGACAGGTGGCCTTCCGGCGTTGGGTAGGCGCCGACTGGGAGGCCGGCGGCGATGTCGCCGTAGAGCGGCACCCCGAAACCGCCGCCGAGTAGCGTGAGGTGCGGGCTGCGCCCAGGGCCGCGGCTCTTGAGGAGCAGCTCGCCCTTGGCCTCTAGGGCCCTGAGGTGATCACGCAGGGTGGAATAACTGATGCCGAGGGTGCGTGACAGGGCCGTTAACTCAGGCGTGCTGCCCGTGCGTTCGTAGGCCGCGCGGAGCGCGTCTAGGACTTGCAGCTGGCGAACTGGGCGTGGCGGCATTGGCGCCTCCTCTCGTTACCCTCAGTAACTGGGGGTAACGAGAGGATATGGCTTGCGGGGCGGCGTGTCAACATGCTGCCGCACATCAGCGGTCGCTGGCTTGGGGCCTAGGTGACCGTGCGCCTCAGGCAGCAACGAGGTTGCCGCTGACCATCGTCACTGGCAAGCCGCCGTTGCGCGTCGGCGTGACACGCGCGTCCTCCAGCCACTTGAGCGCGGGCTCCGGGTCGGCTACGAGGAGGACGACCACCCAGGGGGCACCGCTGGCGGCGAGGTTGGCGAGGAAGGCGTTGGTCGTCGCGGCGGCCTGCCGCCGGTCACCGAGGCGCACCCCGTACGGCAAGTTGGCAAGCGCCAGTCCACGCCGCGCTACGAGGCTCGAGAAGTCGAAGAGCGTGCTGTCGGCATGCTGCAGCGTCACCTCCGCGTACGCGGCCCCAGCGACGTTGGCCCTGGCGGCCGCGAGGGCGTCATCGTCGTTGTCGACGCCGATGACGCGCGTCCTGAGTGGCTTGACGCCCGCCTCGCTGCGGCGCCTCACCTCTCGCAGCGTCCCCGGTCGGAACCAAGCGGCGTGCTCGAACGCGAACTCGCGCTGCCTGCCAGGCGCCGAGTGCGTGAGAGCGTCGACTGCCTCGATGAGTAGCGTGCCGCTGCCGCAGAACGGGTCGATGACGACGTCCGGTGTGCCGCCAGTGCGCGCCAACCCCTCGAGCGCCATGGCCGCAGCCAACGTCTCGCGCACCGGCGCCGTATGGACGTTAGTGCGCACGCCGCGGCGGTGAAGGTGCTGGCCGCTCGTATCGAGGCTCACCGTGCAGCGGTCGTCTTGCAGCCTTACGTGGAAGGTCAGCTCGGCGGCGTCCGCCGATCTCGGGTAGAGGCCAAGTGGGCGCAACTCGCGCGCGATGGCCGAGGCGACGGTGTTGGCCACCGCGTCGCCAGCCTGGAGCTTGGAGTTCCTCGCCGTGATGGCCAACGCGTAGCGCTCCAAGAAGCCGATCTGCGTCTCCCACGGCACCTGCCTAGCGCGGTCGTAGAGCATCTCTGGCGAGGCAGCCGGGAAGGTGCCCAGGCGTAGGAGCACGCGACTAGCGGTGCGTAGGCTGAGGTTGGCGCGCAGGATGTCGGCGTGATCGAGGCGCAACTCGACACCGCCGTGGGAGACGTTCAACGCCGCGCGGTGAGGCGCGAGGCCCTCGGCGAGGAGCTCGTCGACGAGGAGCTCCTCGAGGCCCGGCGTCACTTGTATGTAGCAGTCGAACGGCGCGCGCAGCAGCCAGCGCTTGACGCGCCGCTCGAGCGCGGCCCTGCTGAGGCGCTCGGGCTGGGCTGGATCTGACATGCCCGCACTGTCACACGCCGGGGCACTAACGTGCAATGCCGCTCGTCAGCCTGCACCCGCGCCGTGCAGGAAGGTGTTCAGAACGGTGTCGACCGAAACGCCGCGCTCACTCGGCCCCAAGAGTGCCTGGGCGAGGAGAAGCAGCGAGCTCGCCTGCCAACGTGGGTCGTCGGCCCGCAGGTCGCCGGTGGCCTGGCCCGCCGCCATGAGCCGCTCGATCGGCGCGGTGAAGCGCGTGCGGTACTCCTGGAACAGCTGCGTGCGCCCCGCCTCCGACAAGTGGACGGCCTCGCGTTCGGCCAGACGCATGGCCGCCTGCTGGTCGTTGCGGTGGGCGCTGAACCCAGTGAGGAGGGCGTGAAGCTTGACGCTGGTCGGGCCGACAAGGGCGGCCGCGCTGTCGACGAGGTCGCCCGCCTGAGCGACGGCCCCCAGTAGCAGCGCGAGGAAGAGCGTCTCCTTGTCCGCGAAGTGGTGGTAGATGGCCGCCTTTGAAACGCCGGCGGCCTCCGCCACTTCACGCATCGAGGCGCCCTGGTAGCCGCGGGCTACGAACAACGGGAGGGCTACCGCTAGGAGGTGCTCCTTGGGAGTTGCGGGGCCGTCCGTCTAGACCCCTCCAGCGACGTAGCTCTGGCCGATGCCGAAGGCCATGATGGCGAAGAGGAACGCGGAAGCGCTGACGGTGACGGCGGTCCAGCGCTGCGCACGCGTCTTGGTGGGCAGCCAGTAGTAGAGGAGGAAGAAGAACAGCGGTCCGAGGCCGCCGACGTAATGGATGTAGAGCTGTAGCGGTCCGAGCCCTTGATCGAGGAGCTTGATGCCCATGAGCGCCTGGATGATCAGCACTACCTGGGCGAGGACGAAGAACCCCCGCGCGAGGGGGGAGAAGGGCCTGCGGCGCCATGCCAGCACGCCGCTTATCACTAGGGCGAGCAGCGTGGTGATGAGTACGGCAAGGCCGCTCACCACGTGGGCGGCTGGGGGTAGCCAGAGCGAGTCGATCATCTATTCCTCCGTGCCCGCCCGGTGCCGGTGTGAAAAGTTACCGGCCGGTCGGTAGGGCGCCGCACCATACCACGCCGATCGCCACCGCTTGGTGTGGCGATCCAGCGACGGCAAGGGCAGTTGACGGCCGCTCGGCGCACACGTAATGTTGCGTACCGGCACGCCAGTACACTTAGCTAGAGCCGACGCCGACCGTGCGCCGCGCCGCCCGCAAGGAGCAAGCGTGACAGTCGGAGTGCTACTCACAGCCGCCCTTCCAACCGCCATGCAGCAAGCGTTGGCAGCGCGCCACCCAGAGTTCAGTTACTGAACCGCGCCACGGAAAGGAACAACAGAGTGCCTCAACGACCGCTCACCTCATCGCCGCTACCTCACGATCCACTACACGAGCGCCCGAACCGCGGCTTCCACCCGCTCATCGAAGGCGAACAGCCTTACGTGTTCGTCGACGGCTGCATGCAGATCTGGCCGGACGCCGACCTGGCATACGCTCACCGCCACGGCTGCGACGTATACGCCGTAACCGCCCTGGACACGCACATCGACGTCGGGCAGGCCATAACGGAACTGATGGGCTGGCACGCCGCAGTGCGTGAGCACCCGAACCTGCGCATCGCGTACACGGTAGACGACATCACCGAGGCCAAGCAGCTCGGGCAAGCGGCACTCCTGCTGGCCTCGCAAGACGGCGAGTTCATAGGTGCAGCACCGGAGCGCGTCGAAGCGTTCCAGCGCCTCGGCCTGCGCATGCTCATTCCGGCCTACAACCGCGATAACCTCCTCTGCGGCGGCGTGCTCGAGCGGACGGACACTGGCCTCTCTGGCGTCGGGCGCAGCGTAGTCGCCGAGTGCGACCGCGTCGGGGTGCTCCTCGACTTATCTCACGTTTCGCGGCGCTCGAGCCTCGAGATCAACGAGGCGAGCGCCAACCCGACAGTCTTCAGCCACGCCAACCCGAAAGCGCTCGTAGACAACCCGCGCAACGTCGACGACGAGCAGATCAAGGCCGTCGCGGCCAAGGGCGGCGTGATCGGGACCGTCAACTGGGGTCCGCTCGTCTTCAAGCACGGCATGACGGCGCGGCCAACCGTCCACGACTACCTCGACCACATCGATTACCTCGCCGACCTCCTCGGCACGACGGAGAACATCGGCATCGGCACGGACTTCAGCCTCGGCTCGTACCCACGCCACAACCACGACCAGCACGGGGCGCACTACCGGACCGTCATGACTGAGATGAACCAGCACGTAACGACCTACTGGCGGGCGCCTGAGCGCTTCGTCGATGGCTTCGCGTGGTACCCGGAGATCCTAGACGTCTACGCCCTCCTCGCTGGCCGCGGCTACTCGCAGGAGGACATCCGCGGCATCGCGGGAGGCAACTTCATGCGCGTGTTCTCTCGAGTATGGCCAGGCAGGCCGGTCAGCCAAGAGACCGGGTCAGAGAACGCCTGATGACCCTCTCGGTGCTGGCGCCCGCCCGCTACCTCAGTGGCGCCCACTCCCTCGCAGGCGTCGGAGCCGCGGTCGCAGGGCTGACCGCGGCGGCGCCGCAGCAGCCGCGGGTCTTCGTCGTGCATGGCGACGTCGGCATGGGGCTGGTCGGCGTTGCGCTCGAGGCGAGCCTGCAGAGAGCTGGCGTCGTGGCCGAGAGGTTCAAGGTGAACGGCCCGTGCTCTGAGGCTTCGGTGACCGCCATTCAACGCGCGACCGTGGGCGCAAGCGTGCTTATCGGCGTAGGCGGTGGGCGCGTGATGGACGCAACCAAGGCCGCTGCGGACGCGAGCGGGGCGGCTACCGTGCTCGTGCCGACGAGCCCGGCAACGTGCGCGGCCGCGACCGCCGTCGTGGTCGACTACACCGTAGACGGGGCCTACCTTGGCAGCCGCGTCGTGCGGCGCGCGCCGGCCTACACGGTCGTCGAACCGACAGTCCTGGCCGTCGCTCCTGACCGCCACCTGGCGGCAGGTCTGGTCGACGCCCTCGCCAAGGTGGTCGAAGTTCGTTTCGGATTGGCAAGGCAGAGTGGCGCTGGCGCGGCTGGCGTCGCCGCACTCGCCCTGTGCGACGAGCTCGAGCAACTTGTTTTCGCCGACGGCCCCCTCGCGCTCCGGAACTCGGACCAGGACTGCGGCAAGCGCCAGCTCGTGGCCGAGGCGAACGTCCTGTGGCCAGGGCTCATCGGCGCCTTGGCTGGCGAGGGCGCCAAGCTAGCGGCAGCGCACGCAGTGCACAACGCCCTCACCCTGCTGCCAGGCGTGAAACGCTCGTTGCACGGTGAGGTCCTCGCGTTCGGCATCCTCACCCAACTACTGCTTGAAGGACGCGGCGCTGACGAGTTGGCGCGTCACGCCGACCTCTTCAGCCGCCTCGGCTGCCCCATGACCCTAACGGCCCTTGGTGCCGGCGCCTACTGGAGCGAAGCGGGCGCCAAGGAGCGCGTGCTACAGCGCGCCTGCGCGCTCCCGTCCATGACGCAGTGCTTCCCTGGCAGCGGGCCGGAAGCGTTAGCGGCCGTGTTCGCCGAGGCGGACGCGCTGGCCGCCGACTTCAGCCGTTGAGGGCCTTGACGTACGACGTCACCGGGGTGGTGAAGAACTCCTTGGCGTAGGTGCCCTGTTCGCGCGCGCCGTAGCTCGAGTTCTTGACGCCTCCGAACGGCGCCTGGAACTCCTGCCCGGCGGTGGCGAGGTTGACCATGGTCATGCCTGCTTGCGCGTGCCGCTTGAAGTGCTCGGCGTGCTTCAGGGACCTCGTCATGATGGCCGCCGCCAGCCCGAACTCGCTGTCGTTGGCGGTGGCGAGGGCCTCGTCGTAGTCGGCGACGCGGATGACGGCGGCGATCGGCCCGAAGATCTCCTCGCGGTTGAGGCGCATGGCCGCGGTGGATTCGACGAACAGGGCAGGGGTGAGGTAGTGCCCGCGCGTCGAACGCTCGACGAGCTCGCCAGCCACGAGTTGTGTTGCACCCTCGCGCGTTCCGAGGTCTAGGTAGTCGAGGTTCTGACGCAACTGCGTCGCGTCCACGACCGGCCCGATGTCGCTCGTCGGGTTGAGGGCGTGGCCGACGCGTAATGCCCGCGTTCGTTGCGCTAGGCGCTCCACGAAGCGGTCGTGGACGCCGGCCGTGACGATGATGCGGCTAGACGCCGTGCAGCGCTGCCCCGTTGAGACGAAGGCTCCGTTCACCACGTGCTCGGCGGCGAGGTCGAGGTCGGCGTCATCTAGCACCACGACGGGGTTCTTGCCGCCAAGCTCGAGCTGGACGCGGGCGAGGCGCGCGGCTCCCGCTGCCGCCACCCGCCTTCCGACCCCCAGCGAACCCGTGAAGCTGACGGCGTTCACGTCGAGGTGGGTGATGATGGCCTCGCCGACTTCGCTACCGCGGCCCATGACCAGGTTGAAGACCCCGGCTGGCACACCCGCGCGGTCGAGGATGGCGGCAAGCTCCCAAGCGCTGCCCGGCACGAGCTCGGCTGGCTTGAAGACGACGGCGTTGCCGTAAGCCAGAGCCGGGGCTATCTTCCATGCCGGGATGGCGATCGGGAAGTTCCAAGGCGTTATCACGCCTACGACCCCGACTGGTTGGCGACGCACCTCGATGCTCACGCCTTGGCGGGCGCTCGGCAAGAGCTCGCCGACTGCGCGGTAGGCCTCGCTGGCGTAGAAGCGGAAGATGTCTGCCGCCCGCGCCACCTCGCCGATGCCTTCAGCCCGCGTCTTGCCCTCCTCGCGCGACAAGAGCTCGCCTAGTTCCTCGCGCCTGGCGCTCAACTCGTCGGCCGCCGCCTGCAAGACGCTCGCGCGGACGGACGCGGAGGCACTGGCCCAAGCCGGCAGTGCGGCGCGCGCGGCCTCGACGGCGGCGCTCACGTCCGCGGCGCTGCCCTGAGCGTAGACGCCAACGGGCGAGTCGAGGTCGGACGGGTTCTCGTTGACGCGGGTGGCGGCGGCTGCCTGCCACTCGCCAGCCACGTAGTTCCTGTGAACGGTCATAGCGCCTCCGGGGTAAGGCTAGGGACTGGTCGTCATCAGGCGTCTAGGAAGACGTCAGGCACGTTATTCGCGCGGGACGCCTGGCCCGTCACGTCGAGAAGGCGGCGCAGGCGGTGCCGGGCCTCGGCACTGAGGCTGAAGGCGAGCAGCAGCCGCTTGCCCTGTGGGATCCCCACCGCATCTAGTTGCGGGCCGGCGCTGAAAGTGTGGATGTAGAGGTCTGACTTGACCGCAAGGATGTCGGCTGGCGCGGAGAGCTCCGTGAACACGGGCAGCTGCCTGAGGTCGAGTGGGGTGAACTGTGCGAGGAGGTTCAGTGCGACGTTGACGCCCTGCGCCTCCGCGACGAGGCTGTAGCTGCCGCTGCGATCGAGCGCCGCGAGCCTATTGATGGTCTCTGGCAGGAGTTGCGCGGTGATGCCAACGACCTCTGAAGAGATGCCGAGCTCGATGAGCTGCCCGGCGACGGTCGGTGCGTAAGACACGAAAGTGAAAGTGAAGTACGCGGTCTGGTAGGCCGTTAGCAAGCTGGCGTCACCGGCGGCCAACTGTTCCAAGGTGCCGAGGTACGGCACGGCCTGTGCGTCGGTTGGCAACTCGGCGGCGATGAGCTTCGCGTACTTCTCGGCGGAGCGCAAGGTGGGCATGAGTACGACGAGCGGCATGCGCCGCGGCCGCTGGGCGCGCGTTACCAGGTACTGCTTGACGGCGCTGGCTTCGAACCCTAGGGCGTCCGCGCGGTCGAGGAGTGCGTCGATCGCCTCGCCGAGTGCGCGTTGCCGGTGATCGAAGTGCACCGAATCGTCGGCGGCGTGCGCCACGAACGTGCCGCGGCCCCGCCTGCTCTCGATCAGGCCCTCGAGCTGGAGGGTGCGGTAGGACAATGCCACGGTGCCCGCGTTCACCCCGAGCTGGTGCGCCAGTTCGCGCACTGACGGCAGGCGGTCATCCGCCGCTATGCCGCGGCTCGTTATCAGGTGCCTGACCTGGTGGACGATCTGCAGGTAGATCGGCACGAAGCCGTCCTCCACGAGGTGGAGCGGTAAGTGGACAGCGGTGCTGTGCTCTTCCTCCATCATGCGTTGGCCCTAGCTGCTGCGCCAGGAATGGTGCTCATCTCGCCCCCTGAAGTAGTGTATTACTCGACCGGTACGCCTAAGGATACGGCACGAGCGGTTCGCGGTCAACGACCGAACTGCCTCAGCCGCGCAATGGCATCCAACACTCTCGCTGGCGTCTCGTTAAGAGTATGGTCCCCGGATAATGCGCCCAATGTCGATCCGCCGAATAGCCTTACTGTTGGTCGCTCCGCTCGGCCTCGCCATCACCGCATGCGCGCCGCGGAGCGCTACGCAGCCGCCGGCATACTCGGCCACAGCGATGCGCCTCCTCGAACTCGTGAACAGCCAGCGCGCCAGCGGCGCCGTGTGCGGCACCAACAGCATGGCGCCCGTGCCGCGCTTGCAGCTCGAGCCCAGACTCGTGCGCGCCGCGCAAGGGCACAGCGCCGACCAGGCGGCCCACGGCACCATGGGCCACGTCGGCAGCGACGGCTCGACGGTAGGCACGCGCGTGACCGCGGCCGGATACACGTGGCAGTTGGTGGCCGAGAACGTCGCCTGGAACTACGGCTCGCCCGAGACGGTGATGGTCGGCTGGATGGACAGTCCGCCGCACTGCATGGCCATCATGCACCCAGGGGTCAGCGAGTTCGGCGCGGCCGAAGTCGACCTCTACTGGACGCAGGTGTTCGCCGACCCCCGCTGAGGCGCGGCTCAGGCGGTCTCGCGTTGCCGTCCGTAGACCGCAAGCAACGCCACGAGGATCAACCCGAAGACGATGAGCTGGTATGCCTCACCCATGCGCATGGCGCGCAGCAGGCTCTCAGCCATGGTGAGAACCAGCGCGCCGGCCATGGTGCCGTAGTAAGAACCGCGCCCACCCGCGAGCACGGTGCCGCCCACCACCACGGCCGCGATGGAGGGGAAGAGGTACGAATCCCCGAGGCTGAGGAACACCCGCTGGGTGAAGCCGAGCAGGAGCACGCCACCTAGTGCGGCGAGGAGGCCGCTAAGGGTGTAGGTGAGTACTACCGTGGCTGGCACGTTCACACCAGATAGATGAGCCGTGCGCCGGTTCACGCCGACGGCGAAGAGCCGCTTCCCGTAAGTGGTGCGCTCGAGCACGAACCACATGGCGAGCGCGAACAGCAGCCAGATGAACAAGATGCCAGGCACGCCGAACAGGCGCCCCGTCACGACGCGCGCCAACAGCGGCGGTACTCCGCCTGGGATGTTGCCTTGGGTGACGGCCAGGATGGTGCCCTTCACCACCCCGGCCATCCCTAGGGTCATGACAAGTGGCGGTATCGAGAGCCCAACGATGCCGAGTCCGTTCACTAGACCGATGACGGCGCCTACGGCCAGCGCAACGACCACGCCGAGCAGTAGCCGCTCGCTCGCTCCGCCGCTGACCATGAAGGTGAGGATCGCCCCAAGCGTTACGACGTTGGCGACGGACAAGTCGATGCCCTCACCACCCGCGATGATGACGAGCGTCTGGCCGGCCGCGATGATGCCGAGGAACGCGGCCAGGCGCACGATGTTCACGGCCTGATCGAGATTGAAGAAGCCGGGCTGCACGGCGCCCGCAACGAAGAAGAGCACGACGGACAGGGCCAACGCCACCACGGGTGGCGGAACCCTGGTGAGCCACTCCCTCATGCGCGGCCCCGTATGCGGCGCAGTGCGCCCGGAGCGGCGAGCGCAGCGAGGATGATGGTCGCGTCGATTAGGGTCTGGTACCAAGTGGGTACGTTGGCGAACGTTATGAGGTTGCGGATGATCGTCAATATGGCTACGCCGATAACGGCGCCTGTGATCCCTCCTGCCCCGCCGGCCAGTCTGGTGCCGCCTAGAACCACGGCGACGATGGAAGATAACGTCATTGCGTCACCTAGGCGTGCGTTGCCCGACCCAGTCGAGAGCGTCAGCATGGCCGCCGAGAACGCCGCGAACACGCCCATGACCACGTAACTGGAGAAGCGCGTCCAGGCCACCGCGACGCCACTCGCCCTCGCGGCCGCAGCGTCGCCGCCGACCCCGTACAGGTGTTGGGCGAAGCGGGTTCGCCGCAGCGCCCACCAGGTAACGATGAGGACGACGATTCCCAGCGCCGCCGCAGGAACGCCCAGAGGTGCGGAGCGGTAGAAGGTAGTCAGCGCGCGTGGCAGCGCGCCGCCAGGGCGCGGCAGGATGGCTAAGGCGATGCCAGAGAAGAGGAACGAGGTTGCGTAGGTCGTGACGATGGGCTGTAGCCGCAAGTAAGCGACGCACAGCCCGTTCAACGCGCCAGCGGCCGCACCGGCCGCGACGCCGATGGCGAGGCCCAACAAGACCGCACTCCAGCCCGAGTCGGCCTTCACGAACGTTACCAACAGGACGTTGACGAGGGAAACTACGGCGCCGACGGAGAGGTCGATGCCGCCCGAGATGATCACGATGGCCTGCCCGGCCGCGAGCACCATGAGCGGCAGCATCACGCGGAAGTTGCCGTTCAGCACCCGCGGTTGGAACAGGTTCGGTTGCAGCAGGTAGTTGAGCAACACCGCCACCCCCAAGATCAGGAGCGGCACGAGGAAAGTGAGGTTGCGAAAACGCTCCCCGCGTGCGGGCCTGGCTTCAGCTAGCATGCCTACTCCGGTTCATCTGGCCCCCAACGATGCGGCCACGAGGTGGTTGCGGTCAAGGGTCGCGCCGCTAAGCTCGGCGGTTACCTTCCCGTCTTGCAGTACGAGCACTCGTTGGCAAAGCCCGAGCAGCTCCGCGTCGTCGGATGAGGTGAACAGCACCGTCGTGCCGTCAGCCTGCAGTTGCGCTAGTAGGCTGTAGAACTCCTCTTTGGCCTCTACGTCGATGCCCTTCGTCGGGTCGTTGAGGAGAAGTAGCCGCGGTCGCCGCAGAAGCCACTTGCCGATGACGATCTTCTGCGCGTTCCCGCCTGACAGGGTGGCCACGTTGGCGTCCAGCCCCGAGTAGCGCACGTTGAGCTCGGTGGCCACCCCTGCCGCGTCGTGGCGAGCAGCGCGCATGCGGAGCGGCGTACCGTACCGCCTCCAGCTGGGGAGTAGCAGGTTCTCGAGGATGGGCCTAACGGGTAGCAGGCCCTCGCGGTTCCTGTCGCCCGGAACGTACGCAACGCCAGCGCGCAACGCTTGCCGTGGGTTCCTCAGGTCGACCTGCTCGCCGCCCAGGCTCATGCTGCCGCGGTGCGGCAGGGCACCGAACAGCGCCAGCAGTAGCCGCTCCTGACCTTGACCCTGCAGGCCGCCAAGCCCGACGAGCTCACCTGGTGCGACGTCAAGGTCGAGTGGAGCGAGTGGGCCGCTAGCGAAGCCGCGCAGGCTGAGGGCCTGGCCTGCCGCCCCATGCTCCGCCGCGGCGGGAGTCTGGGGGCGAGCCTCGTCGAGGAAGAGCGCCCCCACCTCGCCGCCGCCCGTCATGAGTTCCACGAGCTTCTGCTCCGCCGCACGGCGCTCAACCGTGCCGCGCAGCTGTAGTTGCCCTACCGTCGCGCCGTCGCGCAGTACGACGGCGCGGTCGGCGACGCGGAAGATCTCGTCCATGCGGTGAGAGATGAAGACGAGGCCCATACCTCGGTCGCGCCAGGTCCCGACGAGCTGGAAGAGGCGGTCGACCTGGCGGCCGCCTAGCGAGGCGGTTGCTTCGTCTAGGATCAGGACCCGAGGCTTGCGGGAGAGCGCCTTGACGATCTCGACGAGCTGCCGTTCGCTTGGAGGTAGGCGCTGGACGACCGTCAATGGCGTGACCGGCACGGTGAACACGCCTTCGAACAGCGCCAGGAGTTCGGCCGTCACGCGCGTGAGATGGCGGTGGTCAACGCCGCCAAGACGGGTGGGTTCGTTACCGAGGAAGACGTTCTCTGCGACCGTGAGGTCGGGTACGAGAGATAGTTCTTGATATACCGCCGCGACGCCGAGGCGCCGCGCGCGCGTTGGGGAAGATACGTGCGTGACCACGCCCTCGATCGCTAGGGTGCCAGCGTCCGGCTTGGTGATGCCCGTTATGACCCTGCCGAGGGTGCTCTTGCCGCTGCCGTTGGCGCCGAGTAACGCGACGACCTCGCCAGCGTGTACCTCGATCGCGCCGTCAACGAGGGCGCGCACTGCGCCATAGCGCTTCGCCACGCCCGTGGCGCTCAGCAGCGGCGGGCTCATGAGCGGGGTTGGGGCTGGGGTCTCGTGTCTGATGGGTGCTTCTGGCATACGTATGGCAGGGGGCGGCCTTGAAGCCGCCCCCACTCTCACGTCGCGCCGTTCAGTTCATGAACGCCGCGGCGTCCTCCTGCGTGATGATGCCGTCCATGGCGTAGCTGTCTGGCTTGGCCGCATACTCGACCAAGGCTGCTGCCAGGTCGTCCTGAGTGATGACGAATGGAATGGGTACGTAGAGCGTGTTGCCGAACGTGCCGCTTAGTTGCGACTCGTCGACGGTGCGGCCCTGGAGGAGTTCCAGCGCAACGCGCATGCCGCTCGATGCGATGCCTGGGGGGTTCACTACCGCGACGGAGGAGAAGCCAGGGTGTTCTTTGCTCGTCTCATCCCATAGGCGCAGGTAGCCGGCGTACGCCTCGCCGGTCATGACCGGGAACGGCGATGGGTTAGCGGCCCGCACGGCCGTCAAGATGCCCTGCGCCATGCCGTCTTGCGTGAGGATGCCGTTGATGCCCGGCAGTGAAGCGAGCATGTCTGACGCAACCCGCTGGCCGGTCGCTTGATCCCACAAGCCTGACTCGCGGCCGACGACCTTGATGTCGGGGTAACCGGCCAGCACGTCCATCACGCCAGCCATGCGGTCCTCGTTCGCTGGGTGACCGACGAAGCCCTCGATGATCACGATGTTGCCCTTGCCACCTAGCGTTTCGGCCAGCCAGCGGGCGTTCGTTGCGCCCCACTCCTTCTGGTCGATGACGACGTTGTAAACGCCTTCGGCGCTGACTTCCTGGTCGATGGCGATGACCACGACGCCTTCATTGACCGCTTCCTCCAACGCGAGGTTGAGGGCCTGCTGGTCGTTGGGGTTGATGATTATCGCGTCAACGCCTTTGTTCAGTAGGTTCTGGATCTGCTGAATCTGGCCCTGGACGTCGACATCGGCGTTCTCGAAGACGAGCGTCACTTCGATGCCGAGTTCGGCCTTGATGGCGGCGGCGGTGCTCTCGAGGTCCTGGACCATGAGGGTGCGCCACTCCGAAGCCACGAAGCCGTTGGAGATGCCGATGGTATACGACTGAGCTGCGGCCGCGCCGATCAGGGCGACGGCGACTAGGGCGGCGAGTCTGCGTTTCATGTTGGTTCCTCCTCGAGACGAGACGATTCTAGACGATCATAGGCCGCGGCCGTTCGGCGGCGGCAGGGACTAATAGACCACCTGGAGCCGAACAGGCCGTCACCCGAAATCCATCACCGTCCGCAAGTACCTGCCGGCTGCACGCAGCGCTTCCTTGCGCCCCTCCAGGCTGTCCTCGAACGCCCGGTCCTCTACCTCGATGACTACCGGCCCGTCCCAACCGAGCGCTTTGAGGGTGCGGAAGAACTGCGGCCAGTCGATGTCACCTAATCCAGGGATCTTGGGCACGTGCCAGCCGAGTCCTAGGTTCCCACGCCTGTAGAGGAGGTCGTGGTCGATGCGCTCGTCCTTGAGGTGAACGTGCACTAGCTTGTGCGCGAAGTCGCGCAGTGCGCGGTCGATGTCGATGCCTTGCCACACGAGGTGTGACGGGTCGAAGTTGAGGCCAAGGTTGGGGCTCGGCAGGCGCCTGAAGAGCTCGTCCCACACCTCAGGTGAGATCGCGAGGTTCTTGCCGCCCGGCCACTCGTCGAGGCTGAAGAGCATGGGGCAGTTCTCTATGCCGATCCGCACTCCGGCCGCCTCTGCCCGCGCTACCAACGGCCGCCAAGTCGTCTCGACGTTGTCCCACTGCGCTGCGATCGGCAGGCGTTGGTCCCGGCCGACGAAGGTGTTGACGACGCCGACCCCAAGCAGCTTGGCGGCATCAATGACGCGACCCAAGTGCGCGACGTAGGTGTTGCGTTCGACCTCGTCAGGCGCGAGGGGGTTGGGGTAGTAGCCGAGCCCACTGATGCCGACACCGTAGCGCTGGCACAGCTCGTTCGCGCGCCTAGCCTCGTCTGGACCGAAGGCAGCGACGTCGATGTGCGTCACGCCCGCGTAGCGACGCTGATCGCTCGCGTCCGTCGGCCAACACATGACCTCGAGCCAACTGAAACCCTCTTGCGAGGCGAACCGCAGGACTTCCTCAAGAGATAGGTCGGGGAGGATGGCGGTGGCGAAACCGAGCTGCATGGTCGGGCTCCTTCCGAGGCACGTGATATAGCTACTCCTCCAGCTTGGCATACCCGGCCAAGGGGGCAGCGCCGTTCGGTCAAGGAGCAGGGGTCGCGTGGGCGCGACTGGGCAGGGTCGCCAAGGAGACCAGCGCCCCGATCACGGCAACGACGCCCATGCCGAGCAGCACCAGCCTGAAGCCATGCGTGAACGACTCGGCGATGGCAGCTCGAGCCTCGCCCACTTGGGCTTGGGTCAACGACCCGGGCAACGCCATGCCCGCCAGGTCGTTGCGGCTGGCGAGGAGCGTGGCCTGCGCGCTGCCTGGCAGGTCGGAGCGCGCGAGTTGCACCGTCAGCTCGTCGCCGAACGCCGAGAGCATGACCATGCCGAGCAGCCCGATGGCGAGCAGGCCAGCCACCCGCGAGACGGCGTTGTTGATGCCGGAGGCCGTACCAGCAAGCGCTTCTGGCGCTGCGGCCATGACGGTGGTCGTGAGGGGCGCCACTAGCAGCGCCATGCCTGCGCCCATGACAGTCATCGGCAGCGTGACGCTGACGAGGAAGTTCGGCACGCCTCCAAGTAATACGAAGAGTACGAACGCGAACGCCGTCAGCAACGCACCTCCTGCGATGGGCGCGCGCGGCCCGACGCGGTCATAGAGGTGCCCCGACCAGCTGGACGCCAAGAACAGGAGGATCACGAGGGGCAGGCCGGCAGCGCCAGCTGCCGCGGCGGAGAAGCCCCTCACCTGGATGAGGTACATGGGCAGGAAGAAGCTAAGGCCGGCCAGGTTGGCGTACAGGAGCAAGGTGACCAAGTTGATGCCGCTGAACACGCGCGAGCGGAAGAGCCCGAGGGGCACCATCGGAGAGCTGGACCGTGCTTCGACGAAGACGAACGCTACCAACAGCGCGATCCCACCGGCGCCAGCCGCGATGATAACGGGGTCGGTCCAGCTGCGCGCCGGCGCCTCGAGCAGCGCGTAGACCGCACCGCCAAGGCCGAGCGTTGCCAATGCAGCACCTAGGTAATCAAGGCGAGCAACTGCGTTTGCGTCGCGGCTCTCCGGCACGCGGCGGGCGGTCAACAGCAGCGCTACTGAAGCGATGGGTACGTTGATGAAGAAGATCCAGCGCCACGAGAACGCGTCGATGAGCCAACCCCCGAGGATCGGGCCGCCTGCCACTGCGATCGCGGAGTACGCCGACCAGCGGCCGATGGCCGCGCCACGCGCCCCTTCTGAGAAGTTGGCGTTTATCAAGGCGAGGCTTCCCGGGGTGAGGAGCGCCCCGCCCACGCCCTGGAGGGCCCGGGCCGCGATTAGCTGTTGGACGTCGCCCGCCAGACCGCACCAAGTGGAGGCGAGCGTGAAGACGATCATGCCGGCCATGAACATGCGCTTGCGCCCGAGGTGGTCGCCTAGCGAGCCGCCAAGCATGAGCAGTGCGGCTAGGAACAGGGTGTAGCCGTTGATCACCCACTGCACGTCGACGACGCTCGCGCCGAGCGACGCCTGCAGTGCGGGCAGTGCAACGTTGACCGTCGTGCCGTCGAGGAAGACCATGCTGGACCCGAGCACTGCAGCAAGCAGCACCGCCGGGCCGGCATCACGCTCCGGCACGTGGGCAGATGTCATGCCCAAGCATGCGCCAGTAGTGGCTACGCCGCTGTGACGCCCCGACCCCTGAAGCGCAGCAGCCTGAGGGCGTTGCCGACGACAACCAGGGTGCTTGACTCGTGGATGACCACCGCGACCCCGATGCTGGCCAGCCCGAAGAGGGCGCTTGGCACGAGCAGCGCGATGACGCCGAGGCTAACGAACAAGTTCTGCAAGATCATGCGCTTGCTAGCGCGCGAGAGGGAGATGGCGTACGGCAGTTTGCTGAGGTCGTCGGCCATAAGCGCAACGTCTGCGGTCTCGAGGGCGACTGCGCTGCCCGCCCCGCCCATGGCAACGGCAACGTCGGCTGCAGCCATGGCCGGGGCATCGTTGATGCCGTCGCCCACGACGATCACGCGAGTGTAGCGCGCACGCAGCTCACGTACGAGGCGCGCTTTGTCTTCCGGGAGGAGCGCGGCATGTACTTCGTCAAGGCCTAGTTCGGCGCCCACTGCGAGTGCGACCCGCTCGTTGTCGCCGGTCAGCATGACGAGGTGCTTGATGCCTTGGCGACGCAGGCTGGCGATCGCGGTGGCCGCCTCGGGCCTAGGCTCGTCCCGCACGGCGAGAATGCCGGAGATCACCGGGGTGTTCTGGCCGTCGCCGACCGCCACGAACATGGTCGTCTTGCCGCGCTGCTCGAGCGCAGCGGCGCTCGTCTCTGCGGCTGGAGTCAGTTCAACGCCCGTCGCGGCCAATTGCGCACGGTTGCCAACGATCACGGCTGCGCCATCGACGCGCCCGGTCAGGCCGTGGCCAGCGCGGTGAGCGAAGTCGATGACGTTCGCAGTGGCAACGCCGCGCTCTGCTGCCCCCTGTAGCACCGCGGTGGCCAGCGGGTGGGTGCTGCGGCTCTCAAGTGCTGCCGCCAGCCGCAACAGCTGATTCTCGTCCATGCCGAGAGGCACGACGTCCGTTAGTTGCGGCCGCCCGCGCGTGAGCGTGCCCGTCTTGTCGAACACGACAACGTCGGCCAAACCAGCGTTCTCGAGGTGCGCCCCGCCCTTGATGAGCACGCCGCTACGGGCGCCGCGGGCGATGCCTGCCAGGACCGCAGACGGCGTGGCAAGCGCGAGGGCGCATGGGCTAGAGGCGACTAGGAGCACCATGGCGCGCATGAAGCTCTCCTCGAACGGCGCCCCGAAGAGCGGCGGAAGCGCGATGAGCAGCACGGTAGCGCCGAGGACGGTGGGGGAGAAGACCCGCTGGAACCGCTCCGTGAGGCGGTGGCTTGGGGCCTTGGCGCTCTGCGCCGACTCGACGGCCTTGATCACGCGCGCCAACGTTGTGTCTTCAGGGTCGCGGCTCGTTGTCACTTCTAGGGCGCCGTCAGCGTTGATGGTGCCAGCGTAGACCTCGTCACCCACGCCCTTGGCGGTGGGCATGCTCTCGCCCGTGATGGGCGCCTGGTCGACGTGGCTCGCGCCGCCGACTACCTGCCCGTCCGCCGGGATGCGCTCGCCTGGCCGCACGATGACGATGTCGCCGATCCGCAACTGCTCGATCGGTAGCTCGGTCTCCACGCCGCCTCTGCGAACGCACGCGAACTTGGGCGTGAGGCCGCCGAGGGCGCGGATGGCGCCGCGAGCGCGGTTCATGGCGAGGTGCTCGAGCGCATGACCGAGGCTGAAGAGGAAGAGGAGGAGCGCGCCCTCGGCCCAGGAGCCGAGGCTGGCCGCACCCAACGCCGCCACCACCATGAGCAGGTCGATGTCGAAACGTCCCCTGACGGCGGCCCGCAGCGCGTGGTTGGTGGCGTGCCAGCCGCCCGCCGCGTACGCGAGCAGGTAGGCGCTCAGCCACGCCCAACTCGGCGCACCGGCGGTTTGCAGGCCAAAGCCGACGACGAGCGCCGCGCCAGCGCAGAGGCTCAGCCGCAAGTCCGCTGGTAGGCGCCAGCTGCCAGCCGAGGCCTTGTCCGCAACTCCGGCCTGGTCGACTGAGCTGGGCGCCGTTGGTGTTTGCAGCACGCGGTAACCGAGCCCTTCGATGGCGGAAACCACGCTCGCCGGTTGCGCCACGCTGTTGTCCAGTGTGAGGAGCAGTTTCTCCGTCGCGTAGTTGGCCCGCGCGTCGAAGACGCCTGCGATGCGACCGGTTACGGCAGACACCTTGGCGGCGCAGTCGCTGCAGTGCAACCCGGCCAGCCGGTACTGGTGGTGCTCGAAGCGCGCGCTCACGCTCGCGCCAGCCTCCGCGGCCAGGAGCTCGAGCTCAGCTGGTGCCAAGTTCGCGGCGTCGTAGTCGACGTTCACGACGGCCGTGCCAGTCGCGCTCTCGAGCTGCGCGGCCCGCACCCCGGCGCTGGCTGCTATGGCCTCGGTGAGGCGGCGAGTGCAAGCGTCCTCCGCTGCCCCGTGGCCGGGCAGGAGTTGCTGGACTTCGAACCTCGCGATCGCCATGCGCGCCGCACCTCCTGGCTGGCGCCCAAGTATATATGACGAATCGTTCATATATCTAGCCCGATGCCACACTTGGTCGGCTAGCGCTCCGGTGCGTGCAGTGCCGCCTGCCCGCTGGCGCCCTCAGGCCTCGCGGCTATGCGACAAGACCGCTTCAAGCATGGCGCCAACGTGCTCGTCCGCCAGCCGGTAGTACACGTGGCGGCCGCGCTTCGTGTGGCACACGAGTCTTGCAGAGCGCAGCGTACGCAACTGGTGGCTGACGGCAGACTGCTCGAGCTCGAGCGCGTCGACGATCTGGTGAACGCACACCTCACCAAGGCGCAGTAAACCCAGGATCCGCACCCGCGTTGGGTCAGCGAAGCCCTTCGAGAGGCGCACCGCCTCGTCGACTAACCCGGCAGGGAGCACCGCCCCCGCCAACGCGGCCGCGCTCAAGTGGCAGGGTTGGTTGCTCGGGAGAACGTCAGGCATCAGTCGGCGCCGCCAAGCCAGGCCCGCAGCACTACCTCGTCTTCCGGACCGAGGTAGTGCCCGCCTGGCACGGTCGTGACCTGCAGGTCGGCGCCGGCCGCCGCTAAGTAGTCCGCGAGGAGGGTGTCGGCGTGGCCGCGCAGGAGGTGGTCGCCCACGCCCTGCAGCATGAGCGCGCGCTTGCCGCTCAGGTCGACGGTGGCAGGCAGCCCGAACGGCGCCACCGTGCGCAGTAACGCGGCGGCCGCGAAGGCGGTCGGGTTGCGGGCCAAAGTCGCCGCGCCGATGTGCGCCCCGTTGCTGTAACCAAGGATGGTAACGCGCTGCGGGTCGAAGCCGTACCACTCCGCCGCCTCCGTCACGAAGCGCGCCAAGGCGTCGGCCTCGTGGTCGAGTTCGGCCTGGTCGAAACTGCCGTCCGGCCTGCGCGCGAAGAAGCGCAGCACCTCCTCGCCCGTGGAGCGGCCACGCGGCGCCAGCAGGCTGGCCCCGCCTCCCACGCGCCTAACCAGCGGCAGGAGTTGCGTCTCGCTGCCTCCGCTCCCGTGAAGCAACAGCAGCGTTGCTCCGCTACTGCCCGGCACGTAACGGTGCGTCCAGCCGAGGTCGCGCTCCGGCCTCCGCGTGGCGCCAGGCGGCGCGAAGTGCGGCATGACGACCTCGACGTCTGCCCGCTTGGCCTCGAGCTCTGGTGGCAACGTGAGGTGCGTGCCTAGTTCGTCCAGCGTCTCGTCCAAGGTCATTCCTGGCCCCTCGGTGGCCAGCTCGATGAGGCCGCCGCCGGGCTCCCGGAAGTAGATGCTCTGGAAGTAACCGTGTTCTCGCACGTTCGAGATCTCGAGGCCGTGAAGTAGCACCGCCTCGTACGCCTGCCATAGCGCAGCTTCGTCGGGCACGCTGAAAGCTACATGTTGGATGCTCCCGGCGCCGTCCGAACTCGACCAGAAGCCGTGCACGTCGCGCACCGCGACCTGGCCGCGCCCCTCCACACCAGGGGCCAGGCGATAAGTGGTGATCGCGCCGTCGGAGCCGCCGCGGTTGAACCCAAGCAACTCCTCCAGCACGGCGCCCGTGGCGGCGGCGTGCTCCGTCCACAGGGTCACGGAAGCTATGCCCCTCACCTGCGCGGCGGCTGGCACGGGAGAGCCGGACCACGGGGCTGCGGCTGGCCCTAGCTTGGTGCCGATCAACACGATAGGCAGGCCGTCAGGGTCGCTGAACCCGAGGCGCGTTTCGCCGCCGGTCACCGTCGGGCCCGTGAACTTCACGCCGTGCTCGATGAGCCGCGAGGTCCAGTAACCTATGGCGTCGAGCGGCACGGCCAGCCCGACCTCCGCCGCCTGGCCGTGCCCGCGCCTGCCGCTGGCCCCGTCCGGCCAGGCGAAGAACGTGAGCAGGCTGCCTGGGCTACCTGCGCCATCGCCGTAGAACAAGTGAAGCACGTCCCCGTCGTTGTGACTGACGGTCTGCTTCACGAGCCTGAGACCTAGCAAACCCGTATAGAAGTCGACGTTCGCCTGAACCCTGCCCGTGATGCCGGTCACATGATGAATCCCTGGCATGCGCAGAGCTTACCCGCGTCGAGCCCTCAGCGCCGTACGGAGGGGTCGAGGACGTCTCTGAGACCGTCACCCAACAAGTTGAAGCCGAGCACGGCGAGGGTGATGGTTACGCCGGGGGAGAAGGCCATCAGGGGTTGCACGGCCAGCCATAACTGGGCGTCAGAGAGCATGCCTCCCCACTCAGGCGCGGGCGCCTGCACGCCGAGCCCGAGGAACGAGAGGCCGGAGGCCACTAGCAAGGTGGAGCCGCTGCGGAGAGTGGCGTAGACCAAGATGGGCGCGATGACCTGCGGAACGACGTGCCTGCCCATTACCTGCAGCCGCTGCATGCCGAGAGCGTTGGCAGCCTCGATGAAGGCGCGGCTCTTCACCTCAAGAGTCGAGCCGCGTGCGAGGCGCGCGAACACCGGAATGCCGAAGACCGCGGACGCGAACACGACCGGCCCAACTCCTGGCCCCGTCAGTGTAACGAGCCCGATGGCGATGAGGATGCCTGGGAACGCCAAGAGCACGTCGACCAGGCGCATCGAGAGGTTGTCGAACCAGCCGCCGAGAAAGCCAGCGAGGACCCCCCAGCTGCCCCCGACGAGCGCGCCGATGAGGGTAGCGGCGAGGCCGATGGTCACGGAGTAGCGTGCGCCAGCCAAGATGCGGCTCAAAGTGTCGCGCCCGAACGCGTCCGTGCCCAACCAGTGCTCTGCGGTGCTGCCGGCAGCCAGATGCGCGTAGTTCGGCGCAGAGGGCGAATAGGGCGCTATCCAAGGCCCAACCACCGCGAGGGTGACGAACATGCCCGTAAGGACGAGGCCAACGGAGCCGCTGCGGTGGTGCAACAGCTTGCCAAACGTGCTCCGTGAGAAGGCGGACTTCGCCCGCTTGGCGGGCGCTACTCTCTCAGTCATAAGTGATCCGTGGGTCTATCAGCCCGTAGAGGACATCCACTATCAGGTTGATGGCGATGAACTGCAGGGCGAACACGAGCATGAGGCCTTGCACGGCGGGGTAATCGCGCGCCTCGACCGACTGGATGAGCAACCAGCCCAATCCGTGGTAATTGAAGACGGTCTCTACTATGACCGTGCCGGAGAGGAGGAAGCCGAACTGCAGGCCCACGATGGTAATCACGGGGATGAGGGAGTTGCGCAGGGCGTGTTTGTTAACAACGCGCGCCCGCGAGAGGCCCTTGGCCGTGGCCGTGCGAACGTAGTCGTTGCCGATCGTCTCAAGCAAGCTCGAGCGTGCGAAGCGCGCGATGGTACCTAGGCTAGCGACGGCCAGCGTAGCGGTAGGTAGCACGAGCCCCTTAACGCTGACGCTGCCGGCTACCGGCAGCACCCGCAACTTCACGGCGAAGAGATAGATGAGCAAGATACCGAGGAAGAACGCTGGCGTGCTGATGCCTAGCACAGACACGGAAGTGATTCCGAGGTCGACGATGGAGTTGCGCTTGCGGGCCGCCATTATGCCTAGCAGCACGCCGAGTAGGGTTGCAACGGTGATGGCTAAGCTGGCCAGCACGAGCGTTGCTCGAAAGTGTTGTGTGAGGAGCGTGCTAACCGGCATCCTGGCGCGAAACGACATGCCGAGGTCGCCTCGCGCCAGGCCGGAGACGAAGTATCCGAACTGCTCAGGAAGGGAGCGGTCGAGGCCCATCTGTACCCTGACCGCCTGTACCGTTGCGGCGTCGGCGTCCACCCCCGCGTAAAGGCGTGCCGGGTCGCCGGGCAGCGCCCTCACGAAGAAGAAGATGAGGATGATGACGCCGATGAGGGTCGGGACGGCCTGCATCAGGCGCCTCAGAGTGTATTGCGGCACGCGAGTCCGTCCCGGCCCTTTGGGCTCAGCTGGTCATCACTTGAGTTCGGCGCGGCGGGCGTCGACAGTGTTGTCCGGCGCGTAGGCCACACCAGAGAGCGTCGCGGCGCGGCCTGCGACGGAGTCAGGACTGTAGAGGAAGACCCAAGGGGCATCCTGCCAGATGATGCCAAGCGCCTCTGCGTACAGTGCGGCGCGCGTTTCTTGGTCGCCGGTCGCGCGGGCGTCGCTCACGAGCGTTTCGACCTCGTCGTTCTCGTAGAAGCTCCAGTTGTTGGAGGCAGGCGGGAACGAGGCCTTGGTAAAGGAGGTGGTGATAGCCAAATCGGCGTCACCAGTCGAGGAGCTGGCTCCAACGAGCGCGGCCTCCGTTGGGTTCTCGTCGACAGGCTTGAAGAGCTGGTCGACAAGCGCTCCTCGCTCCTGCTGATCGAGGGTCATGCGCACGCCAACTAGGGAGAACATCTGCTGCAGCACTTGGCCCACGGTGCGGTACTCATCGCCAGTGAAGGTAAGGACCTTCATTTCGAAGCCGTTCGGGTAGCCAGCCTCTGCGAGCAGCGAACGGGCCTTCTCTGGGTCGTAGGTGTAAGCGGGTTGCTCTGCGTAGCCGAAAGTGGCGGCTGGGATGGGCGCTGTCATGACGGTGGCAAGCCCGGCAACGGCCACGTTCACGAGTTGTTCCTTGTCGATGGCGTAGTTGAGGGCGTGACGCACGCGCACGTCGTTGAACGGCGCCTTGGTGGTGTTCAGTTGCAGGATGCGGAGGAAGTTCGTCTTGGTGCTCACTACGTCAAGGCCCTGAGCTGCCTGGATGACGGGCACGAGCTGCGGCGGGAGCGCCTCGATGAACTGCACTTCACCTGATTGCAGCATCGCCACGCGCGTCGCGGCGTTGGTAACGACGATGAACTCAAGGCCGTCGACCTTGGCGGTCTCGCCCCAGTAGTCGGCGTTGCGCTCGACGACCACGCTTTGACCTTCTGCCCAGCTGACGAACTTGAATGGGCCGGTACCAACTGGATGACGTGCGAGGTCGTCAGGGTACTGGGTGAGGGACGCCGGGCTAGCGATCCGCGCGTTGCTAGTGCCAAGCAGGTAGATGAAGGCCCCGTTCGGCTGCTTGAGGTTGATGCGCACCTCGAGGTCGCCGAGTACGTCGATGGTAGCGATGTCCTTCAGTTGGCTGCGGCCGCGTGCGCCGCTGTTGTCCGGGTCGAGCACCCACTCGTAGTAGGTCTTGACCGCGTCAGCGTTGAACGGCGTGCCGTCGTGGAAGGTGACGCCCGGGCGCAGGGTGAAGGTGTATGCGGTCGCGTCGTCGTTCGAGCTCCACGACTCGGCGAGCTCGGTTACGAGTTCACCGTCGAGGAAGCCGACGAGGCCCTCGAACATGGTGCGAATGACGGCCGCGTCTGGCAAGCCTGTCGCTTCGGCGGGTTGCAGACTGTTAGGCGCTAGGGCGGTAGCCAGGCGCACGTTGCCAGCTGCGAACACGGTCCCGCCGAGCAGTAGCGCTGCGGCGGTTGCGGCTGCGAGGAACTTTCGGGGGAAGTGGAACGACATTCGTGGCCTCCTCAGGCTTGGCGCACGGCGTAGGCCGCTGGCCGGAGATGCTGCAGGCTGGGCAGTGACGCGCGGACCGCGTCAACCCGGTCAAGATCGAGCGTTGCGAGGGTGACGCCCTCTTGGTCAGGGGCGCAGGCGATGACCGTGCCCCAAGGGTCGACGATCAGCGAGCGTCCGTAAGCGTTGAAGTCGGTTCCGCCGTTGCCGACAGTGGCAGGGGCGATGACGTAAGCACCGTTCTCGATGGCGCGCGCCCGCAGGAGAACTTCCCAGTGATCGCGACCAGTTCGCTCCGCGAAGTTGGATGGGACGACGAGCAAACGCGCGCCTGCAATTGCCAGCGTGCGGTAGAGCTCCGGGAAGCGAACGTCGTAGCAAACGGTCATCCCGACGGCGCCAAAGGGTGTTTCCGCGATGACGGCCTGATCGCCTGGCTGGTTGCGCGCCGACTCGCGTGCGACCAACTTCTCGCCCAAGACGACGTCGAACAGGTGGATCTTGCGGTACTTGCCGAGCAGGCCGCCGTCTGGCCCGAACAGGAGGCTGGTGTTATGCGTGCGTTGGTCCGCCTCGGCCGCGTCCGGGAGTTCGTTGTAGCTGCCGCCAAGCAGGTAGATGCCGTGCCGGGCGGCTAGGTCGCCGAGCGCCTGAGAAAGGGGGCCCGGAATCGCCTCTGCGCTCGCGCGGCGCTGATCAGCGGGGCCGCGGAAGTGAAAGGTCTCGGGCAACGTCACGAACTGCGCGCCCATGCCAGCGGCCCGCTCCACGAGCTCGAAGGCGCGCGCTACGTTGGCGGCCTTGTCGCTACCTGGGTCGGTTTGTACCACCGCCACGGTCACTTCGCGTGCCTTGCCAGTCGACTTGTTGCTACTCATCTACGCTCCTAATCGGTTCGCGCGCACTTTACGCCCACCCGTATGTGCACTGGCGTGCTCCGGCATGCGCAATTGCCAGGACCGTGTTCGTTAGGAGCGCAGCATAGCAGCCGGGGTGCAGCGGAATGAACGGCTGTGGAGCACTGCGCTGGCGGTGCAGACTTGGCGTTAACGTGAGCCTTGTCGCGACGGTTCTGAAGTTGCACACGGGGTTCCGAAGCGCCCACATGGAGGAAGAGATGGCTGATGCAGCACCTAACATCGACTGGCTTGACCGCTACTTGGGGGTCTCCACCGGCACCATTGGGCATTTGACGACGGAAGGCTTCCTCGACTGGGACATCGTCCCGTTGTTCCGTCCCCTGCGTTTTGTCGGGCGCGCCATGCCGGTCTCGTGCCAGCCGACGGATAACGCCCCGTTGGGCGAGGCCGTTGCAGCAGCCACGCCCGGCACCGTATTGGTCGTCGCGCGCCACGGTGACAGGCGGCATGCGCCTTTCGGTGGGCTCATGGCGCGCATGGCGGTAGGGAAAGGCGTGGCTGGCGTCGTGATCGATGGGGCGGCCACAGACTTGCGTGAGATCGTCGAGCTTGGGTTGCCAGTCTTCGCGCGTAACCTCTCCGCGCTTACCACTCGCCGGCAGAACCTTCCAGGCACGGTTGGCGAGCCAGTGGTGTGCGGCGGAGTGCTTGTTAGGAAAGGCGACATCGTGCTTGGTGACGACGACGGCGTCGTCGTGGTACCGGCCGAAGCTGCTGAAGAGTTGTTGCGCCGCGCCTACCGTTTCGAGGAGTGGGAGCACGAGATGCGCTCCGGGTTGATGGCCGGGATGTCGCCAGCGGACGCCCGCGCGCGAGCGGACGCGGCGGTAGACAGGAGCGTCTACTGAGCGCGTGGGCTGGTGCCGGAGTGGCGCGCAATTGGCCGGTAAGACGCGTGCGGGAGCGGCTCACCGTTGCCGCTCCCGCACGCAGTTTGGATAGACCGACTGGTCTGGCTACGCGTTACTACCGCGGTGTTCTCTCAGGCGAGTACGTTGAGCGCACGGTCGAGGCCATCGAGGCCAACCTGCAGGTCCTCGCGTTTGATGTTCAGCGGCGGCGTGACGAGCAGCACGTTGTAGCGCCCGAACGCGTAGACGCCCTCGTTGCGCAGGGCCCCGACTAGCTTCGCGACGGGCGCGTTGTCGCCCCCGTACCAGGGCACGAGCGGCTCCTTGGTGGTGCGGTCCTTGACGAGCTCGATGGTGTAGAAGGCGCCGATGCCGCGCACGTCGCCGATGACCGCGTGCTTGTCCTTGAGGGCGGTTAGGCCCTCCTTCAGCCATGGGTCTATCTCGCGAGCGCGCTCGAAGAGGCCCTCCTTCTTCAGCGTGGTGACGGTGGCGAGGCCCGCGGCCATGGCCATCGGGTGCCCTGCGTAGGTGTGGCCGCACATTAGGGCGTGGTCGTCGAAGTACTTGGCGAGGCTCTCGCGGACCATGACGCCGCCAAGCGGGATGTACGCCGAGGACGAGCCCTTGGCGAACGTGATCATGTCGGGCGTGACGCCGAAGCGCGAGGCCGCGAAACGGTCGCCGACGCGGCCGAATCCGGTCATGACCTCGTCGAAAATGAGCACGATGCCGTGCTTGGCCGTGATGCTGCGCATGCCAGCCAAGTAGCCTTCCGGGTAGACGATCACGCCGTTGGAGCCGACCACCGGCTCGATGACGAGGGCGGCGATGTTCTTGGCGCCCTCGAAGGTGATGACCTGCTCGAGGTGCTCGAGCGCGCGCTCGACTTCGACCTTCGCGTCATCGGTGAAGAACGGGCTGCGGTACGGGTACGGCGCGAAGAAGTGAACGATGCCTGGGATGCCGGGCTCGTTCGCCCAACGGCGGTCCTCACCCGTAAGGCTGCCTGCGCCTGGCGCCGAGCCGTGGAACGAGCGGTACGCGGCGAGCACCTTGTGCCTACCCGTGACGGTGCGCGCCATCTTGATGGCGTCCTCGTTCGCTTCACCGCCACCGGTGGTGAAGAAGGTGCGGGCGCCCTCGCTCCAGGGACTGACATCGGAGAGCAGCTCTGCGAACTCGGAGCGCACGTCGTGGATGAGTGACGGGGGTAGGTAGCAGATCTTGGCCGCCTGCTCCTGGATGGCCTTGACGACCGCGGGGTGGCCGTGCCCGAGGTTGGTGGAGACGAGGCCAGCCGAGAGGTCCAGGTAGCGCTTGCCCTCGTCATCGAAGAGGTAAGAACCCTCACCTCTGACGAAAGTCGGACCTCCGACAGCGGACTGCTTGCTCCACGGCGTGAGCACGTGTTTATGAGAGCGGGTGGTGGCTGCGAGAGACATCTGCTGACCTCCTCGAATTGCTCCGCGCTTGGTAGCGCGCGAGCCTCCAAGCCGCTACGGCCAGGAGCCGCCGGAAACCGGTGTTGACCCGAAGATTACCGTAAATGCGGGCTGCCTGGCGGCCCATGGCGGGCCGGCAAGCGGCGCGACCACGACATGCATGCCAACTTCGGGGAACTATCATCCGGCATGCGCAAGCTGTACCTTGCCGTTGCCGTGCTCGCTGTAATACTCGTGGTCGTCATGACCCAGCGCTCCACCGGCCAGTCGTACGTTGGCAGCGCCCCGGCGCACGAGTTCCCAACGGGCCTCGACTGGATCAACACAGACAAGCCCCTCCCCCTCAGCTCCCTGAGCGGGAAGATAGTCCTGCTCGACTTCTGGACCTACGGCTGCATCAACTGCATCCACGTCATCCCTGACCTCAAAGCGCTCGAGGAGAAGTACCCCAACGAGCTCGTCGTCATCGGCGTTCACTCCGCCAAGTTCCTCAACGAGGCGCGCACCGAGAACATTCGGCTCGTTGCCGAGCGTTACGGCCGCACGGAGCCGATCGTCAACGATGCCGAGTTCAAGATCTGGCAGGATTACAACATCTCGGCGTGGCCAAGCTTCGTACTTATCGACCCGGAGGGCCACATCCTTGGCCGTCACGCTGGCGAAGGCGTTTACCGCGTGTTCGACGACGTGATCGCTGGCATGATCGACACCTTCGCGGCGCGCGGCACGCTCGACCGCACCCCCCTAACGCTCAACGCCACCGGCGTCGTCACCCCAAGGACGGCGCTCAGCTTCCCCGGCAAGGTCCTGGCAGACGAGGCAGGCGCCCGTCTCTTCGTGGCCGATAGCAGCAACGACCGCATCGTCATCACGGACCTCGCTGGCGTGGTGCTCGACGTCGTCGGCTCGGGCGCCCAAGAGTTGAAGGACGGCGACTTCGAGAGCGCCGGCTTCAACGGCCCGCAAGGCATGGCGCTTGCGGGTCCAGACACGCTCTATGTTGCCGATACGGGCAACCACAGCATCAGGCTCGTTGACCTCGCCAAGCGCACGGTGACCACGGTAGCTGGCAACGGCAAGCAGGAGTACCTGTTCGGGCGCAACGGGGTGGAGGCGGGTGGGGGACTCAACTCGCCTTGGGACGTCCTCTGGCTTGATGACCAGCTGATCATCGCCATGGCGGGGCAGCACCAACTCTGGAGCCTTGGACCTGGCAGCGGCGTCGTGCGACTCCTCGCTGGCAGCGGCCGCGAAGAGCTGAAGGACGGCGCCCTCTTGAGCGCGGGCCTCAACCAACCGAGCGGCCTCACCACCGACGGCAGTGTGCTCTTCGTCGCCGACAGCGAGGCGAGCGCCATAAGGCGAGTGGACCAGGGCACTAACGGTCGAGTCGAGACGCTAGTTGGCACTGGCCTCTTCGACTTCGGCGACGTCGACGGCGTCGGTAAGGCGGTGCGCTTGCAGCACCCTCTCGGCCTGGCCTACGTCGACGGCGCCGTGTACGTCGCCGACACCTACAACAACAAGATCAAGCGGCTAGACCCCACCACCCACGAGGTCACGACCGTGTTCGGCACTGGCACCCCCGGGTTGCGAGACGGGGACAGCGCGGAGTTCTACGAACCTGGCGGGCTGAGTTACGCGGCGGGCAAGCTGTACGTGGCAGACACCAATAACGGCGCCATCCGCGTTGCCGATCTGGCGTCCCGACAGGTGACGACCCTCGCCCTCAGCGACCCTAACGGCCTGCTCGTAGGGGCGCCGAACACCCAAGTACGTTACGACGAGGTCATAGAGCTGCCGACCAAGACGCTCGCGCCAGGCGCGGGCGGCGTGCGTCTGACCCTCACCCTGCCTGCCGGTTACAAGGCGAACGACCTCGCGCCCCTGCAGGTCAAGTGGAGCAGTTCCGGCGCAGTTGCGCAGTTCGCCGAGCCGACCGCCGCCGAGGTGACCAGCCCCGACTACCCGCTCGTGCTCGAGTTCCCCGCGAACTTCGCTGTTGGTGAGGGCGTCGTGACGGGCGACGTGCTCGTCTACTACTGCCGCGAGGTGATGGCCGAACTCTGCCTCATCAGGCAGGTGCAAGTGCGGCAGCCGCTCGTGGTGGCGGCAGGTGCCGCTGGCAGCGCGGACGTAGACGTGGCGTGGCAACCGCCCGCGCTGCCTGACGGCTACTGAGTTAGCTGGATAGGCGGCGAGCGCGCCGTCCACGCCGTTGGCTGCCTCACCGCCGCCCCTGCGAGGTGGGCGCGAACCGCGGTTATGCTCTAGCTCTGCGAGCGCAGCTAGCGACCTGACGCAGCGCCCTCGCCGACTCGGATCATGAAACGCCCTGTGCTGCAAGCCCTACTCGTGTCACTTGCGCTGTCCGGCGCCGGGATGGCGTTCGCGTTATGGCAGGTGGGCGGACCGAGGGCGCTACTCGGCTTGAAGGATCTGGCGCCGCTCTCGTTGGCGGCGGCGGCCCTCGCTCTCTTGACGTCGTTCCTGATCGCCGCGGCGCGGCTCGTGTTCGTCTGCCGCACTCTCGGTTTCCGCGTGCGCTTGAGTCACGCCTTCCGCGCCCACGTGCTCGGCATGTTCACGGCTGCGGTCACGCCTGGCGGCAGCGGCAGCATCGCTGGCCTGGCGCTCACCCTTGACGTGCAAGGCATGCAGCGCGCCAAGTCGTGGGCCGCGGCGCTCGCGACCATGGCGGCTGACACTGCTTTCCACGCCTGGGCCATGCCCGCGTCGCTGGTCGTGCTCTACGGGTTGGGCGTCTACCCGCGCACGCCGGGCTGGGCTCTGCTCGGCACGGTAGTGATCCTGCTTACGGTCGCGCTCGCGTACGTTCTGCTCTTCAAGGTCGTGTGGTTGAGGCCGCTCTTCGGCTTCGTTCTGCGCGGGCCGCTCCTGCGCTTCAGACGCCGCGGGATGCGCTTCGTCGACGGGTTCATAGAGAGCAGTCAGACGTTCGCCGCCGCCCCACTATGGAAGCACGCCGTCGTGCAGGGCCTCACCGCCTGCGCCTGGGCGGCTTTCTTCTTGGTCTTGTACTTCCTACTGCGCGGCCTTGGCGTGAGCATCGGGGCGTTGCTCGCGCTAGCAGGTCAGACGGTAGTGGCCGTAATGAGCACTTTCGTGCCGACCCCGGGCGGGAGCGGCTTCTTCGAGGTCGTCCTGAGCTGGTTTCTCGTTGGCAACGGTAGCGGACAAGCCGGGCCGGCCGCCGTTTTCGCTTGGCGCATCATCACTTTCTATAGCCTCTTCATACTCGGGCCCCTGTTAGGCGGCTACCTGGTCGTCAAGCAAGTTGGCCGGGCCGCAGCGGAAGCACCTGCGGGCGCTGAGCGTGGCTGAGCCGCGCATCGCCATCCTCACCTTCGGCTCGCGGGGTGACGTCCAGCCGTTCCTGGCGTTAGCTCTGGAGCTTCAGGAGTTGGGTGCGCGGCCAGTGCTTGGGGCACACCCCGCCTATCGGGCGCTCATAGAGGGGCGCGGCATCGAGTACGCCGAGTTGGCGGGCGACCCCGTTGCCTGGATGCGCAGCCAAGCGCAACTGCGAGCCATGGTGCGCAGCCCTGCGGTGCTCACGGCGGCGCGCGAGTTCGCCGCTGAGTGGGCGCCGACCATGCGCACGATGCTCGAGCAGTCCGCCGACCTTGCGGATGCTAGCGACGCCATCGTGTTCGCCCACGGCGCCCTCGCTGGCCCGCACCTCCACGAGGCAACGGGTAAGCCGACCGCGTTCGCCTCGCTGCAACCGTGGGACGTCACCGCCGAGTACCCGAGCGTCGCGATGCGCCAAGCCCCCCGCAAGCCGGGACCCGCGCGGCGCATCTTCAACCGCGCCAGCCACTGGATGGGCGAACAGGTCGTATGGTTCCCGTGGCGCTGGACGGTCAACCGTTGGCGTAGGCAACGGCTCGGGTTAGGCGGCGTGCCGTTCTTCGGGACCCCATGGCGCCGGATGGGGGAAGAAGTCGTGCGCGTCTACGGCTACAGCCCACTTGTGGCGCCGCCGCCAGCGGACTGGCCGCCTGGCCGCTTCGTGAGTGGCTGGTGGCGCTTGCCCCACCCTCAGGACTGGCGCCCATCCCCAGCGCTAAGCGCCTTCCTTGCGGCAGGGGAGAAACCCGTCTACGTCGGCTTCGGCAGCCACCTGCCCGTGCGTGACGTTGCGCAGGTGGAGGAGGCCGTCGCCAGCGTCGTGCGGGGCATGGGCCTGCGCTTGGTGCTGGCGTCTGGCTGGGCGGGACTTGGTGGCGGCGGTGCCGGTGCCGCGCGCGCCGCCCTAGGCGGCGGTGCCGCAGATCGCTTCGTGCTCGACGAGGCGCCTCACGACTGGCTCTTCCCGCGCATGCGTGCGGTCGTGCACCACGGCGGCGCGGGCACCACCGGCGCCGCCGTTCACGCCGGCGTGCCCCAAGTGGCCGTGCCGGCCTTCTTCGACCAGTACCACTGGTCCGTGAAGATCACGGAGTTGGGCTTGGGCACGCGGCTGGTTTCCCCGAAGTTCAGCGGTGCCGGGTTGCAGGCGGCGTTGGAGGCGGCGTTGCGCCCACAAGTCGCGGAGCGCGCTGCTAGCGCAGCCGCCGTCGTGGCGCGCGAGCCGGGCGCGGCGGGAGCAGCGCGTTACTTGCTCGAGAGGTTCGGGCTCAGTGGCGGCGCTTGAGCGACGAGGTCGGTAGACCAGGCACTAGCGGGCGTTCGGCGCCAACCATCAGCGGCGCCTCCGGGTCCGGCGGCCTGCTGCGGCGGGAGCGGCTAGCTCATCGAAGAGGCCAGGCTGCGGGAAGACGGCCTCGTAGGGTTGATCGAGGCGCAACTGCTCGAACGGGTAAGTAACGCCCTCCTCACCCCGAACACGCTCGAACCTACCCTCCGGCCCCCGCCTGCGGTGGTACTCGACCACCCGCACACGCCGGCCAGGGAGCGCCTCGAGCAGCAGCCGCACCGTGCTGCCGCTGCCAGCTAGCGTGCGTTCGACCGTTCTGATGCCTGGACTGCCTGCCACTCACCGCTCCCCGATGTCCTCGTGCCATAACTCCGGCCTGGCCGCGATGAACTCGGTCATGAGTCGCACGCACTCCTGGTCGTCTAGGTCGATGACCTTCACGCCCTGCGTGCGCAGCCAGTCGGCGCCGCCCTTGAACGTGCGCGACTCGCCCATCACTACGGTGCCAATGCCGAACTGCTTGATGAGACCGCTGCAGTACCAGCACGGCTCGAGCGTGGTGACCATGGTGGTGCCCAGGTAATCGCGTTGGCGCCCAGCGTTGCGGAACGCGTCAGTCTCACCGTGGCTGCTCGGATCGCCGTCTTGCACGCGCCGATTGTGGCCGCGCCCGAGGAGCGTGCCGTCGTTTCGGTAGAGTGCCGCGCCGATCGGGACGCCGCCCTCAGTTAGGCCAAGGCGCGCTTCGGCGAGCGCCACCTGCAGCATGGCGCGGTGAGTTACGGCGTTCGACATGGCGTTCCTCCTCGCTGCATTAGCTGGCATCATACTTAAGCACCAGCTGGGCGCACGTTGGAGGGGGTGCGGGGGTGGAGCGCGTACGGCGCGAGCGGCGTGAGCGCTGACGCGCGCGCCGCCGGTTTGCGGGCGTAGCATCCAGCCCGTGCTCACACTAGGACGTAGGACCTACAGGCTGCGGTTGAAAGATGGGGCGTCACCATGGTTCCCCTAAGCGACCGTGACCGCGCCTTCACGCTGACTGGCATCCTCCTCGCCATGTTCCTCGCGGCGTTGGATCAGACCATCGTCGCGACCGCCCTGCCGAAGATCGTCGCCGACCTTGGCGGACTCGAGCGCTACGCTTGGGTGTTCACCGCGTACCTAGTCGGCTCGACCGTGCTCGTGCCCATCTACGGCAAGCTCGCTGACATGTTCAGCCGTCGCGCCATAGAGTTGTGGGCCATCAGCGTCTTCCTTGCCGGCTCGTTCCTCAGCGGTCTCTCCGGCGAGTTCGGCGAACTACCGCTCCTTGGCGATGCCATGAACCAACTCATCGTCTTCAGGGCGCTGCAGGGACTCGGCGCCGCCGGGCTGTTGGGGTTGGCGTTCATCATCATCGCCGACCTGTTCCCACCGTCCGAGCGCGGCAAGTACCAGGGTTTGACTGGCGGCGTCTTCGGCATCGCTAGCGTGATCGGGCCACTGATAGGTGGGCTGCTGACGGATCACGGCGGCGCCATCATCCCCGGCATCGCAGGTTGGCGGTGGGTGTTCTACGTCAACCTGCCTTTCGGCATCCTCGCGCTCATTTTCGTGATTACACGCATGCCGGCGCTACTGCCGCACGGTGAGAAGGGGCGGCTTGACGCGCTGTCGGTCGTGCTGCTCGTAGGTGGGTTGGTGCCGCTCGTGCTCGGCCTGCAGCTTGACAAGACGGCGCACCCGTGGGGCGCACCGCTCACGATCGCGCTCCTGGCTGGCGGCGTGGTGCTGACGGCGTTGTTCGTGCTGCGCTCCCTGCGTGTGCCCAACCCCGTCCTCGACATGAGGCTGTTCAGCAACAGGGTCTTCAGCACGTCGAACTTCGCCGGTTTCTTCGTGGGCGCCGCCTTCCTCAGCATCGTGGCGTTCCTGCCGCTGTTCATGGTGAACGTGGTAGGCGTGTCGGCCACGAGCGCCGGCCTTAGCCTCGTGCCGTTGTCGCTTGGGGTCGTGTTCGGGTCGATAGTTTCTGGGCAGATCGTCTCGCGAGTCGGTCACTACCGCGCGCTGTTGCTCATCGGCGGTTTCATCCTCCTGGTTGGCGTGTTCCTCCTCTCACGCATGGACTTCGACATCCCCTTCTGGCAGGTTGCCGTTTACATGGCCGTTGCTGGGTTGGGCCTCGGCCCGTCGCTGCCGCTCCTCACGCTGGCGGTGCAGAATGCCGTCGACGTGCGCAAGGTAGGCCAGGCGACGAGCGCCGTGCAGTTCTTCAGGCAGATAGGCGGGCTGTTCGGGACGGCGCTGCTCGGGACCGTGCTCACCACTTCGTTGCTTGCGAACATCGCCCTCAACATGCCAGCAGGGCTCGGGTCTCCACCAGCTGCCGTTGGCGGTAGCGCCGCAGGCGTCAGCTCCGCTGGCACCGCCGCGGTGGCCGCGCAGGTCGACGAGGCGTTCGCCGCCAGGTACAGGAGCCTCTCCGCCGCGATCGACGGGGGAGACGACGCTGCGCTAGCCGCGCAACTCACGGCCATGGGGTTGCCGGAGCAGGCGCGCGCCGGCATCACCGCGGCTTACGAACGAGCTAAAGGCGATCCGCAAGCAACGGCTGCGCTCTTGACCAACCTGAAGTCCGAGCTCGACGCCCAGGCGCAAACCGTGATCGGGGAGGTGACGCTCGGCGTGCGCAAAGCGTTCGCTTCCGCGGTCACGCGCGTCTACTTCATCGCCATCTTCATCGTCCTCGTGGGTTGGCTCGTCACGTGGTTCATCCCCGAGGTGCCGCTCCGGAAGACCAACGCCCAGGCTACCGAAGGCGTGTTGACCGGAGGCGATTGAGGCACGTAGTTACGGCCGCAGCGCTAACGGAATAGGATCGTGGCATGGATTCGAAGCCAAGCTCGAGCACCAACACGGGTCGTTACCTGGTGGCCATATTCCTCGCACTGATCGGCGGCATCTTCGGCGTGGCGGCGGCCGCAGGCGCTCCGTCCGCTACGCGGACTGCCTTCATCGTGATCGCCATCGTCATGATCGCTGCAGCCGGAGCGACATTAGGTGCGGCGTTGACGGCTCGCAAGCGCAGCTGACTCCTACCGGGTCTAGGGCCAAAGGCACGGTATCGCCGCTCACAGCTGACTGAGTGAGCGCTCACTTATGCTCTCGCGGTGACTAGACCTAGACGCGCGCCGCCTCTCGACCGAGAAGCGCGGCGGCTCAAGATAATCGAACGGGTAACGCCGCTCCTCGCGGCTCGTGGCGCCGCCGTAACGACGCGCGAGCTAGCGGCAGCGGCGGGGGTGGCGGAGGGCACGCTCTTCTGCGCGTTCGAGGACAAGCACTCTCTGCTCATGGCTGTCATCGGGCACCGGCTCGACCCGCGCCCGCTGAGGGAGAAGCTCGCGCGCTTCGTCGGTGACGAAACGCTAGACGCGGGCCTCGTCGGCGTAGCCAACGTCGTACTGCCGAGCATCACGGACGTGTACCCGTTGGTAGTCGCCCTTCACGGCCTCGCAGACCCTGCGCGCGAGAGCCAGGTCCGCGGCCAAGGCGCCATACGTGAGTGGCTAGGCGCGGTTTCCGACGCCGTGGTTGCCGTCACGACCCCACACGCCGCCGAACTCAGGGTCACGCCAGCGCGCTTCTCCCACATGTTCAGCACTTTGCTCTTCGCCAGCCGCATGCCTCACCTCGCGGCCGAGGACCGCGCATCGGCCGAAGATATCGTCAGGTTCTGCCTTTGGGGCGCCCTCAAGTCCCCACAGGAAGGGTGATCTAGAAGATGTTGTTGAGAATCATCATGCGGTACATGAAGCCGTACTACCGCCCCTTCTGGTTCATCGTCGGCCTGCAGTTCGTGGCTACGATCGCGACCCTGCTGCTGCCGAGCATCAACGCCGCCATCATCGACAAGGGCATCGTGCTTGGCGACACGAACTACATCTTGAAGCAAGGCGCGATCATGCTCGGCGTGTCCCTGTTGCAGGTGGCGGCCACCATCGTCGCCGTCTACCTCTCCGCTCGCACCTCGATGGGCTTCGGGCGCGACCTCCGTTCAGGCGTCTTCAAGCACGTAGGCGAGTTCTCCGCTCGCGAACTGAGCCAGTTCGGTGCGCCGTCGCTCCTCACGCGTACGACTAACGACGTGCTGCAAGTGCAGACCCTGCTCTTCATGAGCTTCGCGATGCTCGTCACCGCCCCGATAATGATGGTCGGCGGCGTGATCATGGCCATGCGCCAGGACCTTGGGCTCTCGTGGCTCGTAGCCGTCGCCGTGCCCGTGCTCGTCGCGGCCGTCGGGTTGGTGCTGCTGCGCATGGTGCCAGGCTTCCAGAAGATGCAGAAGCGCATCGACAGGGTCAACCAGGTGCTGCGCGAGCAGATCGGCGGCATCCGGGTAGTGCGCGCGTTCGTTCGCGAACCTTTCGAGGAGCAGCGCTTCGACGCGGCCAACAAGGAGTTGACCGACGTAACGCTCTACGTTGGTCGCTGGATGGCCGTGCTGTTTCCCCTCGTCATGCTCGTTCTCAACGCCTCCACCGTCGCGGTGCTGTGGTTCGGTGGCATGCGCGTAGACGCCGGGCTGATGGAGATCGGGTCGATGACCGCCTACCTCAGCTACCTGCTCCAGATCCTCATGGCGCTGCTGATGTCGACCATGCTGCTGATGCTCCTGCCGCGTGCCTCGGTCTCGGCCGGGCGCATCGGCGAGGTGCTGGGCGCGACGCCGAGCGTGGCGGCGCCACTCGGCGGAGGCTTAGTCCCTACCGGTCGCACGGGCACCGTCGAGTTCCGTGACGTTAGCTACAGCTATCCAGGCGCAACCCACCCGGTGCTGGCCAACGTCAGCTTCAGCGTGGCGCCGGGCGAGACGGTCGCCGTGATCGGTTCGACTGGGGCAGGCAAGACGACCCTGATCAGCCTCATCCCGCGCCTGTTCGACGTCACAAGTGGCGCCGTGCTCGTCGACGGCATCGACGTGCGCGAGTACGAGCCAGACGCGCTCTGGGAGCGCATCGGCCTCGTGCCCCAGAAGGCGTACTTGTTCACGGGCACGGTGGCGAGCAACCTGCGCTACGGCGACCCTGAGGCAACCGACGCGGACTTGTGGCACGCCCTCGATATCGCGCAGGCGACCGGTTTCGTCAGCGCCATGCCGGAGGGCCTCGAATCGCCCATCGCGCAGGGCGGCACCAACGTCTCAGGCGGGCAGCGCCAGCGCCTAGCGATCGCGCGGGCGCTAGTAAGGCGTCCCGTCGTCTACGTCTTCGACGACTCTTTCTCGGCGCTCGACGTGGCGACCGATATGCGCCTCAGGCGTGCCCTCGCCCCAGCAACGCGTGACGCCGCCGTGCTCATCGTGGCGCAACGCGTGGCGACCATCCAGGAAGCCGACCGCATCGTCGTCCTCGACGACGGCAAGGTGGTCGGGATGGGTACCCACGACGAGTTGTTGAGGAGCTCGCCGACTTATCAGGAGATCGTCGAATCCCAGGCGCAGGTGGCGGCATGAGCCGGCGCACTGCGGCCGCGGCGTCAGCCGAAGCCGCGGCGACCACCCCGAAGTCCGGCCGCACCATGAAGTCAACCGAGCGCGTCACCGGCGGAGGCATGTTCGGGCGTAGCGGCGGAGTAGGGCAGAAGGCGAACAGCTTCGGCCCGTCGCTGCGGCGACTGCTCTCGCACCTGGCGCCCCACAGGCTGAAGGTCGGCCTGCTGGTCGCCGCCGCCGTCGTGTCGGTCGCTCTCGCCTCGCTCGGCCCCCGCATCCTCGGCCGCGCAACCGACCTCATCTTCGGCGGCGTGATCGGCAAGATGTTCCCGGCAGGCATGACCAAGGAGCAGGCCATCGCGGTCACGCGCGCCGCCGGGCAGAACAAGGTCGCCGAACTGTTGAGCGGCATCGACCTCGTGCCGGGGCATGGCGTCGACTTCACGGCGGTCGGTCAGGTCCTGCTCATCGTGATGGGCATCTACGTGCTCTCTTCGCTGCTGCAGTTCGTGCAGGGCTACTTGCTCAACGACGTCGTGAACGCCACCGTCTTCGGCTTCCGGCGCTCGATAGAGGAGAAGCTGAACCGCTTGCCGTTGCGCTACTTCGACGCCCAGCCCCGCGGCGAACTCCTCAGCCGCGTCACCAACGACATCGACAACGTCTCACAGAGCCTGCAACAGACGATGAGCCAGTTCCTCACCGCGACCTTGACGGTGGTGTTCATGCTCGTGATGATGCTGACCATCTCGCCAGTGCTCACGCTCGTGGCGCTGCTCAGCATCCCGCTCACCATGGTCGTCGCCATCCTCGTCATGAGCCGCAGCGGCAAGCAGTTCACGCAGCAGTGGCGGCGCACCGGCACCCTGAACTCCGCCATCGAGGAGGCGTACACGGGGCACGCGCTCGTCAAGGTGTTCGGGCGCCAGCAGGAAGTCCAGAAGGTCTTCGAGGTCGAGAACGACGCCGTCTACGACGCGAGCTTCAGGGCGCAGTTCCTCTCCGGCCTGATCATGCCCGCCGCTAGCTTCATCGGTAACCTCAACTACGCGGCCGTTGCCGTGATAGGCGGCCTGCGCGTCGCTAGCGGCATCCTTAGCCTCGGCGAGATCCAGGCGTTCATCCAGTACTCGCGGCAGTTCACGCAACCCGTCACGCAGATAGCATCGATGATCAACATGCTGCAGTCTGGCGTGGCTTCCGCCGAACGCGTCTTCGAGCTCCTCGACGCGGTGGAGGAGAGCCCAGAAGTCGTTGGCCAGCGCCTCACCGGCGAGGTCGCTGGGCGCGTGACGTTCGAGAACGTCTCCTTCCGCTACGAGGATGACCGCCCGCTCATCGAGGACCTCTCGCTCACGGCCGAGCCGGGGCGCACGGTCGCCATCGTCGGACCGACCGGGGCGGGGAAGACGACCCTCGTCAACCTCCTCATGCGCTTCTACGAGCTTGACGCCGGCAGGATCACGCTCGATGGCGTAGACATCGCGGCCATGAGCCGCGCCGAGCTGCGCACGAACATCGGCATGGTCCTGCAGGACACCTGGCTGTTCAAGGGCACCATCCGCGACAACATCGCGTACGGGCGCCCTGACGCCAGCGAGGAAGAGATCATGGGCGCCGCGCGCGCGGCCTTCGTCGACCGCTTCGTGCACAGTCTGCCGGACGGTTACGACACCGTGATCGACGACGAGGGCAGCAACGTTAGCGCTGGCGAGAAGCAACTCATCACCATCGCGCGCGCCTTCCTCGCCGACCCGGCCCTGCTCATCCTCGACGAGGCCACTAGCTCCGTCGATACCCGCACGGAGTTGCTACTGCAGCAGGCCATGATCGCGCTGCGCGGTAACCGCACGTCGTTCGTGATCGCGCACCGCCTCTCGACCATCGTCGGGGCGGATACCATCCTCGTCATGGAGGAGGGGCGCATCGTCGAGCGCGGCTCGCACGAGGAACTACTGCAACGCGGCGGTAGCTACGCCGACCTATACCGCTCGCAGTTCGAGGGGGCCGAGCAGGCCGCCTGAGCGAGTCGAGGCGCTACCCATGGGTCGACGTCGTGCCGTGCGGCCTGCTCGTCGTGGGCGCGCCTAGCGCCAGTAGTTGTTGGCCGCCGCCACCGTCTGGAAGTTGAGGGCGATGACCTGCGAAGCCATCGTCAGGCTATCCGCGTCGTTCGCGTAGGCGGGGCGCAACCGGTCGCGCGCTTCGGCTGACGGTTGCGTGTACTTCACGCCCATGCGCGCCATCTTGATGGCCAGCTCGAAGCCGCTTTGCGCGTCCGGCGTCATGAGGGTCGTGAGCCAGGATTCCATGAGTCAACCTCCTGAGGCAAGAGCACACGAAATGTGCCTTGCCTCACCGTACACCCGGTTGCGCCGTGCGCAACGGGCGAGTGTTACCTAGGTCAGCTCAACAGGTCGTGGTACGGCGCCCAGTCTGGCTCGTTATGGAAAGTCCACTGGTAGTAATCGCGCCCGACCAACTCGGTTGCCGCGGCCTCGTCGACCAGCACATGACAGTGAGGGTGGAGCTGCAAGGCCGTCGCGCTGACCATGGACGTGATCGGTCCCTCGGTGGCCGTCGCGAGGATGTTGGCCTTGTGTGCGCCAGTAACGACCATGATCACCTCGCGGGCCTCGAGGATGGTCCCAACGCCCATGGTGAGGGCGCGCGGCGGAACCTTCTCCGGGTCGCCTCCGAACATGCCGGCGTTCTGCTGCCGCGTTTGCGGGGCGAGCGCCTTCTCGCGCGTGCGTGACATGAGGGAGGAGAGCGGCTCGTTGAAGCCTATGTGCCCAGAGTTCCCGAGACCTAGCAGCTGCAGGTCGATGCCGCCGACGGCGCGGATGCGTTGCTCGTAACTAGCGGCCTCCGCGGCTAGGTCGGCGGCGACGCCGTTCGGGAGGTGCGTGTGCTCTTCGCGCAAGTTGACGCGAGAGAAGAGCTTCTCCTCCATGTAGTGGTGGTACGAGCGCTCGTCATCGGCGCCCAAACCGACGTACTCGTCAAGATTGAAGGTGTGAGCGCGAGAGAAGTCTAGCTGCTCTGCCCGAGCAAGCCCGACCAGGCTCTCATAGATGCCTTCCATGGTGCGACCGGTCGCGCAACCGAGGACGAGGTCAGGCTTGGCCTTCAACCGATCGGCGACGAGGCGTGCGGCCAGGCGCTCAGCGTGAGCGGCAGTAGGTAGGATCAGGATCTCCATGCCACCAGCCTAGCTAATCCGGACGGCATGTGGCCGCCCGCGCCAACTACGCTCGCAGGCCGCGCACGCGGCTCGGCGTCAACGGATGAGCAACCCTCCCGACTTGTCAGGCGCGTCCTCGATCGTCTTGACGAGCTTGCGCCCCTGAGCCAAGGCGGCGCGGCAGTCGGCCTCGGAGCGCGAACTGAGCGCCTCGCGCACCGCCTGCTCCAAGCTGAACAGCTCGATCTCGAAGACATCGGCCAAGCGCTTCGTGTCGGCCAGGGAGCGCGCATCTTGGAGGAGGTTCTTGATCTGCGCCTCCAGGTAGAAAGGTGTATGCGCCATGTGAATAGTCTGCGACACCGAGCGTCTCGGGTTTCTTACACGCTCGTTCGCGGCTACGGCCGTGCGCGCTCGGCGTCGTAGTCCCTCTTGATGGCGGCGTAGAGCCGCTTGGCGATGTCGCTGTCGAGCCGCTGCTCTGCGCTGAGGAAGAACTCGTCGAGGTGCAGGTGGCCGCCGCTTGACGGCACGTACCGCTCAGGGTCGTAGCGTGCGCCGCGTTCATAACGCAGCGCCTCGAGGCACATGTCGATCAGGTTCATGTCGCGCACGAAGCGGGCGGCTTCGTCTGACCTATCCTCGTACGCTTGCCACAGCTCGCGCAGCGCGCCTTGGCCCTCTGGGAGTAGTTCTTGAATCGCCTCACGCTCGAGCCTGGCCTTTTCTACTTCCGCCACGCGGCGGTCCGCCTCCGTGGCGCGCGCTATGAAGTCGCCCGTCTTGGCCTCCGCGACGTCGTGCACGACAGCGATGGCAACCGCGCGCGCCACGTCCACGGCGGCGTCTTGGCCGAACATCAAGCACAGGTACGCCGTTCCCCACGAGTGCGCTGCCACGGTCTCTGGCCGGCTCACTCCGTGCATCACCCACCCGCCGCGTGGTTCGTCCTTCAGCTCGTAAGCGGCGTACGCGAGGGCGAGTCTGCTGGTTAGGTTGGAGCTCGGCATCGGTGTCAGGCAGCCTACAGCAAGCTAGTGCCCGTCGTGGAACTGCTCATGGGCGCCTGCCTCGAACGCGCCCTCTGGGCCGCCGAGTGGCGCGGTGGCGGCCGCCACCATGGCGAGTTCGCCTTCACTGGCCTCCGTATGGTTGCTGGTGCCTGGCTCGCTTTGGAGGCGCGCGACCCGCACGTAGGCTAGGGCACTGGCGATGGTGAGGGCGGAAGCGATGGCGAGCGCCAGCTGAGGCCCAGCCTGAACGGCGAGCCAACCGAGCGGGCCAGATGCGATGGCGATGCCCCCGAAGAACACGAGCGAGTGAACGGACAGCAGCGACGAGCGCCTGGCCGACGGAATGGCGTCGTGAAGCAGCGCGTAATGGGGGACGTTGGTGGTCGCCAGTGCGAAATAGGTGAGCGACAACCCAACTCCGAGGCCCCAGCCCGACGCCATCGACGCGAAGAGAAACATGGCAAGGCCGCGGATGACGGTACTGGTGCCAGCCAGGGCGACGCTGCCTCCCGGGAAGCGCTTGCCCCAGCGCATGACGGCGATACTGCCAAGTAGCACCGCCACTCCAGAGGCCGTTCCCAGCACGGCGTACGGTACGGAGCGACTCGGGTCGTCACCGAAGGTGAACGCGGCGATCGGCTGCCAGAACGTTTCTATGCTCACCATGGCGAGGCCGCTGGCCCCAGCCGCGACGAGCAGCCAGCGAAGGCTGGGGATGTTGCGCGCCAGCCTGCCTGCGTCGAGCAGGATACCCGGCACCGCACGGACGCCGGTGACGGCGCCGCCTTGAGGTTTGACCGGCTCGCGCACGAGCGCGAGCGTGAGGACCCACGTGACGAGCCGCAGCACGATGCCCGCGAACAACGCCACCCCGAAGCCGGCAAGGGGCCACGGCAGGTCCAGTTGAGCAGTCAGCGTCGGCAAGGCGCCGCCCAGCGCAGTGCCGAGGAGCATGCCGCTCGCCTGGAAGACGTTGACCGTGGCCAGGTGAGGTTCTAGCTCGACGGCGCTGTCGAGGCGCTTGATCTCGTCAACGTACCAGGCGTCTAGCGCGCCGGAGTGCAGCGCCGAACCGATGCCCTGAAGCAGCGCGTACAAGAGCGCAAGCGCTGGCCCTGACACGAACAGGAGCGCAACGAACGATGAGAGGGTGAAGAGCTGCGACGCCAACGCTATCGGCCGCCTGCCGATGGCGTCTGCCATGCCGCCAGTCGGTAGTTCCAACAGGACGACGAGGATGGCCCGCAGCATGAAGGCTAACCCGATGACCCCGAGGTCGAGGCCGCGGCCCGTCATGTGCAGCACGAGCACCGGCATCGGCACCGCGATGGCGAGCTCGAGCATGCCGACTAAGAAGGCGTAACGGTAGGTGAGCGCCCTCTTGGGGTCGTGTGCTATCGAAGGCACCTGATCCCTCTTGGCCGCACGTTGCCGCCATGTAATTGCAGGCCCTCAGGGGGAGCGGCCGTACAGCGGGTAGCCCCCAACCCGAACGAGCGCTCCGTTCGCGCCATCTCGATCTCCTTGTCCTCGGCATCATAGCAACGGGCCAAGTAGCCAGTAAGGGGTGCTAGGCAAATGCCTAGACAATCGTCATGTCGCGCGCACGAAGTAGTAGGTCGTACCCCACCGCACCTCGCGGTCGGCCAACTGCAGCATGAACGCTTCCTTGACGGCCGCCAGCTCCCCGGCGCTCAGGTGCCTGCCCAAGTGATCGGCGTAGGAGGCCCGTTCACCGCCAACCGCGAACCAATCGACGATGGTGCTGCGCGGCAGTCTTCGCTGGTCGTAATACACCTTGGGCGTTAACCGCACCTGTGAGAAGCCGGCGCTCTCGATGGCCGCCACGACCGACTCGGGGGCCGTCCCTACGCGCTCAGCGGCCCCAACAGCCGTACCGGAATAGATGCTCTCCTCGGCCGCGGCAACGCTAGCGGCGAGCGCCGGTCGGTCAGAAAGGTCCACCAACGCATGCAGGCGTTGCGCCCGCCGCCTGTCGACCTCCGCCAGCACGACGACTCCGCCAGGCGCCATGACCGCCCGCAGGCGCGAGAACGCTGCCTGCAGGTCAGGCAGGGGAGGGAGGGCGGCCAACCAGCCGCGGCCGTACGCCTCGTCGAAGCGCACCCCGCCAAGCGCATCGGCGTCCAAGTCAAGCACGTCGGTGCGCAACAAGATGGGGCGAGTCAGCTCGGAGAGGTTGGCCGCCTGGCTCTCCAACTCAACCGCGGCCTTGGCGTCCGGCTCGAGCGCCCAAACCTGACCCTCCGGCGTGCGCCTCACCGCTTCCCAAGTGATCAGCCCACTACCTGGCCTCAGGTCGAGCACGACGTGATGCGGGGCGGGCGGCGCTAACTCGAAGAGGTCGTCGCGCACCTCGCCAAGGCGCTGGCCCCGCGACGAAACCGCCCGCTCGAGCCAGCGCTCGCGCTGCCCGAAGCGCGGAGCGACGGTCATGATCTCCGGGGCGGCCTCCGGTTCGAGCATCGCGGCGAGTTGCGCTTCCCGGCGCCGCGTCACGTCGGCCGCGATGCTCGCCTCGAAGCCGTTGCCGCTCGGAGCGTAGAAGACCTTGCCCTGCAGCGACTCCGGCAGGTACTGCTGCGCCACCCAGTGGTCGCGGTAAGCGTGTGGGTAGGCGTAGCCTGCGCCGTGGCCGAGGGTGTCCTTGTCCCGGCTGCCATCGCGCAGGTGGACGGGCACCTCCTCCTCGCGCTCGCTCTCGACCGCAGCCAACGCGTCGAAGAACGCCATCGTGCTGTTCGACTTCGGCGCCGTGGCTAGGTACAAGGTCGCTTGCGCGAGGTGGTAGCGGCCCTCGGGTAAACCGACGTAATCGTAGGCCTGCGCGGCGGCGGCCGTATGGCTGAGGGCCCGTGGGTCCGCCAAGCCGATGTCCTCGCTGGCGAGGATGAGGAGGCGCCTGAAGATGAAGCGTGGGTCCTCGCCTGCGTAGACCATCTTGGCTAGCCAGTAGAGGGCGGCGTCCGGGTCCGAACCGCGCACGCTCTTGATGAAGGCGCTGATGGTGTCGAAGTGAGCGTCGCCCTCCTTGTCGTACAGGACGGCGCGGCGTTGGATGGACTCCTCCGCCACCGCGATGGTTATCTGGACCTGTCCGTCAACCGGCAGGGTCGTCTCGACGGCCAACTCGAGGGCGTTGAGGAGCGCCCGGGCGTCGCCGTTCGCGACGTTCGCGAGATGACTCAAGGCCTCTTCGTCGATCTCGACTGCGCGGCGGCCGTAGCCGCGCTCCGCGTCTGCCAGCGCCTGCCTTGCCACGGCGCGGAGGTCGTCCTCCTCGAGCGGGAGTAGCCGGAAGACGCGGCTGCGGCTCACGAGGGCCTTGTTGACCTCGAAGAACGGGTTCTCGGTGGTGGCGCCGATGAGCACGACGGTGCCGTTCTCCACCCACGGCAAGAGCGCGTCCTGCTGCGCCTTGTTGAAGCGGTGCACCTCGTCGACGAACAAGATGGTCTTGACGCCTGCGCGGCGCGAGGACTGCGCCGCCGTGACGGCCTCGCGGATCTCCTTCACGCCGGACAAGACCGCGTTGATGGCCGTGAAGCGCGCACGCGTGGAGTTGGCGATCACGCGGGCGAGGGTGGTCTTGCCCGTCCCAGGCGGCCCGTAGAGGATGAGCGACGAGAGCTGATCCGCCTCGATGGCGCGCCGCAGCAACCGCCCTGGCCCAAGGATGTGACCCTGGCCGATGAACTCAGCCAGGGTCCTTGGCCGCATGCGGGCGGCGAGTGGTTCGGTCGCGGGTGACTCGAAGAGGGATGGGGCGGTGCGGTCGACTGTCATGCGCTCCGCCATGCTAGCCGGTAGTTGGCGCGGCGCGTGTGGGCCGCGGTGGGCTTAGCGCTTCGGAGCGTACTCCTCGAAGCTGAGCGTGAACGCTCCAACGTCGTCGCCGTTCCAGGTGCTGACGTACACGAAGTAGGAGCCGGGGTCGAGGGCGATGAACATCATCGAGTCCGTCGCGTAGCCTGACGCTTCGCTGTAATCGGCGTCGTCGTTGGAGTTCATGAGGTAACCATCGCTCGTGAAGAGGTAGAGGTAAGTGTCGAAGTCGTTGGAGGCAGCGTCGATCCTCATGACGGTCTTCTCCGTGACTGTGAAGTCGTATCCCTTGCCTGGGCCGGTCCAACCGCCTGGTACGGCGCCATCGTCACTGCTCAACATGCCGGTGACGCTGCCTGGAACCGTGAGCGACTCCGTGCCAGCGAAGGAGGCGGCGCCCTGCATGACCAACTCGAGCGTATAGGCGCCGAGATCGTAGTCCGCGTAGCCGCTGACGACTACGGTGTACTTGCCGGAGTAGTCGAGGTAAAGGTCGAGCCGTGACTCGTACGCGTCGCTAGAGAGAGCGTCGCCGTCGTCGTTGTACTCGAGGCGGAAGCCGTCTGGGTCGAAGACGCTCAGGTAGGTGTCGAAGTCGTAACTGCTCAGCGTGAGCGTCGCGGTGCTACCCGCCTCGCCCTCGAACTGGTAGAGGTCGACGCGCGAACCGTCCTTGTAGTTCTGGCCGTCCTCCGGCGTCAACTCACCGAAGGCCGGAACCCCGGAAACGAGGAGCGGCAGCTGGGAGACGTAGTAGTTGGGCACGACGAACGGTCGCTGCGCCGCGGCGGCGGTGACGAGAGTGAGGACGAGCAAGAGCGTTGAACGACGGAGCATGCTTGTTCCTTTCGGTTGCGAGCTGGCACGGGTCAACTGCGCCGTGACGTTACGGCCGCCTCGAACCACTACTGCCTGCCCCTGCTGCAGGATAGTACGGTAACTGCGATGTTCGCGGTAGGCTAGACCGTCATGACGAAACCAGACTCGACTCGCCCGGACTCCCCGCGCGCCGCCGCCCGCGCGCGCCTTCGCCCTGGCGGTGGTGGCTCCGCAGGCAAGGCGCCAGTTGCGCCCTTGACCTTCCAACAACGCTTCTGGCGCGAGGTGCGTGGTTACGCGGAAGCGCTCGTCATCGCGTTCCTCGTCGTGACCTTCCTGTTCACTACCGTTGGCGTCGTCGGCACCTCGATGGAACCTAACCTCGACGGTGGCAACGGCCGCGGCAACCTTCTGCAGGCCCTGCTCACCGGCGACCGCGTCTTCATCCCTAAGTACGACACGTGGCTGCGCCGCGTCGGTGTCCTTGGCAAGTACGAGCGCGGGGCAGTCGTCGTGTTGCGGGAGCCAGCTAACGCCCCGACGGCCCTCGAATCGGGCAAGCGCAACTTCTTCATCAAGCGCGTGATCGGCCTGCCAGGCGACCGCGTCCGCATCGAGCGCGGCCAGGTGTACGTGAACGACGTCGCCATCGACCAGGGTTTCATCACCGAACCTGGAACGGTGCGCGTGGCGGCCGTCGACTTTCCGCTCGTGGTCGTGCGCGGTGGTCAAGTAGCCGCGCTCGTGATGGGCTTCGAGACGACGCCGAAGGGCAACTCGGTGCCGATGCTGCCGATGGGCGGCTTCCTCCCGGCCAGCGTTAGCGTCGATGACGCGCGTGTGCAGCTCTTCTACGGCAACGTGGTCAGTAGCATCTCAGTGCCGGCAGGCACGGTGGAGGGCACGCCGGTCGTGCTCGACTTCGTGGTGCCAGACGGCAAGTACTTCGTGATGGGTGACAACCGCTCGGCTGGCGGGTCGGAGGACTCGCGCTACTTCGGGCCGGTAGACGCCATGGCCATCGCAGGGCGCGCCACGGCGGTGATCTGGCCCCCACGCCGCGAGGGTCACTGGAACTTCAGGGCGCTATCTGCGCCGGCCGCGTTCGAAGCGGCTAACCCCTAGCTCCCGCCCGCCTAGCGGCGTCGAGCGGAAAAGCGCCAGTTATCCCCAGCTGCGCGAGGTAACGCGCCAGCGCTTCGAGGCGCTCGCGAACGGCGGCCTCTGGCAAGTACTGTTCATGCGTGAAGGCGTGCACCGCGCCGCCCGTCTCAAGGGCCGCGTCTGCGACGCGCAGCGTGGAGGTGACGTCCGGGCTGCTCTCCAAGCGCACGTCCGTCCGGAACAGCCACAAGCCGTGAGCCTCGTCGCGGGCCGTGCCACGCGCCCTGATCGCGGCGCTAGCTGCAGGTGCGAGGTGGTAAGCCTCCTCACGCTCGTCATCAGGAGTGAGTAACCCCAACGGCCCCAACTCCTCGCCCTGCCAGGCGCGCACGGCGGCCTCCGACCCCGTGAAGTAGTGAGTGCGTGGCGCGCGGTCGACCGATTCGGCGCCAGCGAAACGCGCGATGCTCGCCACGATCGTCCGGTAATGTCGTGCGGCTACGGTCGGTGAGACGGCGTCTGGCGAGTAGCGCGTGGCGTCGTCCGCTGCGTGGAACCCGAAACGGAGCCAAGTAGACGCGGCAGCGAAGGCGCGGCGATGGCGCTCGTCCGCGTCAGCCAACTCCCAGCTCGACGTGGCGGTGCCAGCGAAGAGGTAGAGGCTCGTTACGAGGCCGTACGCCTCATGGAGCCGCCGCAAGTAGGCGAAGGTGGGCTGCTGCCACGGCGACGCATAGCCCCCGGTGAACAGGTCCTCGACGCAGCCGAAGACGTCGTCGACGCTGAAGTGCAGGTATGGGACGCTCAAGCGCCGCCTAGACGGTAAGTCTCCTTGGTCAGGTCGTACGCGAGCGCACGCGCCAAGCCAGGGGCCTCGTCCTCGTCGATCAGGCCACGCACGACGCGACCGGCCAACCAGTTGCACGTTACGCGCCGCCAGACGTCGTGCCGGGCAGGGATGGAAGGGAACGCCCGCGTGTCGTCGACGAAGCCCGCCAAGTTGTAGATGCCTGCCGTCTCGCTCACGGCGTCTAGGTAGCGTTCCATGCCGAGCACCGAGTCGAAGAACCACCACGGAGCGCCTAGGCGCAGGGTGGGGTAGAAGCCAGCCAAGGGCGCCAACTCACGCGCGTAGGTCGTTTCGTCGAGCGTGTAAAGCACCATGCGGAAGCGCGGGTGGGTGCCGAGTTCTTCGAGCAGTGGCCGCAACTCGCGCGTCCAGTTCGTGGCTATCGGCATGTCGGCGCCCTTGTCGCGCCCGAAGCGCTCGAAGGTGAGGCGGTGGTGGTCGCGCAGCGAACCTACGTGGAGTTGCATGACGAGGCCGTCGTCCGCGCTCATGCGCGCCATCTGCAGCAACATGTGCGCCGCGAACGCCTGTCGCTCAGCCTGGCTGGCGTCCCCTGCCTGGACGCGCGCGAAGACCCTCTCTGCAGCGGGTAGCTCCACCACGTCCGCCGTGAGTGCCGCGTGGTCCGTAGCCGTACCACCGGCCGCCTTGAAGGCCGCGCGGCGCTGACGTAACGCCTCCAGGTACGACGCGTAGTCTGTGACGGCGACGCAACTACGTTCGGCAAGGAGTTCCGTCGCCTCCACGAAATCACCGCGGGTCGGGTCGATCACGGCGTCCGGCCTGAAAGTCGGCACGATCGGCATGCCGGCCGCCTGCAGCGCTACGTGCTCTGTGAGGTCGTCCGTGGCGGCGTCCGTCGTCGCCAACAGTTCTATCCCGAACTGGCGGAAGAGGGCGCGGGGGCGGAACTCTGGTTGCGCCAGCTTGGCGCTCAGGTGGTCGAAGGTGCGGTCGGCCGTCGCGGCGCTCGGGCGCTCGTCTAGGCCGAAGAGGTCGACGAGCTCGTGCTTCAACCACAGCCCGGAAGGGGTGCCCGCGAAGAGGTGGTAATGCGCGGCGAACTCGCGCCAGATCTCGCGCGGGTCCGTTTCGACCGGAGCGCCGTCGTTGCGGGCGACGCCGAGGCGCTCGAGCTGCACGCCCTGGCTGAAGAGCATCCGCAGCAGGTAGTGGTCTGGAACGACGAAGGTCGTCGCCGGGTCGGCCATGGGAGCGTCGTCCAGGAGCAGACCGGGCGCGACGTGGCCGTGAGGCGACAGCAGCGGGAGGTCGGCGACTGCGCCGTACAGTGCCCGCGCCAACGAGCGTTGCCCAGGGTCAGGCGCGAAGCCGCGGTCAGGGTTAAGCGTCCAAGCGCCGCTCGCCGCCGTCATGCCGGGGCGCCCTTGGCGACGACGAACGGCGCGAGGTGGCGCTCGAAGTGGCGCCTGAGCGCCGCGCGGTAGGCAGCAGGGTGGCTCTGCAGAACGGCGCGCAACTCCGCGCCGTGAGCCTTGAGCGCGGAGCCGAACGTGACGTGCAGCACTTGCCGCGAATCGAACTGCTCGAGCAGCGCTCCGATCGCAGTGCCGGGCAAGGCGCCGAGGTTCGGCATGCCGGCGGGGCTGCCAGACACGTGGTAGCTCTTCACGTCCTCCGCGAAGTGCTGGATGGCGAGGCGGGCGATGCGGTGCAGCAACTCGGGTTGGACCGCGCCGACTACCCGCAACGCCTCCAAGTAGCTCGTCCCCGCGGTCTTCAAGTGCACGAGCCCGTCTGCTGCCGCGGCGGCGATCGGGTAGGCGGAGAACTTGTCGGAGCCGGAGTGCAGGCTCAGCTTGTACGGCCCGAGCTGGCGCGCGATGGCCGCGTGCCCGATGAGGTTGCTGGAGAGCAGGCCGAGGTCGCCAAGGTACTCGACGCCCTTCTCGAAATCGCCGACGAAGCGCGGCGCCAACGACACCCACTCGACCCCGAGGCGCTTCAGCTCAGTGGCGAAGTAGAGGTGCTCGGCCAACGACGTGGCCGTCGGCGTCTCGTCGACGGAAACCTCGACCTCAGTGGGGTAGGTGGCGGCCCGCCGCAAGTGATCGGCCATGCGCGCAACGTGGGCGACGGCCCGACCGTACTTGACGGCCGCGCGCTCTAGCTCTCCTGGCCCGAACGTTACGAGGCGCTCACCAGCGTCGAGGCTGGCGCCTGCCAGGCGCGCCTTCAAGTCGGCAGGCGAGGTGTCGAGGTCGTGCCATGGCAGCGCTTGGAACGCCAGTTCCAAGTCCGCGCTGGTCATGACGTCCGCTTCTGCGTTCACGTGCGCGCCAGGGTCGAAGGTGAAGAACGAGTAGCCAGCCGCCAGGCAGAGGTCGATGTCATCCTCTGTCTTGAGGTGATCGGCGTCCGCGCCAACCGGCCCGGTCCAACCGGCGAGGAAGGCGCCCCAGGTGGCGTCGTCGACGACTTCTTGGGGGTTGCGGCCGGTGCGAGCGTTCTCGCGCATGCTCTGCTGCGCGAAGATGGGGGCAACCCCCGTAGCGCCGGCGGCGCGCATGGCGTCGACGTGACCGGGCGTCGCCAACCCTAGCCGGTCGCCGAAGCCGGCGCTCGTCGCAAGGCCGAGCGGGCGAGGCGTGAGGGAAGGGAGCAACTCGCGCAGGGTGCGCAGGGTGGCGCCGCTAGGCGCTGCCCTCACGACGGTCACGTCTGGCGCGGCGTGCCGCTCTCCCGCCAGTGACGCCAAGCGCTGATCGCCTGCCTGCGCCGCGATGGCGATGCGCACGTTCTCGCCTTCGACCTCGGCCCAGAAACCAAGGCCGTCGTGCCAGCGTGCGCTAGCTTGCACCACGCCGCGGCCATGTTCGCGCGCGGCCTGCGTGCTGGCGATGGGGTCGTTGTGGTCGGCGTCGCTTCTCATGCGTTACTCCTCTGGGGGCTTGGTTGCGGTAGCGGCCGCTGCGGCGTGCGCGTGGACCTACGGCGCGCTTTCGCGGACGATCAGTTCGGGCTTGAACGTCACATCGGCTGGTTGACCGCCCCGCTGCAGCTCGAAGATCGTCTGAATGGCGAGGTGCCCCATTCGGTACTTCTCGATGCGCAGGGTGGTGAGCGAAGGGGAGATGAGGCTGGCGATGCGGATGTCGTCGCAACCGATCACCGCGACGTCATCAGGCACGCGCAAGCCAGCGTGTTTGATGGCGTTGATGGCGCCGAGCGCACCGAGGTCGTTGTAAGCGACGAGGCCGTCGAACTCGCGCTTCGAGCTTGATAGCAGGTGAGATACGGCCGCGTAGCCAGCTTCCTCCGTCGGTTCGCAGTTGAGCAACAACTCGCTGTCGACTGGCAGTCCCGCTGACTTGGCTGCCGCGAGGAAGCCACTGCGCCTGTAGCCCGCGCTAGCCGAGCGGGTCGGCCCGCCCAAGTGCACGAGGCGGGTGCGGCCCGCGCCGACCAGGTGCTTCACGGCGATATCGGCACCTAGCGGGTCGTCGACCATGAGGCTGACCGCGGGAGCAGGGCCGGCGTGACGGTTGATGAGCACGGCCGCCGTATGCGAGGTCAAGAGCTCGGCCAGCTCGTGGTCTGGGAGGCGTGGGGAGCAGTGGACGACGCCGTCCACGCGGTGGCCAGCTAGGTTGCGCAGCGCTGCGCGTTCGCGGGCCGGGTCCTCCACGGCGTTGGCTAGCGCAACGGTGTAGCCCGCCTCCCACGCGGCGTCCTCCGCCCCGCGCACGATCTCTGGAAAGAACGGGTTGGTTATGTCGGGCACGACGATGCCGATGGTGCGGGTGCGGCCTTGCGTGAGGGAGCGCGCGAGCTGGTTGGGTTGGTAGCCAAGCTCTTCGATGGCGCGGCGGACGCGTTCACGCGTCTCGTCGCTCACCCGACCGTTGCCGTTCACGACGCGCGAAACCGTCATGGAAGACACGCCGGCCGCGCGCGCGACGTCTGCGTTGGTCACGCGCTGCGACTGCAGCGTGCCGGCATACCCCCGTGCTCGTCCCCCACTCTTCATCGCCAGGTCACACCCCGCTCGTCACCGCGAAACCGCCGTCTACGGGCACGACGACGCCGGTCACGAAGCGGCTGGCGTCACTGCACAACCACACGAGCGTGCCTACGAGTTCCTCCGCCTCCCCGAAACGCCCGAGGGGCGTGTGGTCGATGATCTGCTTGCCGCGAGGCGTCAACGAGCCGTCCGGCTCGAGGAGCAGCGCGCGGTTCTGGTTGCCGATGAAGAAGCCTGGCGCCATGGCGTTGACGCGCAACGCGCCGCCGAACTCCGTGCCGAACGCCATCGCCAGCCAGCGGGTGAGGTTGTCGATGGCCGCCTTCGCGGCCCCGTAGCCAACTACTCTGGTGATGGAGCGTAGCGACGCCATCGACGAGATGTTGACTATCGAACCGTGCCCGCCAGCCGCGAGGGCGGGGCCGAAGACCTGGATCGGCAGGACGGTGCCCATGTAATTGAGGTCGACGACCTCGCGCATCGGCGCAGCGCCCAAGTCGAAGAAGCTCGCGCCCGGTTGCAGGGTCGCGCCCGGCATGTTGCCGCCAGCTGCGTTGACGAGCACGTCGATGCGGCCCCAGCGTGCGGTTATGCGTTCCTTCACGGACTCGAGGCTGGCGCGGTCGAGCACGTCCGCCGGGGCGGGCATGGCCTCGGCGCCGTCTGCCGTAAGTTGCGCGGCCAGCTCGGCGGCGCGTTCCTCGTTGCGACCGAGGACGGCTACCTTGGCGCCGCGGGCGGCTAGACCGCGCGCCATGGCGCCGCCAAGGACCCCGGTCGCGCCGGTGATGAGGGCTACGCGCCCGCTCAGGTCGAAGAGCTCCGCCTTGCCGGCGGTGGCGCCTGCCGCGCTGTTCAACGCACGCCCCTCCCAGATTCCGGGTCGAGGTAGAGGCGGGCGTGGTCGACGGTGCGCAGGATGGAGCCGGGGCGCGCCTCGTCGACGGGTTCATAGAGGCAGGCGCTAACGGCCGCCACCTTCCGGGCCTCTGGAACGATGCACAGGACCTGCTTGGCTGCCAGCAGCGCCGGGATGGTGAGGGTTATGGCGTGCGTCGGCACCGAGGCCAGGTCGGGGAAGTGTCCCTCGCCGACTTGCTGCTTGCGGCTAGCGTGGGCCAGCTCGATCACCTTCACCCAGTGCGGGTCATCGAAGAAGGCGTAAGGCGGGTCGTTGAACGCCAGGTGGCCGTTCTCTCCCCACCCGAGAGCGACGAGGTCGACGGGGTGGGCGCGCAGGAGCGCCTCGTACTCGCGGCAGTTGGTTTCCGCAGCGTCGGCGTCGCCTGGTACCGGGTGGAACGCACCGACCTGCACGTGGCCGATGAAGTGCTCGAGCAGGAACTTCGGGAAGCTGGCCGGGTGCCCAGCCGGAAGTCCGAGGTACTCGTCCATGTGGAAGATCCGCACCTTCGGCCAGTCGATGTTCGGCAGCTCCCTAAGGGCGTGCAGGAAGGCTAGTTGCGAGTTGCCGGTAGCGAGAATGACGTTGGCCTCGCCGCGCGCCGTGATGGACTCAGTGATGACGTCGCGCGCCGCGAGCGCGGCGGCCAGGCCCATGTCAGCGGTCGATGCGTAGACGGCGACAGGTAGTTTGTCGACGTTGAACTGGGCGGTTGGTTGTGGCGAACTCGGCATGCAGCTATCCTTTCGCGCGCTAAGGGCCCAAAGTGGAGGAGAGCGCGCCTTACCAAGGGAGTCGTTGACCGTTGCTTGCGCGCGGCCCGTACCTACCGAAGGGCCGTCTAGTGCTTGCCCATCGGAAGCGCGGAGTTACCGCTAACACAAAACGCGCGGTGGCTACAGTGAGGCGATGATAGGTAGCTACGACTAGACTGTCAAGTCGAGCCGACGCCAAACGAGCGCGCAACCTAAAGGAGGCAGCGTGCCAAGCGCCAGTAGCAAGAGTTGTTGCCAACCGCGCCACGAAGAGGGCAGGGAAGAGCAGAGCGCCCCGCCTCGAACCCTGGCGCCAACGGGCCAAGCCGGCCTCCACCCAAGCGAGCGCTTCGTACGCCTACCTGGAGCTAGCTTCGCCATGGGCGCCGAAGGCGAAGGGTTCGCAGCCGACGGTGAGGGGCCCGTTCGCACCGTGCAGCTCTCGGCGTTCGAGATCGACCGCTACGCCGTTACCAACGCCGATTTCGCGCGCTTCGTTGCAGCTAGCGGCCACGTGACGGAGGCGGAGGCCTACGGCTGGTCGTTCGTGTTCGAGGGCTTCCTCGCCGCTCCGAAGGCGTACAGGGCGGTGCCGGCAGCGCGCTGGTGGCGTCAGGTGTTCGGCGCGAACTGGCGCCAACCGGAAGGCCCTGGCTCCGCCGTCGACGCGCGGCTCGACCACCCCGTCGTCCACGTCTCGTGGAACGACGCGCAGGCGTACTGCGCCTGGGCGGGCGCGCGGTTGCCGAGCGAGGCGGAGTGGGAGTACGCGGCGCGCGGCGGCCTGGAGGGTGCCCGCTACCCGTGGGGCGATCGACTGCGGCCCAACGGCGAGCACCGCTGCAACATCTGGCAGGGTGAGTTCCCGCTGCACAACAGCGCGGCGGACGGCTACCTTGGCACCGCGCCGGTAACGTCGTTCGAGCCGAACGGTCACGGGCTTCACAACGCGGCCGGCAACGTGTGGGAGTGGTGCTCGGATTGGTTCGGCAACCAACGCGGGCATGGCCCCGTGACCGATCCGAGCGGCCCGCCGGACGGGCCTGGGCGAGTGGTGAAGGGCGGTTCTTACTTGTGCCACGCGTCTTACTGCAACCGCTACCGCGTGGCCGCGCGGACGTTCAACACCCCGGACAGCACGACGGGACACATGGGCTTCAGGGTGGCGCGCTCCATCACTTGACGCCCTGACGGCTTGTCAGACCAGCGCGGCTGGGGTTCAATTGCCGCACACCGCAGCCAGGCAACGTCCGGCTGTTAAGGAGTCAGGCATGAGCGCTACCCCCGACGCATTCGAACCAAGCGAGCGAGCTAGGCTAGCCACTTTCTACAGGCACCAACTCGAGGAGCAGGCGCTGCCGTTCTGGCTCGGCGCTCCGAGTGACAGGCAGCGCGGTGGCGTCTTCACCTGCCTAGACAACGTCACAGGCGAACGCGTCAGCGACGACAAGTTCGTGTGGTCGCAGGGGCGCTTCGCGTGGCTGATGGCGCACGCCTCGCGGATGGCGCGCCGCGGTTGGTTGGCGGGCAGCGCGGACGAGTACGCCACCAGGGCGGTCGAGACGGTGGAGTTCCTGCGCGCCAACGCCTACCTCGACGATGGCTCTAGCGCCTACCTCCTCACAGCGGACGGCGCCAAGAAGGAGTTCGTGCCTGGCAAGGGTCACGACCTCAGCTACTTCGCTGACTGCTTCGTTGCCTTGGGGCTGAGCGAGACGGCAAGGGCGACGGGCCAGTGGCACTACCTCGATGAGGCCGTTGCGGCCTACGACCGCGTCGTCGCGCGCTTGGCAGCCGGTAACGCGCGCAGCGAACCGTACCCGTTGCCTCCCGGGTGCCGCGCGCACGCCCAGCCCATGATCTTGCTCAACGTCGCTCAGGAGCTCGAGCTAGCGTTGGTCGAGCGGGGTGACGAGCGCGCCACGACCTTCGCGCAGCACGCCAAAGGTCACTCGGACGACGTGCTCGACAACTTCGTCTTGCCATCAGGGCTAGTGCAGGAGGTCACCTGCTCCGGCGGCGGCTCTGGGCTGCTGACCACGCACGTCACGCCAGGCCACGCCATCGAATCGATGTGGTTCGTGATGGAGGAGGCCGCCAGGCACGGTCGCGCCGACGTCATCGCCAAGGCCGCAGAGGTAGTGAAGAGTTCGTTCGCCGTCGGGTGGGATCCAGTTCACGGCGGTATCTTCCGTTACGTCGGGCAGGACGGCCAGCCGCCTCGCGGCACTGCAGACGGCCCGTTCGAGGCGCTCATCCTAGGAACATGGGACACGAAGATCTGGTGGCCCCACTCTGAAACGCTCTACGCCGCCATGTTGGGCTACGTGTTGACGGGCGACGAAGAGCTGCGCGCCGTTCACGACCGCACCCAAAGCTACACGTTCGCTACTTTCCCCAACCCCGACGCCAACGTGGGGGAATGGATACAGATCCGCGACCGCAGCGGCGCGCCCCTTGACCGCGTGGTCGGCTTGCCGGTCAAGGACCCATACCACCTCCTGCGCAACTTGATGTTGCTCGTCGAACTCCTCGAGGGAGGGCTCGAAGCAAGGACGAGCGCCGCCTGAACGCGCCCTGGCGAACCTGGAAGCGCCAGTGGCGGCGATGCCGTCCTGCACGGAGAAGTGACGAGATGCGGCCGACTTTTTGGACCACGTGGCAACGGTATTGACCGTCCGAATGGCCCGTGCTAACCTCCGGGCACATAGCAATCCGCGTTATCGCTAACGCACGACGGTGCGGCCACGCCACGGCCGACTGAACTGGGCGATCCATACGGCGACTCTAGGCCCCGCAAGGGGAAAGCCGCGCCTCGGATGGCATGTAGTTGCTCACCTCCCGGAAGGAGTACCAATGACCGACAGGTTCACTTCGTTCGCGCACGGCCACTCGAGGCGGATGGTGCTTGCACTACTGGCGCTAGCCGCGCTCCTCGTTGGCTTCGCCTCCGCCCAGGGCACGTACCAAGAGGCGCCGTCCCTGGCCGCCCGCGTGGCCAGCGGCGAGCTTCCGCCCGTCGCGGAGCGGCTGCCGACCAACCCACTGGTCATCGACGTCGTCGAAGAGATCGGCACCTACGGTGGCGTCCTACGCCGCGCCTTCACCGGCCCGGCTGACTCCAACAACTACGTGCGCGTCGTGTACGACAGCCTCGTCCGCTTCAGCTCAGACGGTAGCGAGATCGTCCCGCACATCGTCTCCGCGTGGGAGCCATCCGCTGACTTCCATACCTGGACCCTGCACCTCCGCGAGGGGGCCCGTTGGTCAGACGGCGCGCCGTTCACGGCCGACGCCATCACGTTCTGGTACGAGAAGACGCTCCTCAACAAGGACCTCACCCCGAGCGTGCCCGCCTGGTTCCAGAACAAGGACGGCAGCGCCGCCACCGTCGTCGCGCTGGACGACTACACCGTCCAGATCACGTTCGACTTCCCGAACACGCTCTTCATGACGGAACTCACCTTCCGTGACGGCGGCGACCGCACCCTGGCGGCCTTCCTGCCAGGCCACTACCTCAAGCAGTTCCACCCTGACTTCGTGGCGGCAGCCGACCTCGACCAGCTCGTCAAGGCCGCTGGCCTCGCTAGCTGGACCGACCTGTTCATGACGAAGGCCATGCCAACGGAGAACCCCGCGCGCCCAACGATGGCCGCCTGGGTCCCGTCGAACTCGACCATCTCAGACCAGGTCTTCAAGCTCGTCCGCAACCCGTACTACATCGGCGTTGACGCTGCCGGCAACCAGCTCCCGTACATCGACGAAGTCCAGTTCCGCTACTTCGCCGACGTCGAGGCGCTCAACTTCGCTGCGGTCGCCGGCGAGCTCGACTTCCAGGCCCGCCACATCCAGATGACGAACTACTCCGTGCTGGTCGAGAACTCCGACCGCTCGAACTACAACGTCATCACCTGGCCGGGCTTCGGTGGCTCTGACGCCGCCGTCTGGTTCAACCAGGAGTACCGCCTCGACCCAGAACTGGGTGAAATCCTAGCGAACCTGCAGTTCCGCATCGCCATGTCCCACGCCGTCGACCGCGAGGAGATCCGCGAGTCGGCGTTCCTCGGCCTCGGCGAGATCCGCCAGCCCGTCCCCGCTCCATGGCACCCCTACTACCCGGGCGACGAGTACGCCAAGATGTACACGGAGTACGACCCGGCCCTCGCCAACCAGATGCTCGACGATCTCGGCCTGAAGAAGGACGCCAACGGCAATCGGCTCCTCCCGAGCGGCAAGCCGCTGCGCATCGAACTCTCCGTGGTGCCAGCGTTCGGCCCGTGGCCCGACGTCGCGCAGCTCGTAGCCGCCAACTGGGCCGCCGTAGGCGTCCCGACCGACGTGCAGGTCCGCGAGCGCAACGCGCACTTCACCATGCGTGACGCCAACGAACTCCAGGTCGAGATCTGGAACGAGGACACCACCGCCTTCCCGTTCACGGGCAACCCGAAGCTCGACCCGCGCAGCAACCCGGCGACGATCTTCGCCGTCGAGACGCGCCACTGGTACGAGTCTGACGGTGCGCGCGGCAACGAGCCGGCACCTGGCATCAAGAAGATCGTCGACATCATCGAGAAGGCCAAGACCGTCGGCACGGACGAGCAGATCGCGCTTGCGAAGGAGCTCTTCCAGCACTCCGCCACGATGATCTACGGCTTCGGTACCGTCGGCCTCACGCCGATGGTGCAAGGCGTAGTCGTAGTCAACGACGCCCTCATGAACGTTCCGCCCGTAGTCGCGAACGACTGGCCGCTCCGCACGCCAGGCGACGCCCGCCCCGAGCAGTTCTTCTACAAGACCGAGTAATCAACTAGCAGCCCGGTCGGCCCACCACCCGGTGGGCCGACCCTAGCTACGGGCTACCCGGGTGCGTGAACGTCAGTCGCGCGCTCACCGAGTTCCGAGTAGTCCGTCAAGGAGACGCTGTAAGTGCATTGGTTCATCCTCAAGCGACTATTGCTGCTGCCGTTCCTGCTCCTGATCTTCTCGATCGTCTCTTTCGCGCTCATTCAGGCGCCGCCTGGCGACTTCCTCACTAGTTACGTAGCTGAGCTGGCTGCTGGTGGCACCTCGATCGATCAGACGCAGATAGAAGCGTTGCGCAACCGTTACGGGCTGGACCAGCCCATGTACGTCCAGTACGGCAAATGGGTGGGCAACCTGCTGCGAGGCGACCTCGGCGTTTCGCTCGAGTGGCGCCGCGCTAACAGCGAGTTGATAGGGGAGAGGCTCCTCCTCACGCTCATCCTCACGACTTTCTCCCTGATATTCACGTGGGCCGTCGCCATCCCGATCGGTATCTTCTCGGCCACGCGCCAGTACTCTTTTCTTGACTACGTATTCACGATCCTCAACTACATCGGGCTTGCGACGCCCAACTTCCTGCTGGCGCTCGTGCTCATGTGGGTGGCGTTCGACAACTTCGGCGTGACCGTCACCGGCCTCTTCTCGCCGCAGTTCCTCGACGCGCCGTGGAGCTGGGCGCGCGTGGGTGACCTCCTCAGCCACATCTGGCTACCCATGATCGTCCTCGGAGTTGCAGGCACGGCGCAGATAGCGCGCGTCGTGCGCGCCAACCTGCTCGACGAGCTGAGCAAGCCGTACACCGAGATGGCCAGGGCTAAGGGTCTGCCAGAGTGGAAGCTCGTCCTCAAGTACCCGACGCGCGTTGCCATCGCCCCAGTAGTCAGCACCTTGGGTTGGTACCTGCCGCAACTACTGTCCGGCGGCCTCGTCGTCTCGGTGGTCATGAGCCTCCCTACGATAGGACCGCTCCTCTTGCGTGCCCTCATCGGCCAGGACATGTACCTCGCAGGCACCATCATCTTGATCTTCTGCCTGCTCGCCGTAGTTGGCACGCTCCTCTCAGACATCCTCCTGGCCGTACTTGACCCGCGCATCAAGCTGGAGAACTCATGACGGACATCACCGCAGGGGCGGCGCAGAGCGCGAAAGAACCCGCCGTTTACGTCACGCCGGCCTGGAAGCTCACCTGGCTGCGCTTCACCAAGCACAAGCTCGGCGTCATCTGCCTCGGCGTAGTCGCCGTCATCACCCTCACGGCGCTGGCTCCAGAGTTCTTCAGCACCGCCGACCCCAACGTGACGAGCGCTCGTCGCGCCTACATCCCGCCGCAGGTCATCCGCATCTTCCACGAAGGCCGCCTCGTGCTGCCGTTCGTGTACGAGGTGGAGGGCGCCCGCAACGCCCGCACGCTCAAGATGGAGTGGGCTAAGGACACGAGCACGCGGGTGCCAGTGAGGCTGTTCGCCCGCGGTTACTCGTACAAGCTCTTCGGCTTCATCCCGTCCGACATCCACCTGGTCGGCTTCGGGAGCGCTAGCGCTCCCGCCACCGGCCACGTCCTCGGCACCGACCGCCTCGGGCGCGACCAGTGGTCGCGGCTCATGTACGGCACGCGCATCTCGCTCTCGATCGGGCTCGTCGCCGTCGCCATCAGCACGCTCTTGGGCATCGTTCTCGGCGGCATCTCCGGCTACTTCGGGGGCCTCGTCGACAACGTCATCCAGCGCATCATCGAGCTGCTGCAGGCCATCCCAGCCATCCCGGTCTGGTTGGCCCTGTCGGCCGCATTGCCGCGCACCTGGTCGGTGAGCACCGTTTACTTCGCCATCACCGTCATATTGGCGCTGCTCGGCTGGACGCGCCTCGCACGCGAAGTACGTGGCCGCTTCCTGAGCCTGCGCGAGGAGGACTTCGTGACGGCGGCCCGCCTCGTCGGCGCCAGCCAGAGCCGCATCATCTTCGCGCACATGGTGCCGTCGTTCGCTAGCCACATCATCGCGGCCGTCACTTTGGCGGTGCCAGTGATGATCCTCAACGAGACGTTCCTCAGTTTCCTCGGCCTCGGCATGCGCCCACCAGCCATCAGCTGGGGTGTCATGCTTCAGGAGGCGCAGAACCTGCAGTCGGTAGTGAACGCCCCCTGGCTCCTCATCCCGGGCCTGTTCGTGATCATCACCGTACTCGCCCTCAACATCTTAGGAGACGGTTTACGCGATGCCGCAGACCCCTACAGCCACTGAACCCCCCGTAGCAGCAGCCACGCCGCTGCTCTCGGTGAGGGACCTCAAGACCTACTTCGAGCTCGACGACGGCACCGTGCGCGCGGTCGACGGCGTGAGCTTCGACGTCATGCCAGGCGAAGTGCTTGGCATCGTGGGGGAGAGCGGCTGCGGCAAGAGCATCACCATGAAGTCGATCCTCAGGCTCGTGGCGGCGCCAGGCCGCATCGTGGGAGGCGAGATCCTCTACAGGCCGGACCAGACGGGCAGGGCGCGCGGCAAGGAGAGCGAGGTAGATCTCGTCAAGCTCCGCAAGGATGGCCGCCGCATGCGCAACATCCGCGGTGGCGAGATAGCCCTCATCCCGCAGGAGCCGATGGCGTCGTTCAGCCCCCTGCACACCATCGGCGAGCAGATCGTCGAGACCATCCGCCTGCACCAGAACGTCACGGCGCGTGAGGCGCGCGCCATGGCCATCGACCGGCTGCGCGAGGTCGGGGTGCCGAGCCCTGAAGAGCGCATCGACTCGTACTCGTGGCAGCTGTCAGGTGGGTTGAGGCAGCGCGCCATCATCGCCATGGCGCTCTCCTGCCGCCCCAAGCTCCTGGTGGCTGACGAGCCTACGACGGCCATCGACGTGACGACTCAGGCGCAAGTCCTCTCCCTCCTGAGGGACCTGCAGGAGGAGCACGGGTCGTCCATCATCTTCATCACGCACGATCTCGGCGTGATCGCGCAAGTCGCCGACCGCGTGGTCGTCATGTACTTGGGTCGCGTCATGGAGCGCGGGCCGGTCGACGACATCTTCCACAACCCCAAGCACCCGTACACGAAGGCGCTCCTGCGCTCGGTGCCCAACATGAACAGCGAGCCGCGCGCCCTGTTGCCGACCATCGAGGGCTCCATCCCGCACCCGCTGCATAAGCCACGCGGTTGCCCCTTCCACCCGCGCTGCGCAGACGCCATCCCAGGCGTGTGCGACGTGCACGTGCCCGCGCTCTACCCGGAGAGCGACGAGCAGCCGGTGGCCTGCTTCCTGTTCCACCGTGAGGTAGCAGATGAGTGACCGCGTGGTGACGAAAGCGCAGCTCCCGGCTGAGCGCCTGCTCGAGGTGCGCAACCTCAAGAAGTACTTCCCGATCAAGGGCGGCGCGTTCGGCCGCACCGTCGGCGCCGTCAAGGCCGTCGACGACGTGAGCCTGCACGTCGACACCGGCGAGATCCTGAGCCTCGTAGGTGAGAGCGGTTGCGGTAAGACGACGACGTCGCGTTGCGTCTTGCGCGCCATGGACCCTACGTCTGGAGAGGTCCTCTTCCGCCGCGGCCCCGACGACGTCATCGACGTCGCCAAGCTCCCTAACCGCGAGCTGCGGCCACTGTGGCGCGAGATGCAGATGATCTTCCAGGACCCGTTCGGTTCGCTTAACCCGCGCAAGAACCTCTTCGAGATCATCGGAGAACCGCTCCTCGTCAACGGGGTCGCCAAGCGTCAGGAGCGCATGGACCGCGTTGCGGAACTGCTCAGCCTCGTTGGACTGCGCGGCGAGTACATGCACCGTTACCCTCACGCCTTCAGCGGTGGGCAACGGCAACGCGTTGTCATCGCGCGTGCCCTTGCCCTCAACCCCAAGCTGGTGGTGGCGGACGAGGCCGTGTCTGCCCTCGACGTATCCGTGCAGGCGCAGATCCTCAACCTGCTCCTCGAACTGCAGGACCGCCTCGGGCTGTCTTACATGTTCGTGGCGCACGACCTTAGCATCGTCAAGCACATCAGCCACCGCGTCGCCGTCATGTACGTCGGCAAGATCGTAGAGACGGCCAAGACCGAACCGCTCTTCGAGGCGCCGCTACACCCGTACACTTCAGCCCTGATGGGCGCGGTGCCGCAAGCGGACCCCCGCAGGCGCAGCGAGATGCTGAGGCTGGAGGGCGAGGTGGCCAACCCAGCCAACCCGCCGTCGGGGTGCTACTTCCACCCGCGCTGCCCTTACGCCAACGAGCGTTGCATGACCGAGGCGCCAGCGTTGCGCGAGGTGCGCCCCGACCACTTCGTCGCCTGCCACCGCGCAGAGGAGCTCGACCTGCCTGGCATCGAGCACGGCTCGGCGTTACCCGTCTACCAGCAAGCAGCGACGGCGAACTGAGTATCTGACCATGGAACGCGCGCCGAACGTGGTCGTCATCATGGCCGATCAGTTCAAGGCCAGCGCCAGCAGCCTTTACGCCGCCTCCGGCACGGCGACTCCGGCCCTAGAGCGCCTCGCGGCGGCGGGCGTGACTTACCGCCACGCGCTGACGCCCCATCCGCTGTGTGTTCCCGCGCGCGTCTCGCTGTTCACGGGGCAGTACCCGCACGGCCACGGCGCCCGGACTAACGAGGGCGGCATGCCAGCCGGGGCGGATCACGCCTTCAGGCTGTGGAAAGCGGCCGGCTACAGCACCGCGTTGATCGGCAAGAACCACTGCTTCGAGGAGCAAGCGGATCGGGACCTGTTCGACGTGTGGTGCGAGGTGGGCCACGAAGGCCTGCCGTCGGCGCGCCCAGCCAGGGGCATGGAGTGGTTCAGGCCCGAGGCGGCCGTCGCGGCAGCGCACGCCACGCGCCGCGCGATGCCGCGCCAGGGTGCGGCGCTCTCGTACGCGGTAACGGACTACCCGCTGACTGACTACTCCACCGGCCTAGTCGCAGGTCAGGCGGCGCGCTACTTAGAGGAGCGCGCTGGGGCCGACAGGCCGTTCGCCCTGTGGGTCTCGTTCCCCGACCCGCACACGCCTTACGAGGTGCCGCGGACCTACTTCGAAGGTGCGCTAGCTGACGACCCGCAGCCTGCGCCAGCCGAGCCATACGACATGCCGGGCGCGCCGGAACGCAACCGCGTGCTGCGCAGGCTGCTTGACGTCAGCCGCGAGGACCACGCGGAACAGCAACGCCTCCTCGCCGCCTACCTCGGAATGGTGCGCTTCGTAGACGACGGCGTCGAGCAGCTCATGGCTGCCTTGGACCGCAGCGGCCTGCGCGAGTCGACGGTCGTCGTGTTCCTCTCCGATCACGGCGACTTCGCCCTCGAGCACGGCATGACGCGCAAGGGCGGCGCCTTCTACGACTGCCTGACGCGCGTGCCGCTCGTCGTTTCGTGGCCGGGGCAGTTGCCAGCTGGGGTGGTGGACGAGTCGCTCGTCAGCCTCGTCGACGTGCTGCCCACGGTCTTGGCGCTGCAGGGGCTCGAGCGACCTCCCGGCATGCACGGCGCGCCGCTGCCGACGGTCACCGACTACGCCCCGCGAGCCGCGGCCTTCTCCGAGTACGGTGCGGGGGGACCGCCGTTCAGGCTCGAAGACCTGGACGCCAGCGGCGCCAAGGGCCTCGAGGCGGTGAAGGCAAGCCTCGAGTGGCGCGAAGCGGAGGGCAGGCGCAGGATGGTGCGCACCCGCGACTGGAAGTACGTTACCGACTCCATGGGTGACCTAGACGAGCTCTACGACCTGAAGGCAGACGCGCTAGAACACACGAACCTGGCACTTGACCCAAGGTACGCAGGCAAGCGCGCTGAGCTGAGGGAGCTACTGAACGACTGGGACCACAGGACCGCGAGAGCTAGCGCGGCGCTAACTCCAACGACCATCAGCAGGGCGAAAGGGAACTCATGAACTACGTCTACAAGACCTCCGGCCTCAAGCGCTACCGCTTTCCGACGCACACCAACGAGCTCGTCATGGACCGCGCGGAGGCAACAGCGAGCGAGAGCTTCATCAGCGTCATGGAGCCTGGCGAGGCCCCGCCCCTGCACAAGCACGACGACACTGAGCAAGTCTTTTATGTCCTCGAGGGCGAGGGACGCCTCGAGATAGGGGCGGACGCGCGCTTCGAGGGGCACCTCGTGCCAGGCGACCTCGTGAGGGTGCCGCCAGGCACGTGGCACCGCGTTCACTGCGTGTCCGACGTCGCCCTCAAGTACCTCGTCGTCGACTGCTTCCCTGGCGGCCGCCCAACGCACGAGCCTACCTGGGACTCGCACGTCGCCGTCGTGTGTGAGCAGAACGGCTGGGACATGTCCGAGGTGGTGGGCGACTGAGCCGCCTGGTCAACGGGGGAGCCGTACCGCCAGCGTGAGCACAATGGAGGCGGCCCCACCACTCACCCCGAGGACCGTCATCGGCACGTGGCTGCCGCTGGCGCTGAGTTGGCTCATCATGACGTCTGAGCTCGTGATCGCGGCCGCGTTCGTGGCGCGCATGGCGAGTCCGGAGCTCAACTTGGCGGCCTGGGGCATCGTCTTCGCGATCTCCGTGACCATCCAGGCCACGGCGCAGACGCTCCTGCCGACCGGCGCCGCCCTCGCCTCCGACGCTAACGCCTACGCACGCTTGCGCACATACGCAATGCGCCTGCTGCTCGCACTGACGGGCCTGCAGCTACTCGTGGCGCTGACGCCGCTATATGGCGTGGTCATGCGGGGCATCGGCGCGCAGCAGGAGATCGTCGACATCGCTCGCCTCGGCGTGCTGCTCATGGTGCCATACGCGTTCGGGACGGGCTTCCGCCGCTTCCAGCAGGGCGTGCTCATCCGCTACGGCGACGCGCGGGTCGTCGTATGGGGCTCGGTGCTGCGGATCTTGTGCCTCACGGCCGTCCTGACGGTCAGCGCCGCCACGGGGGCCGTTTCCGGCGTGGTGGCGGCCTCGGCGGCCGTGGTAACCGGCGTACTTGCCGAGGCGCTCTTCACGCAGGTGAAGGTGGTCCCCGTTCTTGCCGGCCCACTGCGCGGGCAGCCACTCGGTCCGGCCATGACGTTCGGGCGCTTCGCCAGGTTCGTCTGGCCGCTCGTTGTCATGACGGTGCTCACGATGCTCGTGCAGTCGTTCGTCGCCGTCGCGCTTGCGCGCCTCCCGCTCTCGCTCGAGTCGCTGGCCGTGTGGCCCGTCCTGTGGGGCTTCCTGATGCTGTGGCAGAGCCCAGGCATGGCGTTCACGGAGGTGGTGATAAGCCTCGTGCGCCGGCCAGGCGCCGTACCGCTGCTGCGCAAGTTCACCCTGGCGGCCGCCTTCGGCTTCACGGCGGCACTGCTCGTCGTGGCCGCGACGCCCCTCGCGCGGGTCTGGTTCACGAACGTCTCCGGGTTGCAGTCGGACCTGGCGCAGTTGGCGGGCGGCGCCCTGTGGTTCGGCACCCTCATGCCAGCCCTGCGTGTCCTCATCAGTTGGTACCAAGGAGTCATCATGTACAGCGAGCAGACGCGCTCCATCATGGAGTCCATCCTCCTCTTCCTCGCCGTCGGCTTGGTCGGTCTGTACCTGGGCGGCACCCTCACGAGCGTTGCGGGCATCTACGTCGGCATCGTGGCGTTCTCGTTGGCGTTCGCCGCCCAGGCGGTGTGGCTTCGCCACCGCAGCCTGCCCCTCGTGCGCGCCGCGCTTCGGGATGGAGTCGTGCGGTGACGCGCACGCGCCCGAACCTGCTCCTCGTCATCACCGATCAGCAGCGCGCCGACACGGTAGCGCCGGGCGGTCCGTGCCTCACACCCAACCTGCAGCGCCTGGCGCTGGAGGGCGCGCGCTTCGAGCGCTGCTACGCCACTAACCCCATCTGCTCCCCATCGCGGGCGAGCCTCTTCACCGGCCACCTCCCGCACAGCCATGGCGTGACCGACGTTACCCACGCCGTGCCAGCCCCCGAAGCCGACTTGCGCCCCGACATGCCGTTCTGGTCGCGCGAACTGGCGCGCGCCGGTTACCGCACCGGTTACTTCGGCAAGTGGCACGTGGAGCGCACCGACCACCTCGAGGAGTACGGCTTCGGCGAGTACGAGACCGAGCTGCGGCTCGTCGGGGTCAAGGAGCACCGCGGCGCCCTGACGCGCTCACTCAAGGTGTCACGGCCCGGCTACCGCGACCTGCTCGTCGCTGGCGTCGCTGACGTGCCAGCTGACCAGACTCCGGAGCACGCGCTCGTCACGAAGGGCGTCGAGTTCATCGAGCGCGCCGCTCCCGGCGAGCCGTGGGCGCTCGTCGTCAGCACGGAGGCCCCGCACGACCCGTACATCGCGCCGCGGGAGTACTTCGACCTTTACGACCCGTCCGACGTCGAGCCGCCCGTCAGCTTCGCCGACCCCATGACGGACAAACCCGCCATCTACCGCCGCATCCGCGAGGCGTGGCGCGGCCTGACGTGGGACGACTTCGCGTTCGCGACCACCTGCTACCGGGCGTTGTGCAGCATGCTGGACGACCAGTTCGGCCGCCTCCTCGCCGCGCTCGACGCCACGGGGCAGACGGAGGACACGCTCGTGGTGTTCACGTCAGACCACGGCGACTACCTGGGAGCGCACGGCCTGCTCTTCAAGGGCGCTCCTGCTTTCGAGGAGGCGTACCGCGTGCCACTCATCATGCGCGGGCCCGGCGTGGTGCCTGGTGTGGCCGTCCCGGGTCCCGTCAGCCTCCTCGACCTGCCGCGCACCCTCGTGCGGCTGCTCTTGGGCGAGGAGTTCGACTGTCAGGGCGCGGAGTTGACGGGGCACCTGACTGGCGCGGGCGTGGGCGCGGCGGGTGAGGCGTTCGCGGAGTTCCACGGCCAGCGCTTCCGTTACACCCAGCGCGTGCTGTGGCGCGGCAGCTGGAAGTACGTCATGAACGGCTTCGACGAGGACGAGCTCTACGACCTCGCGGCCGACCCTGGCGAGTTGCGCAACCTAGCCGCTGACCCGGAACACCGCGCTGCGCTGCAAGACATGGTGCGGCGCATGTGGCGCTGGGTGAGAGACACGGCCGACGAGACGCTCGCGGAAGCGCACTACGGCATGTTCCGCTTCCTGCCGCTTGGGCCGGACGCTTCCTAGGACAGCTGCCGGGGGGCGGCAGGCGGCGCGCCGCCTGCGTAGGGTACGTGACGGCCACGCACTTGGCCCGGATCGGCGGGCAGATGTGCTGCCAGGTGAGCATCTCACAGGCGCCGTTGGCCTACACTCCCACATGCCGCTAGATACTGACGAGCCCCGCACCCACCGCGGCAGGGGCGCGCAGGCCAACCCCGCCAACCGCTTCAGCGAGCTAATGGTCGAACTCGACCCGGACGAGGTCGAGGCCGGCGACCTGCGCGTGCGCACGCGCTATCTCGACGACACCTCGCGCAGTGTCATCACACGCAACTCGAGCCCGGACGTCGGCTTCAGCGCCAGCCTCAACCCCTACCGCGGCTGCGAGCACGGCTGCGCATACTGCTACGCGCGCCCGACTCACGAGTACCTAGGCCTCTCGGCCGGGCTCGATTTCGAGCGCGTCATCCTCGTCAAGCGTCACGCCGCGGCGCTCCTCGAGGCCGAGCTGAAGCGGCCGTCTTGGGAGCCGACGATGCTGATGCTCTCGGGCATCACGGACCCTTACCAACCCGTCGAGGCGCGCCTAGGCATCACGCGCGCCTGCCTCGAGGTGTTGGCCAGCTACCGCAACCCCGTGGGCGTGATCACTAAGAACGCTCTCGTAACGCGCGACCTGGACGTGCTAAGGGAGCTGGCGGCCTGGGGCGGCGTGCGGGTGACGATCTCGATCACGACGCTCGACGAGGCGCTGCGCGCCAAGCTCGAGCCTCGCACCTCGACCGTCGCCAACCGACTTTCCGCGATCGAGAAGCTGGCGGGCGCGGGCGTGCCGGTGGGGGTGAACGTCGCTCCGATCGTTCCCGGCCTGACCGACTCGGAGGCGCCGCGGATACTTCAGGCGGCAGCGGCGGCCGGCGCCAGCCATGCCGGCTACACGCTCATGCGGCTCCCAGGTGCTGTGGCTGCCATCTTCGAGGAGTGGCTCGACGAGCATGCGCCGCTGCGCAAGCAGCGCGTGCTCAACCGCGTCCGCGACGTGCATGCAGGACAGCTCCACGACAGCGAGTTCGGCAGGCGCATGCGCGGCGAGGGCCCGTACGCGGAGCAGGTGAGGGCGCTCTTCCATAGCGCACGCGAGCGCGCGGGCATTCCGCGGCGCGTGCCAGCGTTGGTGAGCACGGAGTTCCGCGTGCCGGGGCGCGTGGTGCAGGGAGCGCTGTTCGACAACTGATCTTGCGCACGCTTACAGGTCCGTCGGCCGAGCGCCTCGGCGTAAGCGCCGCTCAGCTCTCTGCTTGCTCCTCGTACGCCGCCCGCGTCTCTGCGTTCATGGGGTAGCTCCCCTTGATGGCCGCGCCAGCGAGGATGCGGCTCTCGATGAACGCTTCCTCGCGCTCCTTCTGGTACGCGGCTGCCGCCACCTCAGCGGCCAGGTGGCGCGGTATCACCACCACGCCCTCCGCGTCGCCGACGATCACGTCGCCGGGCCTTACCTGCACCCCGCCGCACGTTATGGCCACGTCGAGGTCCTCTGGGTGGTGAGCGATGAGGTTGGTGTTGGCGTTCATGCCGCTCGAGTAACTTGGCAGGTCGAGGCCGGCGATGAACGGCCCGTCGCGGAACGGCCCGTCGCTGACTATCCCCGCCGCGCCGCGTACTTGCATGCGGGCGACGAGCATCCCGCCCATGGTGCCGCACGACTGGTCGGCGCGCGCTTCTATCACCAGTACTTCGCCCGGCCGGATCTCGTCAGCGATGCGACGCTGCGGGTTGGTGTCGAGCTTCCACTGCTCCAAGGTGTCGAGGTCCTCGCGCGCGGCGATGTAACGCAGCGTGCGTGCCACGCCGATCATGGTGCCCTTCGTTGGGTTGAGGCGCTGCACGCCGAAGACGACGCGTGACTTGAAGCCGTGCATGTACAGCACCGTGGCCAGGGTGGCGGTGCTCGTCTGCTGCAGTTGGGCCTCTACGGTCGGGTCGAGGGGGAGGGGGTCAAGCGCCACGTTCTGCCTCCTTCGCAAGGGCGGCGTCGCGCCGCGCTTGCGTGTCTGGCGCCAAGGTTGGCGCCTCAGTCGAGTAGCCGTTAGCCGCGTAGTCGTAGCCCTCGAGCACGTTGGCGCTGCGCTCGACGTCGCGCGAGGCGGCGTAGTGGGCCCAGATGACGTCGATCTTGCCGTGCTCGTCGAACTCGTACCACTCCGAGCCGCGGATGTACTCGCCAGCTCGCGGCTTCCAGTGGGTCCACTCGACGCAGATCTGCTCCCCGTCGCACACGAGGCGGTCGATGGTCCAGCGCGAGTCCAGGCGGCTAACGAACCCGATCCACAGGTCCTCGATGGCTGTGCGCCCGAGGTAGGGTCCGCCAGCGTTGGGCGGGAAGTAGTGGCGGCAGTCTGCGGCTAGGTAGCGCGCGAAGAGCTCGCGACTCGCCGAGTTGCACGCTTCGAAGTAGCCGCGTACGGCGTCGATCATGTGCTCGCGTTTGGCCTCGTCTATCATCCTGTTCACTCCTCAGCGCCGGAAGCGGTGGTCGCTTCTTGCGGTTCAAGCGTTACTAGCCAGCCCTCGACGACCCTTAGGTGGTCGTCCATGGCGGCCGCGGCGGCGGCGGCGTCTCCCGCCGCCACGGCTTGCAGCACGGCGGCGTGGCCTGCGTGCGCGCGCCGTGCGGCGCCTGGAAGGTGGGCGCCGGCGCGCCTCACGTCGAGCTGCCTGTCGATCAGCGGCTCGAGCACGAGTTGGAAGAGGGGGTTGCCCGTTACCGCCGCCACGAGCTGGTGGAACTCGAGGTCTGCCCAGGCGTACTCCTCGTAGGCGTCCTCGCCGGCCTCTAGCCGCTCGACGAGGTCGGCGCCGAGGGCGAGGTTGACGGCGAGGGGGGCCAGGTTCGGGGTGGTGGCGGCGGTCGCGGCGGCCGCTGCGATGCTCGGCTCGAGCGCGTGGCGGAGTTGGAATAGGTGAGCGAGGGAGACGTTGTTGCGCACGAGGTAGAGCGCGAGCGGCCGCGTCACCGAGCCGCTCACCATCGGCACGACGAAGGCGCCGACCCCGGGGCGAACCTCGATCAGGCCGCGTTCGGCCAGTGTCCGCAGCGCCTCGCGCACCACTAGCCTGCTGACTTGTAGGCGGGTGGCGAGTTCGCGCTCCGGCGGTAGTCGCTGGCCCGCGCTCAGGTTCTCGCCGACGATCTGGGCAGCGAGCTGATCGGCAACGGTGGCGGCCAAGGAGATGCGGGTGGCGGGCCCGAGCGCGAACTCCACCTTGCCTTGTGCCTTGTCGTCACCGTCCACGTTCGTCCTCCAACCATCCCGCGACTAACCTGCGGTCTTATGGTATGACCAGACTGAAGCGAGGATACCGACGCGCCACGAGCAGTGTCAACTCACCGCCTGCGCGCCATTGCCTTGGAGGAGTCAGATGAAAGTCCTCATCACCGGCGCCAGCGGGCGCGTGGGCACCGCCGTAAGGCCCTACTTGCGGCGCAACTTCGACTTGCGACTTACGGACCTACAACCACCAGCGCCGGCCTGCGCTAGCAACGAGGAACTCCACCTCGGCGACCTGGCCGACCCCGCCGCCGTGGCGGCAGCGGTGGCCGGCGTCGACGCCGTCATCCACTTAGCCTGCGTGCACGGACTTGGCCTCGACTTCGACGCCTCACTTGACGCCAACTACCGCGGCACGCTCAACCTCCTCCAAGAGTCGGCGCACGCGGGCGTCAAGCGCTTCGTCTACGCCAGCAGCCACCACGTCCTTGGCGCCTACCCGCGCGCGGGTTTCTCTGCGGACGGCAAACCCGTCGCGCCAGACGCCTTCTACGGTCTGAGCAAAGCGTTCGGCGAGGCGGCCTGCGCCATGTACGCGTTGCGTTCCGGGTTACCGACCTTCGTCGTCAGGATCGGCAACGCCGACCCACGGGTCGGCGACGAGCGCAGCCTGCGCATGTGGACAAGCGCAAGGGACCTAGCCGAGCTGTTCACGCTCGGCCTGCGCATGCCGGGCCTCGGGCACGAGGTCGTGTACGGCACCTCCATCTGCCCGGAACCGCTCTTCGATAATCGGCGCGCCTTCGAACTCGGCTACCAGCCGCGCGACCGCTCAGATGACAACCTCGCCCCTGACTACCTAGGCGCGGACGACATGGGGCCGGAGCGCGGCGGGCAGCGCGTTGGCGGCGCTTACGCCGTCGCCCCGCTACCTAAGGTTCAGGAGCGGTCATGAAAGTCACGAGCGTCGAGACGACCATCGTCGAGATCCCCTTCGACGATGGCGGCAGGGGCGTAGGCATCACGCCGACCACGTGGAACACCCTCGAGATCCTCCTCGTGCGCGTCACGGACGACGAAGGCAACGAGGGTTGGGGAGAGGGGTTCGGCTACTTCACCGTCGATGCAACCAAGGCGCTGGTCGACCGCCTGATAGCCCCCGTCCTCCGGGGCGAGGTCGTAGAAGACATAGGGGCCTGGAACCTCGTCATGCAGCGGCGCCTGCACCTGTTCGGGCGCTACGGCGTGACCATGTTCGCCCTTTCCGGCGTCGACATGGCGCTATGGGACCTGGCGGCCAAGCGCGCAGGCGTGCCGCTCTTCCGTTTGCTCGCCCCAGGGGCGAATGCGCGGCGCGTGCCGTTCTACGCGAGCCTGGTGCGCTACGCGGACGCCGACCTGATAGCCCGCACGTCCGTCATGGCGTTGGAGGCGGGCTTCACCGGCTTGAAACTCCACGAGTTGACGCTGCCTGACATCGCGGCTTGCCGCGCAGCCGTTGGCGCGGACGTGCCGCTCGCGGTCGACGTGAACTGCAACTGGTCACTCAGCCAGGCGGCCGCGCTAACGCCGGCCCTCAAGGACCTCGGCGTCTCGTGGCTGGAGGAGCCCGTGTTCCCACCAGAAGACTACTCGTCGCTGGCCAGTCTGCGCGGCGCAGGCCTCAAGCTCGCTGCGGGCGAGAACTGGTGCACCGCGGAGCAGTTCGCGGCGGCGCTGCGCGCGGGTGCCGTCGACTACGCGCAGCCAAGCGTCACCAAGGTCGGCGGCGTGACGGAGTTCTTGCGGGTCGCCGAACTCGCGCGCGAGTACGGCACGCCGTTACAGCCGCACTGCCCATACTTCGGTCCCGGCTTCTTCGCCAGCCTGCACTTAGCGGCTGCGCTGCCTGAGGTCAGGGAGTTGGAGTACCACTTCGTCGAACCGGAAGCGTGGCTTGCCCACCCCGGCACGCCTGGCGCGGACGGCACGTTCGAAGTCCCGCAGGTACCAGGAACAGGGTTCGCCCCCGACGCCCGAGTCCTCGAGCGTTACACGCGCGGGCCACGCTGAGGCGCGGCGGCTAGCCGCAACGCCATCAGCGCGCCACGTCGCTCGCGCCGCTACCCGCGGCGAGCGCCTCGACTTCGCTCAGGTCTAGGTCTGGCAAGTCGCCTGCCCAGGTGGACTTCAACGAGGCACACGCCACGCCGAGCGCTAGCGCCTTAGCGGGGCCACTCTCGCGCAATAGACCGCTCAAGAAGCCAGCGAGGAAGGCGTCTCCCCGACCGATGCGGCCGTCGGCGGCGCTCGGAAGCGCGGGTTGCTCGATGTCGCCTTCAGGCAGGCCGTGGGCGCTCGCACCTGCGGGGCCCCTCGTCATGACCACCAGCGCGCCGGGGGCGGCGCTCCGAACGGCGGCTAGGCCGCCATAAAGCGCGAGCGCGTCGCGCTCGGCCACTACCACTAGCTCGGCCGCCGCGAGGAAGGGCGCCGCGTGCGCAACGGCCGCGGCTGGCGTCGCCAGGCGGCCGCGGTAGTTGACGTCGAACACCCTCATGACTCCGGCCTGGCCCGCCGCGCGCCACAACTCGGCTGCCGCGGCGCGTGAACCGTCGCCGAGGGCGAGAGTTATCCCGGAGGTGACGAGGGCGTTCGCGTCAGCGAGCAGGCCGGCCGCCAGCGCAGCGGCGGCGGACTCGCTCCCAACGTTGGTGAATGCCGTGTGCGAGCGATCGTAAGCGACGCTTGTGGCTCGGGGAGCGACACCCTCCTCGAGGAAGTACAGCCCCATGCGCCCAGCGCCGCGCTCCACGAACGTGACATCGACGCCGCGACCCCTGATCTCGCCAAGGGCGCGTTCGCCAAGCTCGCCGACCGGCAACCGCGAGTACCAACGAGCGCGCAGCCCGAGGCCAGCCACGCCAGCGGCTACGTTCGCCTCCGCGCCGCCGACGCGAAGCGTCAAGGCGTTGGCGCCCCGCAAGCGCTCGGCTCGAGGAGGGGAGAGGCGCAGCAGGGCCTCACCGAACGTGACGACCAGGGGCGCGCTCATGGCCGCTGCATACGCGGCGGCAAGGACGCGGTGATGGCCAGACAGGCGCTCGTCAGCGCCGCGAGACGCTCGCTGCTCAGGCGCCCTTTCGGGATGAGGTCGGAGCCTAGCCCCACGCCGAAGGCGCCCGCAGCCAACCACTCCTCGACCGCGGCAGGCGTCGCCTTGATGCCGCCGGTGGCGAGCACGCGCAGTCGTGGGAGAGGCGCGAGGATGCTCTTCAAGTAGCCGGGGCCGAACGTGGCGGCCGGGAAGAGCTTGACGACCTCCGCCCCGTCAACGTGAGCGCGCCACGCCTCCGTCGGCGTAACCACCCCAGGCACGAACGGCGTGCCGCTCGCTATGCTCCAGGCCAGCACCTCCTCCGCCAGCACGGGGCTCACGAGGAACGTCGCGCCGGCTGCGGCGAACGCCTTGGCCGACGCCACCGTCGTCACTGTGCCGGCGCCAAGTGCGAGGTCGGGCATCTCCGCCCTGACGACTTCATGCAGCTCGCGGAAGATGTCGACGGCGCCAGGCACGCGGTCGGCGAACTCGAACGCCCGTACCCCGCCCGCGTAACAGGCCCGCACGGCCTCCACCACGGCGGTCGTGTCGGTGTCAGCGTGCACTGGCACTATGCCTGCCCGCGCGAGGGTGTCGAGCACCGCGCCGCTCATCGAGTGCCGCCGGTCCGCGTCAGGGCGCCGTACACGCCCTGCAAGTACATGAGGCCAAGGGCGCGGTCGTACAGCCCGTAACCGGGAATGCCGGTCTCTCCCCAGATCATGCGCCCGTGGTCTGGCCGTAACGGGCCGGAGAAACCCCCAGCTACGAGGGCCGCCATGACCGCCACCAAGTCGACGTCGCCAGCCTCTGGCGTGTGGTCGACCTCGTGGAACTCGCGCTCGCCGCGGCGTTTGACGTTGCGCGCATGAACGAAGTGCGTGCGCTTAGCGAAGCTGCGCGCCATAGCTGGGAGGTCGTTCTTGGCGCTGGCGCCAAGCGACCCAGTGCAGAACGTGAGACCGTGAGCCGGACTACTCGAGCAGTCGAGCACGGCCTGAATGGCCGCTGCGTCGCCGACGATGCGCGGGAGGCCGAAGATGGGCCAAGGCGGGTCGTCTGGGTGGATGGCGAGGCGCACGCCCGCCGCCTCGGCTACGGGGGCTATCGCCTCGATGAAGTAGCGGTAGCGAGCGAGGAACTCCTCGTCGGTGACACCGGCGTAGCGGTCGAACAGTGACTCCAAGTCAGCTGCCGAATATGCCTGCGGCCAGGCAGGCAGTCTAGGCAGGCCCTTCGACAAGTCGATGGCGTCAAGCTGCGCTTGTGAGTAGGACACGACGCTCGAGCCGTCGGGCAGGCGGTAGTCGAAGTCCGTGCGCATCCAGTCGAAGACGGGCATGAAGTTGTAGCACACCGTTCCGACACCGGCCTCCCCGAGGCGCGTGATGGTAGTCGCGTAGGCTTCGACGTAACGGTCGCGATCTGGACTGGCGAGCTTGATGGCTTCGTGGACGCCGACGCTTTCGACCACCGTCCACTCGAGCCCGGCCGCGCGGCACAACTCCTGGCGGTCGCGGATGGCGGCCGACGTCCAGGCCTCACCGACGGGCACGTTGTCAAGCGCCGTCACCACGGTGCGCACGTTCGGCACTTGGGCGAGATGGGCGAGTGGGACGTGGTCGTGAGGGCCCCACCAGCGGAAGGTGAACTGGACGGCGGCACCGTCTCGAGTAGCGCTCATGCCTGCGACCCGACTAAGAGGCCGTTTACCGCGTACTGGTCGGACATTCCGAGAGCTTATCACCGCCCGTGCGCGCGGGTGGAGCCGCGCTAGTGCCGCTACCAGTTGAAGTGGTCAACGCGTTAGGGTCATGGCCATATGGATGAGCGACTGACGAACAGCCCACTACCAGACTTCCTGGGGAGCACGGCTCAAGCCTTGGCGATCACCCAGCCGCTGCTCACCACCTTAGTGGTGGCGGCCACCCTGGCAGTGGCCGCTTACCTGGGCTACATGCTCGCTAGGCGGCTACTCATCGGCATCCTGCAGCGCATCACGGTCCGCAGCGACGACCAGTGGGTCGACGCGTTGCGGGGCCAGCGGGTGTTCTACCGCCTCTCGCACTTCGTGCCGCTCCTCATCGTCCGCGCTGGCCTGCCTTACCTCCCCGCCTTGCCAGTGAGCATCACGCTACTGTTGCAGCGCGTCATCACGGTGTGGATGGTCATCGCCGTCGCGCGTGCGCTTGCCTCCGCCTTAGCGGCGTACGGCGAGGTGCGCACGCGCTCGGCGCGGCCAGGGCAGCGGCCGATCAAGGGCTACTTGCAGATGGCCACGCTCATCCTCTATCTCCTCGCGGCGGTGGTCGCGCTCGGCGTGCTGCTCGACCGCGACCCGCTGCTGCTCTTGACCGGCATCGGCGCGGCGTCTGCGGTCCTACTGCTCATCTTCCAGAACACCATCCTGAGCCTGGTGGCCGGCATCCAGCTGACGAACAACGACCTCATCAGGGTTGGCGACTGGATCGAGATGCCGGACATGAACGCGGACGGCGACGTCACTGAGATCGCCCTCAACACCGTCACCGTGCAGAACTGGGACAAGACCTTCACGATAATCCCGACCCACAGCTTCCTCGGCAAGTCGTTCAAGAACTGGCGCGGGATGCAGGCGTCTGGCGGGCGGCGCATCAAGCGCAGCCTAGATCTCGACGTCTCGACCATCCGCTTCTTAGCCGAGCAGGACATCGAGCGACTGAGCAAGTTCGCGTTGCTAAGGCCGTACTTCGAGGAGAAGCGCGCCGAGATCAGCGCCTGGACGCAAGAGCACCCGGACGCCCAAGACGACGCCGTCAACTCGCGCAGGCTAACGAACGTCGGCACGTTCCGCGCGTACGTTACGCGCTACTTGCGCTCGCACCCGCGAATCGCGCAAGACATGACGTTCCTCGTCAGGCAACTGCAGCCAGGCCCGAGCGGGCTGCCGCTCGAGCTTTACGTGTTCGTCAACGACGTGCGCTGGGCTGTCTACGAGGGAGTGCAGGCCGATGTGTTCGACCATCTCATCGCCATCCTCCCCGAGTTCGAACTGCGGCTCTTCCAGGCCCCAAGCGGTAGCGACATCGGGCGTTTGGCGCCAGCGCAACAGCCCGACTAGCGGCTACGCCCTCACGTTCCAGCGCCCATCCGCGCCCTGCAGGAACGGCACCCACGCGACGCCGACGAAGCGGAGCGCAACGTCGCGCGCCGTTGGCCTGATGGTCACGGAATCGAGCTCGAGCTTGTCTGCCTGGAGGGGAGTGGCGCTAACGCCAGCGAGTTCTACTTCGAGCGCCGCGTTGAGGCTGGCGATCTCGGCCTGAGTCTGCGCCAACGATTCCCTGGCCCGCGCGACGTCGCCCTGGTCCTGCGTGATGCGCGCTCCCTGTCTGACCGCACTGGTGATCTTGCTCGCGCTGGGGCCCTTGCGCTTGGCGAACGCGCCGATGAGCGCCGCCCCTAGCGAGACCGCCGTGCCGATGCCCCGCGATTGCGCCTGCTGCGCCTCGCGCTGGATGGCCTGCGTTTGGGTCAGAGCGCGGCGTTCCAATGTCGTCAACTTGCTCGCGTAACGCTTGCGCACCTTGTCTACGGTGGAGTCGCGCACCTCACGTAGCGCCTGCGAGCAGCGTAAGCGGAAGTCCTGCTCGCTCTCGCCCGGTTCGGCGACTAGCTTGAGTTCCTTGTGCCGCAGGAGGGTCAGGGCGCCGTCTACTCGCAGCCAGCGTTCGAACGCCTGCGTCCAGCCCTTGACCGCGGTGGCGCCAGTGTCGACCGCCGGGAAGGCGCTCCACTGCACGCCCGCGCTCGGGTCGGAGCCGAGGGCGCTCGGGTCGATGCCGGCGTCCTCGCCGTTGGCGAAGTCGACGGCCACCACGCCTTCCTGGAAGTCGCAGAGACGCGCGACGCGGCGGTCGCTGGTGACGGCGTAAGTCTTGGAGTCGTAGTGCACGTCGGCTAAGCCAAGGGCCAGCGGGAAGTAGCGCGCGCCGTTCGTCACCCTGGCTGGCAGGAAGACCTGGGGTACGTGAGGCGGCAGGAACGGACGGCTGTTCGCGTCGCCATGCACGCTGGACTGGGTCGTCGTGGCTGGCGGCGCGGCTGGCACGGGCTCCGTGGCAGTCCCTTGCGAAGGTTGCGCTGCCTCTAGCTGCCTGATCTGATCGCGCGTGAGCGGCCCGGCCAGGTAAGACATGACCCAGCGCGTCTGGAACACGACCGGCTGCTTGGCGTGCACGTTGTGCAAGAGGAAGGTGCGTTTAGGCAGGCGGCCGATGGCGCCTGCGAGTTCGGCGCTCGACATGGCGCCAGCCAACGCGCTGTCGAGGCCCTCCGCCAAGCGCTGCTTGTCGCGCTCAGTTTGCAGCCTCCCTACGAACCACGTGCCCGCATTCGACAGCGCCTTGTAGTCGAGGTCGACGGGGTTCTGCGTTGCCAACGCCAACCCGACCCCGAAAGCGCGCGCCTGTTTGAGAAGCGTCAGTAGCGGCTTCTTGGAAGGCGGCTCTGCGACGGGCGGCAGGAAGCCGAAGAGCTCGTCGATGTAGACCATGGCCCTAAGGCTCGAGGTTCCCGATTGCGAACGCGTCCACGCAACGACCTCGGAGAGCAGCAGCGTGATGAAGAACATCCGCTCTGCGTCAGACAGGTGGGCGATGGAGACGACGGCCACCTTCGCCTTGCCGTCCGGCCCGTGCAGGAGGCTCTGCACGTCTAGGGGTTCTCCCTTCGTCCACGCCTCGAACGACGGCGCTGCCAGCAGCCCGTTGAGGCCGAGCGCGAGCTTGAGGCGCTCCTTGGCCGGGAAGACGGTTTCCAGGTCCATGACGCCGAGCTTCTTGAACGGCGGTTCCTGGACGGAGTTGATGAGCGCCGCGACGCTGAGGTCCTCGCCCGCCCGCCACGCCGTCTCGAGGATGTTGGCGAGGAGGATGTGCTCCCTGCTGAGCGGGTCCGCGCTCTGACCCATGAGGGTGAGGACGCTCGTTACGGTCGCCTCGAGGCGGTCGCGCATGAGGTCAGGGTCGTCGAGCACGGTGCGCGGCGGGGCGGCGAAGGAGCGCAGCACGGAGATGCCGCGGCCAGCGCTCGAACCCGGCGTGTACACGACAACGTCGGCGGCGGCGCGCAAGCGCGCGATACGCGCGCCGTCCTGCCCCGACGCCGCGAGTCCAGCGCGCCACTGCTCAGCTTGCTGCGCTGCGAAGTCGTGCACGCTCATGCCGAGGCGCTCCGCCTCGCGGGCGTTGACCCAGGGCTCGAAGTCGCTCGGCGCTAAGTTCGGGAAGCTCAGGGCGAGGTTCGTGAGGTCGCCCTTCGGGTCGATGGCGAGGACGGGGATGCCGTCGATGGCGGCTTCCTCGATCAGACCAACGCCGAGGCCCGTCTTGCCGCTACCCGTCATGCCAACGATGACGGCGTGCGTCGTCAGGTCGGCCGAGTCGTAAAGTAGCGGCTGATCAGTCGCTTTCATGTCTGCGTCGGTCTCGCGGCCGAGGTAGAAGACGCCTAGTTTCTCGTAATCCACGATGCCTCCAGCTAGCAGCTATGCTGCGATGGTATCCGGTCACGCCCGGCGTTACCAAGCCGACGTGACCCGAGCCGCAAGGCCCATGCCCCGCCGCCGCCACGCCCCCTAGCCGGCCTTGGCACCCAGTTGCGCCACGAAGGAACTACCCGATGAAGACCTTCTATCTGATCGACGGCCACGCGCAGCTCTTCAGGGCATACTACGCGCCGTTCCGCGACCTTACGAGCCCGACGGGAGAGCCGGTCAAGGCGGTATACGTCTTCACCCAGCTGCTGCTCAACGTCATGCGCAACGAGCGCCCCGACTACCTGGCCATCGCTTTCGACGTCAGCGACTCGACCACCCTCCGCAAGGGTTGGTACCCCGATTACAAGGCCAACCGCGACCGCTCGCCCGAGGACCTCCAAGGGCAGTACGAGCGCATCCGCGAGGTGATCGACGCCATGCGCCTGCCCGTCTTCGAGCTCGAGGGCTACGAGGCGGACGACCTCATCGCGACCATCAGTGAGCGCCTCAAGGGCGAGGACGTCGAGCTGCGCATCGCGAGCAAGGACAAGGACCTCCACCAGATCCTCTCGCACAAGGTCAAGATGTGGGACCCCTCGACTGGTGAGCTCATCGACGACGTCGTGCTGAGGGCCGAGAAGGGTTACGGCCCCGAGCAGGCGGTGGAGATCCAGACGCTCGTTGGCGACGCCATCGACAACATCCCAGGTGCCAAGGGGGTGGGCGTCAAGACGGCGGCTAAGCTCATTCACGAGTACGGCACGGCCGACGCCGCTGTCGCCAACGTGGGTAAGTTGACCCCGAAGCTGCGTGAAAACCTCCTAGCCCACGCGGAGCAGATGGAGTTGACGCGCCGGCTAGTCACCCTTGACAAGCACGTGAGCATGGAGTTCGAGCTAGCTTCCTGCGCGTACCGCGCGCCCGACGTAGCGCGCCTGCAGGGGGTCTTCTCCGAGCTGGGCTTCCGTACCTTCGCCGAGCAGGCGGCGGCGTTGGGCGGGGCGGAGGCCGAGGTGGACGAGGCGCCGCCCGCTCAACTCCAGCCGGCCGGCACGCGCCACGAGCTCGTCACGACCAGAGCGGAGCTCGAGAAGCTCTGCGCCGCGCTCGCTTCGGCGCCGGCGTTCGCCCTCGACACCGAGACGACGGCGCTCCTGGCCGTCGACGCCGACATCGTCGGTTACGCCTTCAGCCTCGAGGCGGGCGCCGGCTACTACGTGCCCGTCAGGAGTGACGCCGGCGGGCCGGTCATCGACCCGGAGGTGGCGGTCGCCGCGCTGAAACCGGTGCTCGAGGACCCGAGCACGTTGAAGGTCGGGCAGAACCTCAAGTACGACCTGAACGTCCTCGCGCGCGCTGGCATCACCCTCGCTGGCCCACTGTTCGACACCATGGTCGCCGCCGCGCTGCTGCACCCTGAGCGCCGCACCAACAACATGGACGTGCTGGCGCGCGAGTTCCTCGGACTCACCACCACCCCCATCACCGAGTTGATCGGCAAGGGCAAGAACCAACTCAACATGAGCGAGGTGCCGGTCGCTACGGTCGCGGCATACGCGGCCGAGGACGCGGACGTCACCTGGCGCCTCTATGAGCACCTCAACACGTTGTTGGATGAGGCGGGCGCCGACACGCGCGAGCTCTTCGCGGAGGTCGAGATGCCGCTCGTCCGGGTGCTTGCCTCCATGGAGCGCGAGGGCGTCGAGCTCGACACGGCCTTGCTCGAGGAGTACGCGGAAGTGTTAGGCGCCCGCATCGGTGAGCTACGCGGCGCGCTCATGGAGGCGGCCGGGGTGGAGTTCAACCCCGACTCGCCGAAGCAGTTAGGGGATGTCCTCTTCGACCACCTCGCCCTGCCCGTCATCAAGAAGACGAAGACTGGACGCTCGACCGACGCGGAAGTCCTCGAGCGCCTCGCGAGCGAGACGGACCACCCGTTACCCAAGCTGCTGCTCGAGTACCGGGAGCTGACGAAGCTCTTGGGCACCTACGTTCAGCCGCTCCCCGGCTACCTTGCCGCCTCTACCGGTAGGCTTCACGCCTCGTTTCACCAGACGGGCGCGGCTACCGGCAGGTTGTCGTCGAGCGAGCCGAACATCCAGAACATCCCCGTGCGCACGGAGGCCGGCCGCGAGATCAGGCGCGCCTTCAGGGCGCCACCCGGCAGCGTGCTCATCAGCGCGGACTACTCGCAGGTCGAGTTGCGCATGCTCGCGCACTTCTCGTCAGACGAGGAACTCGCCCGCGCCTTCCGCGAAGGCCTCGACATTCATGCGTACGTTGCCGCGCAGGTCTTCGGCGTGCCCATCGAAGACGTGACGACCGACCAGCGGCGGGTGGCCAAAACCGTCAACTTCGGCATCGTCTACGGGCAGGGCGCGTTCGGCCTTGCGCGCACGCTCGGCATCCCGCAACGGGAGGCGGCGGCCTTCATCGAGGCATACAAGGCGCGTTACACGGGGCTCGAGCGCTTCATGCGCGAGTGCGTGGCCCGCGCGGAAGCTGACGGCTACGTGAGCACCATCCTCGGTCGCCGCCGTGTGATACCCGAGATCCGCTCGCGCAACCGCAACCTCAGGCAACTAGGTGAGCGCGTCGCCATCAACACGGTCATCCAGGGCAGCGCCGCCGACCTCATCAAGGTCGCCATGGTGCGGCTAGCTAAGCGCTTGAACGCCGAGTTCGCAGCCGCTCACCTGTTGATCCAGGTGCATGACGAACTCGTAGTCGAGGCGCCGGACGCCATCGCCGACGACGTAAGCAGAGTGACGGTGGAGGAGATGACGGGCGCCATGCAGTTGCAAGTCCCGTTGCGCGTCGACGCGTCACGCGGCCGCAACTGGTTGGAAGGCAAGAGCTGAAGCTCAGCGCGCATCCGCCCACCTGACGCCTTCACGCTTGCCCACCCGGTCACGTTGAGCACCCGCAGCGCCACGGCCCCGCATCGACAGTGAGCAGGGCCGTGGCGCCGCGCGTCAGGAGACGCCTGCCGGCTTAACCCGCGCTCCCATCCACCGCTGGAGCGCCGGCTGGGTCGGGCTCGCCGCCGCTCATGAGCCGCTGCGACTCTTTCTTGAACCAGCTGTAGGTGGTGTTGTCCGGCTGCAGGGCAGAAGCTCGGGAGTACGAGGTGAAAGCGTCCTCGTAGTTGCCCTGCTCGAAGGCTACACGCCCGAGCCAGGCCCACGCTTCTGGGTAGTCGGCGTTGCGCACCGTCGCGCTGGCGAAGCTAGTGCGGGCGGCGGTCATGTTGCCGCTCTCGTACGCCTCGATCCCCGAGAAGAAGTCGTTGGCGGCGTCGACGCCCCAGCGCGCCTGCGCTTGCGCGAGGCTGAGGAAGTACTGGGCGCCCTTATCGGTTGGGTCCAACTCGAGGTAGTTGCGCCACGCCACGACCGCCTGCTCCGGGCGGCGCAGCTCAAGCAGGATGCGGCCGAGCCACCTGTGAGCCTCGAGGTTCGCGGGCAGCACCTTGGTCACTTGGAGGTACATCTCGGCAGAGCCAGCCTTATCGCCCTGCTGGTAGGCGGCGTAGGCGTTCTCGTTGGCGTCGCGGCCGTACAGCTCGGCGGCCTCCTCATCGAACGTGCCGCCTGCGGCCGCGTACTGTTCCCAAGTCCTGACTGCAGGACCAGGCCAGTTGGAGCGGCTGTACGCCTCCGCTAGGAAGCGCAGCGCGGCTGGGTTGCCTGGCGCCAAGGACACGGCGGTGCGGCCCTCGCGGAAGGCGGCTTGCCATAGCGGCTTGTCTGGGTATTGAGCGTCGTAGGTGGTCAAGGCCTCCGCCATGAGGGCCTCGCCGCGGTTGACGGCGTCCTGGGCGTTAGCGGGGAGGGCCTGAGCGATGACCGCGGACCCTAGCATGGCCAAGACCAGCAGGGCAGCTGCCAAGAAAGGTCGCCGGCGGTGGGTAAGTCGAGTTGAGTTGCTGTTCATGTTCTCTCCGATCGGGCGGCCGCCAGCGCGGGGGTGGTGCTCGGCGAGCGCAGCGCCACATGTCTAATTGTTAGCCCGGTCACATGACGTTCAAATGAACGTGGGCCCAACGAACCTCAAGAGCGGTGAGCGCGGCGTCCGCCTGCGCCCCGCTCATTAGGCTACCCGCAAGTTCCGAATCGTGGGGTGTCCAGCGACATGGCGGCACGGGCGGTGCCTGCGGCCAAGCGTTGCCGGTCGCCGCGGCCGAACCGGGGGGTATGATGCCCGCTACCTTTGGCTTGCGCCCTCGCGCACTTGGAGTCGCAACTTAATGAACATCTTGGTTAGTAACGACGACGGCGTGTTCAGCCCCGGCATAGCGGCCCTAGCGCGCGTCGCGAGTGAGTTCGGTCAGGTCCGCGTGGTCGCCCCAGATGTGGAGCAGTCGGCCATGAGCCACGCCATCACCGTCAGGCGGCCGTTGCACTACACGCGCGCGAGCATAGACGGCTTCGACGCCTACCGCGTCGACGGCACCCCCGCGGACTGCGTCGCGCTTGGAGCGCACATGTGGGACACCGTCGACCTCGTCCTCAGCGGCATCAACCTCGGCTACAACATCGGCCACAACATCTGGCACTCTGGAACGGTCGCGGCCGCCAAGCAGGCGGCGTTCCTGCGCATCCCGGCCATGGCCTTCAGCTCGCCTAACACGGACGGCGGCACTGATTACACGCAGCTCGCCCCGTTCATCAGGCGGTCGATCGAGACGTTCATCGCCTTGCCAGACATGCTGCTGCTCAACGTTAACGTGCCCGAGGAGCCGAAGGGCCTACTGTGGGCGCGGCAATCCGTGCGCCACTACGAGGGTTACGTCGTGGCAGGGGAGGATCCGCTTGGGCGCACGCACTACTGGTTCGCGGAGGAGCCGACCGAACAGGTGGAGGAGGGCACGGACCGCTGGGCGGTAGAGAACGGTTATGTCGCGCTCACTCCGCTGCGGCTTGACCTGACAGACGAGGTGCTGCTTGCGCGGGCGCGCGCAGCGGTCGGGCCCGAACGGGCGTAGCAGTCAGCCTCGACTAGTCGGTTCGCGGCGGGAACTTGATGCGTTCCTGCGTGACGGCGCGGTCCGCCTGCGCCAACTGCGCTACCGTCACGCCCACCAACCTTATCGGCAGCAGCGGCCTCTCGACCTCGAAAGCCAGGCTGCCTGCCGCGGCGCGTAGCGTGGCTTCGTCGACGACTGGGTTGGGCAGGGTGCGGCTGCGGGTAACGGTCTTGAAGTCGCTGAAGCGGAGTTTGACCGTCACCGTGCGGGCCACCAGGCCGTGGCGGTTGAGGTGCATGGCGACGTCGCGGCATAACTCGACGAGGACCGGTTCGAGGTCCTGGCGGCGCGTCAAGTCGCGCTCGAGGGTCGTCTCCGACCCGAGTGACTTGCGCTCGCGGTGCGCTTCCACGGGGCGGTCGTCGATGCCGTTGGCGATGTCGTGGAAGAAGCGCCCAGCCTTACCGAAGCGTCGTTCCAACTCCTCACGGCTGCGGGCCCGCAGGTCACCGCCGGTCATCACGCCGAGTTCGCGCATGCGTTGCGCCGTCCGCGGCCCTACGCCGTGGAAGCGTTCGATCGGCAGCCGCGCGAGGAACGCGGCGGCTTCATGCGGCAAGATGACCGTTAGCCCGTCTGGTTTGTGCATGCCGGACGCGACCTTGGCGAGGAACTTGCCGCCAGCCACGCCAGCCGAGGCGGTGAGGCCGGTCTCGCTTGACACCGCTGCCTTGATGGCGCGCGCGATGAGCGTTGCAGACGGCGGTCCTTGCAGTGGGTTGGTGACGTCCAGGTACGCTTCGTCTAGGGCCAGTGGTTCGACGAGTTCCGTGTAGCGCCTGAAGATCGCTCGCACGTGCTGTGACACTTCGCGATAGACGTCGAAGCGCGGCGGCACCACCACCAGCTCTGGGCAGAGGGCGAGCGCCCTGCGCATCGGCAGTGCCGAGTGGACGCCGAAGCGCCGAGCTTCGTAAGACGCGGCCGCGACGACCGCCCGCTCGCCAGAGCCGCCAACCGCGACAGGCTTGCCGCGCAGTTCCGGCGCGTCGCGCTGCTCGACTGATGCGAAGAACGCGTCCATGTCGACATGCACGACTTTGCGCGGAGCCGCCTCGCTCATGGCTCCAGGTTAGCGCGCGGCCTAGGCGCGGCTCGCGGCAGCGCTGCGGAGCCTGCGCATGACGGCGAGGGTGAGGCGCGCATCGTCGAGGCTGGTGTGGGACTGCTCGCCTACGAGCACGCCCTCGATGAGGGCTGCGCGCTGCAGCCTCAGCGACCCGCTGACGCTGCGCACGGCCGAGTAGGCGCGCATGGCGCACTCGAACCCCGTCAGCTCCGACCTTAGCCGCCACTGGCGCGAAGTTTGCGCGAGCATGCGTTCGTCGAACGGGGCGTTCCATGCGAACACGCGGCGGCCGCCTAGCAGCCCCTCGAGTTCCGCGCTGACGTCTGGCCACGTTGGGGCGCCGCGCAGGTCAGCGAGGGTGTAACCGTGGATGCGCGTGGCGGCGGCCGGCACGTGGCCGGAGCGCGGGTACACCTTGCTCTCGAGCAGCACCTCGCCGCTCGAGTCGAGCACGCCGATCTCGATCACCTCGTCGCGGGTCGTAAGGCCCGTCGTTTCCGTGTCGAGCACGACGAAGCCTTCGCGGAACAGTTCGTCTAGCCAGCGTTGCGGGTCCTGCTGGCGACTAGCGCTGCCCCTCCCGCTGTCGCGATCCGGTCGGTCCTTGACTGGGATGTGCGAGCCGCGGCGCTCGGGTCTAACTGGCCTGGCGTCACCGTGCGCGTCGTCCGCTGCGCCTTGGCGCTGCGGGTGCGAGCCGCGAGGCCAGAGCGCGTCGCGTAACAGCCGCGCCTCGCTCGTGCTGAAGAGGGGCTCGAGCTCCCCGTTGCGGTGCAGGAACGCCCGCACCTCACCGAGGCGGGTAAGGGAGTTGGCCGTGAGTTCCGCGCGGGTTCGTAGGTCGCGCGGCGCAAGCCCGCGCTCCTCGTACACCGTGAGCCGCCCCTCGTCAGATTGGTTGTGACCGTCCTCGCCTTGCATGCCGCGTGCAGTCTACCCGCGAGCGTCAGTCGAGGTAGGCGCTCCATGTGACGCCGGTGACGACCCCGCCTGACGTCACCAGGTCGACCTGGTAGGGCGCCGCCAAGGGGTCGGTGGTGACCGAATAGCTAGCGCTTGCGCCCGGCGCCGCAGGCAACTTGCTGGCGCCGCCAAGGTAGGACTGCGCTGCCGCCGCGCTCATGCCGACGGTCATGCCGTGCAGGGGAGCGGCTCCGCTCGTCATCTCGACGCCGATGAGGAGCGGTGAGGCGCCAAGCGCCTGGTAGGTCGTCACGCTGAGGCCGTCGTATTCGCTGACCGTCACGTCTGCGGCGCCGCCGTGGTGGCTGAGCACGCGCCTCGTCGAGCTCGAGGCGGGGCGGGGGAGGCGCGCCAACGCCGCTGCCGCGCTGTCTGGTCCCGCCGGGCGTAGCATGACGCTCAATAGCTCATCTGCGTTCGGGCGCGCTGCAGTGACTCGACCAGCTTGCGTGGTCGGCTGGCCGCCAGCGCCGCCGCATGCAACCAAGGTGGCGATCAGGGCCAGCCCGATTGCGGCGGTCGCCAAGCGCGATGACCTTGTTATGCCTAGCAGCTTCATGACCCCACGCTAACGGCCGCTACAGGAGGGAGTAGTGACAGGTGCGTTAGCCAAGGCAGTGGCTAGCATTCATCTTCCTCTCATGAACTGGCGGCCCCACCTTCCCACCAAGGCGCCTCCCCGGCTCGGAACCCCTAAGATGGCCGGAAACTCTCTGGAGGTGGGCGATGCAAGTGAGACGCACCGTTAGCCAACTGCTCAATGACAAAGGCTCGTCGGTTTTGTCAGTAGCGCCGGACGCGACCGTGTTCGCCGCATTGGGCCTCATGGCGGACAAGAACGTCGGGGCGCTCGTCGTGATGGAAGACGACCGCCTCTTCGGCATCTTCTCCGAGCGCGACTACGCCCGCAAGGTCATCTTGCAGGGCCACGCCTCCAAGAGCCTGGCCGTGCGGGACATCATGACGGCGGCCGTGATAACGGTCGGGCCGGACCAGGTCCTGCAGGACTGCATGGAGCTGATGACCAAGCACCGCGTCAGGCACCTGCCCGTGGTCGGCGCCGCTGGGCGCGTCATCGGCGTCGTCTCGATCGGCGACGTCGTCAAGGCCGTCATGTCGGAACAGGCGTTCCTCATCGAGCAGCTGCAGTCGTACATCCAGGGCAGCCTCGGTTGATCCGGGGGTAGGCACCGCAGCGGCGACTTACGCAAGTAATCACTTGGATAAGGGTCGTTAACGTGCTAACGTCGGCGTAGGTGAGACCGTGACCTATCGCTACGTAATCATCGGTGGCGGCATGACCGCCGACGCTGCTGCCAAGGCCATCCGCAAGGTTGACCCGGACGGCGCACTCCTCTTAGTCAGCGACGAACTCGTCGCGCCTTACAAGCGGCCGCCGCTCTCCAAAGGCATGTGGCGAGGTGACGACGAGGTCAAGCTAGACCTGCGCACCGCCGCTGTCGGCGGAGAACTGCGCCTCGGCAGGCGGGCCACCGAGATCGACCTCGCCAACAGGCAGGTGCAGCTGGATGATGGTCACACTATCGGCTATGAACGCCTCCTGCTGGCAACGGGCGCGCGTGCGCGTGAGTTGCCCGGGGTGCCGAGCGGCGGCCCTGTCGTCGCTTACCGCCACCTCGCCGACTACCACACCGCGAGGGCGCATGCTGGGCCGGGCAGGACTGCCGTCGTGGTCGGTGGCGGCTTCATCGGCTCCGAGATGTCTGCCGCGCTCACGCTCGCCGGTGGCAACGTCCACATGGTGTTCCCAGAAGCAGAGCTCGGTGCTGGGCGCCTGCCACCGGAGGTGGCGCGGTTGGTCGGCGCCAACTACCGTTCTCGGGGCGTAGCGCTTCACCCTGGCCGCAGAGTGGCGGCGGCCACGGTCAAAGGTGACGAGGTCACCATCATTCTCGATGACGGCGTCAGCCTTGCCGCCGATCTGCTCATCGTCGGCATCGGCGCCCTGCCTAACGACGAGCTCGCACGCGCTGCCGGGCTGAAAGTCGATAACGGCGTATGGGTCGATGACCACCTCCGCGCGTCGCTCGCCTCGGGAGCGCCGTTCGCGTCCGGTGACCTTGGGGTGTACGCGGCAGGCGACGTCGCCAACTTCGAGTTCCCCGGCCTCGGCAAGCGCATGCGCATCGAGCACGAGGACAACGCCTACCAGATGGGGGCGGGCGCCGGGCGCCAGCTTGTCGCGTCCTTGGGCTTGGCACCGGACGAGCCATACACTCACCTGCCGTTCTTCTACTCGGATCTGTTCGACGACGGCTACGAGGCCGTCGGCCTGCTCGACTCGCGCCTCGAGGTCGTCGCCGATTGGTCTGAGCCGGGCACAGCCGGCGTCTTCTACTACATGGACGCCGGCTTGGTGCGCGGCGTGCTCCTGTGGAACACCTGGGGCCAGGTGGACGCCGCTCGTGAACTCATCTTGGCGGGCGAGAGGCTCACGGCCGCCCAGCTCAAGGGGAGGTTGCCACGATGATCGGTACCTTTGGTGGGGCAGCAGCGACCACCGAACGCTCGACAGGGGCGGTCCATGCCCGGCTAACCAATGCGGCCAGAGCACCTGGCATCGTCACGTGTACGGTACGGCGCTTGGACCGCGGCGAGACGCTCTACGCAGAGGGCGACGCCGCACCGAACGCATACCTCCTGCTAGAGGGCGTGTTGAGGGTCCTTGCGCCCACCGCGACGGGTAAGACGCGCTTAGCGGATTTCGCGGGGCCAGGCGACTTGGTGGCAACGGCCGTCTTCGAGGGCCTCCCGCACGGCGAAACGGTCGTGGCCGCGGACTCCGCCAAGGTAGCGCAGGTCGACTTGAGCGCCACCCTCGGGCGACCAGCCGGCCGCTTGGGGGTTGGCGCTGCGCTCGTCACGCAACTCAACCGCAGCCGCGAGCTAGCCGACGACCTCGGCTTGCCGATGGGCGCGCGCATCTGCCGTATCCTCGCCCGCTTGGCGCGGCGACTCGGTCGTGACTGCGATGGGCCCCAGCTGACCGGTGGGGTCGACCCAGGCTGGCGCCGCCTGCCGTTCAGCCTCACGCACGACGACGTCGCCCTCATGGCCGGCTGCGCCAGGGTCACGGCGACGCGCGTCCTAGGTGAGCTCAAGGCGTCCGGTGCGCTCATCGGCCACCGCGGCGATTACGCACTGGTTCCGAGCGCGCTCGACGCCGCAGCGGACGAGTACGTTTACGAGTCGATCTAGACAGAAAACTCGCATGAGACGTAATTCGCAGCCCCATAGGGGGCGGTGAGCCTAGCATCGTCGTAGAGAGGAGGGGGTGGCGATTCCCAAGCGGCTCGATCCCGCCGAGGGAACTCCCATCGGGTCGTTGCGACGCCCTCCTCTCACCCCTTGGCATCTTTCAGCCGCCCCGCGCTGCGCTCGCCTCGCCGCAAGCGGACAGATTCGACACATGGCGGCGCTTGGCGTGGTAGAAATTAGCGCATGAACAAGAAAGAACTGGCTGAGAAGTTGGCTACCAAGACGGGCCTGAGCACCAACAAGGCCAAGGAAGTCGTTGACACGATCTTCTCCACGGCGGACGGCAAGGGCATCATCGCCATCGAGCTCGATGCTGGCCGCAAGGTCCAGATCACCGGCTTCGGCACTTTCGAGACCCGCCGTCGCGGGCCCCGCAAGGGCGTCAACCCCGGCACCGGCGCAGAGATCACCATTCCAGCCCGCAAGTACGCCGCCTTCAGGGCAGGCAAGGGCCTCAAGGACCGCGTAGAAGAGTAAGCCGCGCCTTTCGCGGACTCGTCGCCTAAGCGTACGGTCCGGCCGTCAAGCAGCCCAATGCGCCGTCCGGCACGTTGGGCTGCTTCGTAGTCCCCGCACGTCAGCGGCTCCGGCCGCGGCCCCCACGGCGGGCCGCGCAGAATGCGGCAGAGACAGGACAAGCGACCCTCGTAACCGCCGCCCGCCCGCCTTACGCTGGCCATAAGCGGAGGGCGCCACTGCGGCGCGGCACCATTGCACGCGTGAACGCGCCATGCTCCCGCCCGCAAGGTGTCGGTGTTCGAGTGGCGCCTTCTCGCTTGATCGCCAACTTTTCGCTAAGGGGGGCTCAAGGGGCGCTCATGTTGTCCGTGATAAACTCCCACACGGCCCCGCCGACGGCGTAGCCACAGCGTTCTTTCGTGCGCCCCAACCGGCCCCCCACGGTTGGGGCGCTTCCCTCTTACGAACGCTCAACTGCCGCCTTGCGGCATTCCCAACACGGCAGCTGCCGCCGCGCGCGCCTCGGTCGCCGCAGCGGCCGACCCCTGCACCAGCGCCGTGACGGTGGCGCCCTCCAACAGCAACTGCAGCTGCGCAGCCACATTGGCTGGCAGGCCGGCCTGTTCGGCCCGCTCAGCGAAGAACTCCCTGACAGCGGTGATGTGATCCCGGGCGTACGGGATGGCAGGGTTGAACTGCCCGCCAAGCTCGAAGCTGGCAGCGACGAGCGGACAGCCACGAAAGTCGGGCGTTTGCACCCAAGACTCCAGCAAGTCGAACACAGCGAGCATGCGCCCGCGTGGCGTAGAGGCAAGCTCGTCCGCCCGGGCAAGCCAGGCGGCGCGTTCGGCTCTGCGGGCCTCGAGCACCGCCTTCACGAGCGCGTCCTTTGACGGAAAGTGGTGGTAGAGCGTCATCCGCGCCACGCCTGCGCGCGCGATGATCTCGTTGATGCCAACGTTAGATACCCCGCGCGCGTAGAACAGGCGTGCGGCAGTGTCTAGGAGGCGTTCCGCCGCACCCGGCGTGCTGGAATCGGTCATGCCAGATTATACAGACCGGTACATACAAGCACCGGGTCCTGACTCACCATCTAGCGCTGCGGTTCGCGGGCGCCAGCTACTCCCTGAACTCCTCGAGGCGCTTGCCGACGGCCGCCCCTAGCACCGAATAGTCGACGGTCACGGTCACGAACTGGAAGCCGCGCGCTGCGGCGGCGCGTGCGAACGGGACACTGCCGGTGTGGATCCCAGCGACCTTGCCGCTAGCCAAGCAGGCCTGAAGGATGCGCTCGACAGCCGCCATCTGACGTTCGTCGCTCGAGTCGATGCTTGGCGGGGCTCCGACGGCATAGCTCAGGTCTGCAGGCCCGACATACAGACCAGTCAGTCCAGGCACTTTGGCGATGCTGTCGAGGTTCTCGAGCCCGAGCGCGGTCTCGACCATGGCGAAGACCGCCACTTCATCGTTCGCCCTTGTGTGTTGGTCGGCGCCGTAGGCCAGCGCCGCCCGCAGCGGCCCGTACGACCTGCGCCCAACTGGTGGATAGCGGACGGAGGCAACAGCAGAGCGCGCTTCCTCTGCCGATTCGACCATCGGTACGATGACCCCAGCGGCGCCAAGGTCGAGGGCGCGCATGATCTGAGCGGGGTCGTTGGTTGGCACGCGCACGAACGGCACTGCCGTCGTGCCGCTCACAGATTGCAGGAGGCGCGGTAGGTCGGCAAGCGACGCTGCGCCGTGCTGCAGGTCGAACGTCACGCTGTCGTAACCGCGCCGTGCGATCACCTCGGCCGACATGCTGTCGCCGAGGCCGAGCCAGGCGTTCGCCGTCGCCTTACCCGAGCGCCAGGCAGTGTGTAACGGGTTGATGGTCATGGTCGATGATACGGCGTTCAGGGAACTCTCACTGCACCTGGGCGCGCAGGAGTGCATGCTGAGGGCATGGCAACTAAGCATGCTCTCGGGAGGACGGCGGGCACGGCCGCCAGCGGCGTGATCGTCGCTGCGCTGCTCATCGGCGCCGCGTTGGTCGGGGCGAGTTACGTCGCAGTGAAGGGCTTCGAGTACGTCAAGACGTACGACTCCTCGCGGTTGGACGTAACTGGTTCGTCCGACCGCGTCGTCACTTCCGATCAGGTCAAGTGGATGGCGGCGTTCGCGCGGCGCGTGGATGCCACTGGCCTCAGCCAGGGCTACAGGCTCATGAGCAGCGACCTGGAGAGCGTACTAGGAGTCTTGGCGCCCCTAGGCTTCACGCGCGACGACCTGACCATCCAGCCCGTCGCCGTCAGCCCCGTCTACCGCCAGTGCTACAACGCCACCGCCGACTGCGTTGCCGACGTGGTCGGGTACGAACTCAACCAGTACTTCACCCTGTCGTCCGGCGAGGTCGACAAGGTCACGGCCGCCGCTCAGAACGCCCAACCGTTCGTAGACGCCGGGCTCTCTTACCAGACCGTGTCGCTCGAGTACTACTACTCCGGGCTGGCAGCAGTGCGACCACAGCTCCTTGCGGAGGCCATCAAGGACGCTCAAGCACGGGCAGAGGCCGTGGCGTCGGCCACCGGCGTGAGCGTCGGGCAACTGCGGTCAGCCGACAGCGGCGTGTTCCAAGTGACGCAGCTCAACTCGACCGACGTCTCGGCCTACGGCATGTACGACACGACGACCATCGAGAAACGCATCACGGCCGTCGTGCACGCTAGCTTCGCATTGCGCTGAGCGTCAGGTTGGCAGCGGGGCGTGAAGCTCGAACGTCTCGTCTGCCTTCGTTAGGCCGTCGACCAACAAGTGCAGGTAGACGAAGCCGGCGTACGGGGTCCACGGCGCGACGCGCTCAGCGACCCATTCGTAACTAGGTTTGCCCGGTTCACCGAGGAAGCGCGCCAGGCCGTTGCGTGCCCCAGAGTCCCCGTCAGGGTAGACGTCTAGGCGACCGAGGGCCCTCAGGAGCACGTACTCGGACGTCCAGCGCCCCACCCCGTAGAGGCCACGCAGGCGCTCCAACACCTCGCTGCTCGGCAGACGCCCGAGCGCCGCGAGGTCGAGGTTGCCGCTCGATACCTCCTTGGCGAGTTCGATGAGCGTGCGCGCCTTCGCCCTGCTGAAGCCCATGGCGCCGATCTCGTCCGGGTCGGCCTGCGCTAACGCCGCAGGCGACGGCAGGCCAAGCGGTCCAGAGTCCGCTAGCTCCGGCCTGCCAGCGAGTACAGGGCCGTAAGCGCGTGCCAGGCGCTCGAGAAGCTGAAGGCCGAAGGTCAGCGTGACCTGCTGGCACGGAACGGCGTTGACTAGCCCCTCGAACAGACCGGGGTAGCGCGGCGGCTTGAGGCCGCGCAGGCGGTCTGCGAGCGGGGCGAGGTGCTCGTCGCCCTTGGCCATCGCGTAGAACGGGGTGAGGTCGAGGTCGAGCCCGAGGAGTTCGCGCGCTGCGCGTTCACCGCCCCCTTGCAAGTCGTGCTCGTTGGCATTGCCCGTGATCGTCAGCTGAACGGTGGCAGGATCGGCGCCGGCCGTTACCTCGAGTAGGAACGGCTCGGCGAGCGCGCCGCCAGAAGCGCTGGCTGGCATGACGCGGCGCAAGGTCGTGCCGTCCCACACGTCGATGTGGTTGTGGCGCCTCCGTTGCAGCGCCATGGCGGTCAGGTCGAGGCGAAAGGGCGCCACGGCGGTAAGTTCCGTCGTCATGGTTCGCAGAGTGTCGGTGGGTGTGGTGTTGGCGGCCGCTAGTGGCAATGCGCGCACCTCCAACCCGATGCTACGGCCCGAACGCGACCGTGGCTGTGGTCCGTGTGCTTAGGTGCTGATAGGCGACGGCGGCGTGGTGACGATTCGGCCCCCGCTCGCTCGGCCACGCCGCGTCGTATGACCACGATTATGCCGCTAGGCCTGGCGCTGCCATGACCAGAGTCCAACCGCACGCCACGTTTCGCTCTTCCGCCTCGACCAGTTGCCGCCCTGGTAACATCTCGCCAGTGCACCGGGCGCACAGAGCGGCCAGGACCCGTGCTACACGCATGCGGCCGACCCAGCGTCCACTGTGACGGAGGAAGCATGCCTGACCCGTTCAACCAGCGCCTGAGCAGACGAGCCAAAGGGGCGACTTCCTCGGCGATAAGGGAGATCCTCAAAGTAGCTAACCGGCCAGACATCATCTCGTTCGCCGGTGGGCTGCCGGCGCCCGAGTACTTCCCGATCGAGGCCATGCGTGCGGCCGCCGACCGCGTGCTCTCTACTAACGGGCGCGCTGTCCTGCAATACGCCGCAACCGAAGGGGTCCCTGAGCTGCGGGAGTTCATCGCGGCGCAGATCAACGCGAGCGAACCCCATGCACCCGTGACGGCAGACAACGTCATGCTCACCACCGGCTCGCAGCAGAGCCTCGACCTGGTGGCCAAGGTCCTGATCGACAGCGGCGACCGCATCGCCGTCGAGAACCCGTCCTACTTAGGGGCGCTGCAGGCGTTCAGGCTCTTCGAGGCCACCTACGACGCCGTGCAGATGGACGACGAGGGCGTAGACCCAGACGCGCTCCGCAGCGCCCTCGCGCGGCAACCCAAGTTCGGGTACCTCCTGCCGACTTTCCAGAACCCAACAGGCAAGACGATGAGCGCTGGGCGGCGTGCCGCCGTCGCGGAAGCGTTCACGGAGAACGAAGTGCCCCTCCTCGAGGATGACCCTTACGGCGCCATCTATTTCGACCGGCCGGCTGGGCCGTCGCTGCGTTCGCTGGCGCCTCACCTCACGCTGGGCCTGGGAACCTTCTCGAAGACCCTCGCCCCCGGCTTGCGCCTCGGCTGGGTGGTCGGGCCGGCCAGTTGGGTCGCGCGCCTCGCGCAGGTCAAGCAGTCCGCTGACCTACACACGTCCACGCTCTCGCAGCACATCGCCCTCGACGTATTGCGCTCCGGTGCGCTTGAGCCCCACCTCGACGTGTTGCGCGCCGTTTACCAGGAGCGCTGCCAGGCCATGCTCGACGCGCTAGCCGAGCATTTCCCCGCCGGCTCCCGCTGGACGGTGCCTACCGGCGGCATGTTCGTGTGGGTCGAGTTGCCAGGCGGAGTGGACGTCGCCCCGCTCCTGCCGCAGATCGTGGCGGAGGAGAAGGTCGCTTACGTCCCAGGCGCGCCTTTCCACCCGAACGGCGGCGGGCTCAACACCATGCGCCTCAACTTCACGCATTCGCCTGCCGAGGTCGTGCGAGACGGCGTCGCCCGCTTGGGCAAGGCCCTCAGCCGCGCGCTAGAGGCGACAACGGCCTAACCCCAGTCGTCCAACTTGGAGCGTAGCCGCCGGCGGTCGCTCTTGGCGTAGTGGCGGGCCATGTCGAGGGTGGCGTGGCGCAGGTGGTCTTGCACCAGCCCGAGGTCGCCAGTCTGCCGGTAGAGGCGCGTGCCTGCCGAGTGGCGCAGGGCGTGCACGCCCTTGAAGGTCACGGCGGCCCGCAGGCAGAGCTTCTCGAGGCGGTTGAACACCCCGAACTGCGACCTAAGCTCGAGCACGTACGGCCGCGGCACGCCACCCGCGTCCATCTCGCGCCGGTACTTTAGGAGCGCCTCGACCAGCTTGGGGGTGAGGTCGACGGTAGCTGACTTATTGCCTTTACCCGCCACGACCGTGAGCTCGCCAGCACGCAAGTCGACCGCCTCCCAGGTGAGGGCGAGCATCTCGCTGACGCGCAGCCCGGCGTGCGAGCCGAGCAGCAGGATCACGCGCTCCTGCTGGTCGTGGGCTGCTGCCTGCAGTTCGATGAGTTCGAACTCCGTGTAGTTGCGCGTGCCGACACCTTCAGCGGCGTGGCTGGCGGCGCGGCCGATGCGCACGTCGCGGAACGGATCGACGTCCGTAGCTCCCGCCCACGCCAATGAGTCGTAGAGGGCGCGGGCGGCCGCCACGCGCAGGGCCACCGTTGCCGCGCTCAGCGGTCCGGTCTTTGACTTGCGGCCGCGCCGGGAGGTTGGCGGCTCACTGGCGAGCAGCTCGTCGCGCTCGCCTGCTAACAAGCGCTGCACGTAGAGGGGCCCGGCGTCGCGCGTTGGCCGCAGCAGGTTCTCGCCCGTCCACATGAGGAGCAGCTCGTGCAGGCCGCGGCGATAAGCCCTCAGCGTGTGCTTGCTTGTCATAACGCCGCTCAGCCCGCGCAAGGTCAAGTGGGCCTCGATGAGTTCCCATAACGCGTCTTCGTCTCGCTCCGCGGCGGCGCGCATGGCGTAGCGCCGGAGCGCCTCCTCCGACAAGCGCTGCAGGCGCGCTACGCGCTGTAGCGCCGTGGCGGACGACAACTCGAGGGAGGTGACGGGCTCCTGCTCAACCATCGCAGCTAGCCTAAGGGCGGAAGGGGAAACGGGGGGTGAAGTTCGTCGCATTATCAAATCTGTGGGCGGTGGCTGCCTCGCGGGGCGTGCGAACGCAACGCTTCGCCCTAGCCCGCTCAAGCCAGAGAGCGGCGTGGCCTCCGGCGCTCCGTTCACGCTGGCAGACTCTGGTTCACGGTCCCAGATACCATCCTCGTATGGACCCATTCTTGAGCGGTGATGTTCCGGGAAGCACTCCACTAGTTTCCGCCTGGCTGCGTGGCCATCAGCACCTCGTCGAAGTCGTCGAGCGCTGGACGGACGCGTTGCCCGCCGAGGCCTGGTGGTGGACACCGGCACCAGGTTCGATCAACCCCATCGCTGGACTCGTGAGGCACATCGGCGGTTCGAGCACGCGGCTGTGGTTGTACGCGACGGGGGAGGATGTCGGCGAGGAGCTGCGCGCCCAGGGTCCACTCGAGATGGCCATCGACCACGCCGACCCTGAAGGCGTGCTGCAGCTCTGCCTCGAGCGCCTGCGCGTGGTGGGGGAGGGGCTCAAGGCGTACGACTTGAACGACCTCGAGGTGGTTCGTCACGTAGGGCGGAAGCAGGTGCCCGTTCGGAGCGTGCTCATAATCCAGCACCTGCTCGAACATGGCCACGCGCACGCTGGTCAGATCATCGTCGGTCGCAAGTTGTGGGACTCCGGCCTTGGGCGTCCTATCTGAGGGCGCCAAGGATCGTCGCGGCGTTCTGCCGCAGCAACTCCTCGTAGCTGGTCGGGCCAGGCGCTCCACCCAGCGGGTCAAGGGTGGCAAGCGCCACGCCAGCGCTCTCCGCCACTACCTGTGCCGAGCGCGGGTTGAGTTGGCGTTCGTCGAAGATCGCCTTCGCTCCGACCGCCCTGACCGTGGCGACGGCTTCTGCGATGTAGCTCGGGCTCGGTTCGCGGCCGGGGAACGGTTCTAGGGTCAGCACGAGGTCGAGGTCGTAACGTCGAGCGAAGTACGGCCACGCGTCGTGGAACGGCACGAAGGGCGCTCCAGCTACGGGGGCGAGAGTGCTGGTCAACTCCGCATCTAGCGCGCGGAGGTCGGTCGTGAGCTGCTCGAGGCCGGCTGCGTACGCGGCGGAGTTCGCTGGGTCGATGGCCTTGAGCGCGTCGGCGATGGCGCCTGCGGCCTGGATCATGAGCAGCGGGTCGAGCCACACGTGCGGGTTTGCGCCGACGTGGCCGTGAGCTTGCTCGGTCTCGTGGTCGGCGTCTGCGCCGCGTGGCGCTAGGGTGTCTAGGTCGATGCTTTGGGTGATGACCAAGATGGGCGCGTCCGGCGCTGTGGCGGCGACCAGCCTGTCGAGCCAGGCGTCGATGCCGCCGTTCATGACGATGAGGTCGGCCCGCGCGAGGCTAGCTGCCTGGGATGGCGTCGGGTCGAACGCGTGAGGCGACGCGCCTGGCGGTAGGAGGGTGCTCACAGTGAGGTGCTCGCCCCCGATGCGCTCGACGATGTTGGCGTATGGCGGGAGCGAGACCGTCACCTGCAGGGCCGCCGCACTAGCCGCCGGCGCGAGGAGGACTGCCGCCGCGAGGAGCCGCGACAAGCGCCAGACGGCCGCCGTCTTGGCCGGGGTTCGCCAGAGCGAGTGAGAACACGTTCTCATGGGGCCAATAGAACCACTGCTGAGCTACGGCTGTCAATCCCCGTGATCAACGCCGCTATCGCCTAAGCGTTCCGTACACTTGTACAGCCCGCAGGTGAGAAGCGTTATCACCCACTAGCGCTGGTTCTGCTATCGTCTGGTCATGAGACGAAGTCCGCAACAGCGCGCGATCCTGACAACGCTCGCGGCCGCGGAAGGCCCGCTCACCGCCCAAGAGCTCCTCGAGCGAGCGCGAGAACTGCACCCAGGGCTGGGGCTAGCCACCGTGTACCGGAACCTGGCGCGCCTCGAGTCCGGCAGTGAGGTGGTCACGGTCCACCTACCACAAGACGCCGTGCGCTACGAGCCCGCTGGCAGAGGACACCACCACCACTTCCGCTGCGTGCGCTGCAAGACGGTCTTCGAGCTCGCCGGCGCTTGCCCAGTCGCTATGCTCGAGGGGGCGACCCTGCCAGGCGGGCTGACGGTGCTTGGCCACGAACTCACGTTCTACGGCGTCTGCGCTTCCTGCTCACCGGCCGACGCCAGCGCCTGAGGGGCCCGGGGGTTAGTCGCAACCTTCTCAACCTAGAGAGGCTGTAGGCTAGTAGTAGCGGGACCGCCGAATACGAGGGGCGGTCTCCAGCGCGTTGGAGGAACCCATGCCTAGCAACCAAGCGGAGCGTTTGAGCGAGGTTGAACTAGACGCCCTGTGGACCATCTACGAAGGCCACAGTCTGGTGATCGAGTACCCGCAGCAAGCAGGAAGCGACCCCTACGCCCACGCCATCATGGCCGTGGCCTTCGAGGATGAGGAGGCCGTCGCTGAGGTCGCTGAGATCGCGCTTGACGTAGCGCAGAGCCTCATCGCTGCCGGCCTGCTCGAGCGCAGCGAAGACGGCCCGGTTCTCGACGAACCTAGCTGGTTCGACGCCGAGCTCGGCTTCACGATCAACGCCGAGGAGTACGTCCTTAGCGAGGCAGGCAGCCAGGTCATCGAGGCCACGGCAGACGGCCCGAGTGCCGCGGCGTCTGACGAGGATGAGGACGACTGGGACGACGAAGACGACGATGACGATGACGAAGACGACTGGGATGACGACGAAGACGAAGACGATGACTGGGATGACGAGGACGAGGACGACGAGGACGAC
>CALCHY010000340.1 GCA_937907415.1 uncultured Trueperaceae bacterium
AACATTGAATCTGATGGCGCGGCACCGCGTTGGGCGAAGCGAAAATGCGGCTTTAGGCTAACGGCGCGTGTGCTACACGCGCAAACCAGCAAAATGGGTGGCGCGACAGAACACACAAAGCAAGGAAGATCGGATCGCAAAACCGGTTTCCGTCCGCTATGATCCAAAACCGGCTCACGATGAGCGCACGCTACTTTCGTGGCTGGCGTCACACGAATTGGCCGTATCCAAGGACGTAGAAAGTGGGCCTATCGTGAACGCGAACCGACGAGCATTTTTGGCGAGGAGAATTCGCGTGTCTGGTGTGCCTGAATCTTGGTGCATGGCTACGGGCGAGGCAGTGCGCTTGCTGGCCCGGGACCGGGAGGAGCTCGAGTCGTCAGGGTCCCGGGTTGATGGAGCAAGGGCGATGTAGCTGTTGGTCAAAGGGTTGGAAGAAAGCACGCTGCGCGTGCACGCCCGAAGCCAGAATTGTCGAGATGTCGGTAGCGCATGACCGAACCTTGAAGTTGCTGCTGTCGTCATGCCGCGGTGTGTTGGTCGCAGTGTGCCGCGATTGGTCAGGTCGCAGGTCCAGAGCAGGCAGTTCTCAAGCGCGTCGCGCGCGCAACCGGATGGGCGCCGTAAGTCGACGAGGCCTTGAGTCGCTAGGAGCTCATCATCTTGTCAGCCGTATTTGAGAGCAGCAAAGATGTTCCGTCACTAGAGAATGAGTATTCCGACGTGATCCTGCCGCCTGTTTCGAGGCTATTGACCGGTCCGGGACGCCGGCAACGGCGTGGGCTTCGTCGCGCTTCCTATCGTGACGATCGCGGCTGTGGACGCCGCGACCGGCGCCGCAATCAGCGCCGGCCTTGATTACGATCCTGTCGAGTTGGACGATTCGGATCAGGGGACCTACGACGAGGCCGGTCACCGAGGTCGGATCCCCAACGCAGCGACACCCTGCTGGGCTCGGGCTTCTGAGGTTACGCCGTGACCGCCGACGGCTACGATGAGGCGACCGGCTCTCTAGTGCTGACCACCACTCCCGTAGAGTTGAGTGTGCCGCTGTCACCGCGGACGTCGATCGGAGCACCGTGAGCGAGCAACGCCGCAGCCTCACCTCGTGGCCAACCAGCGGCGGGCGCGTCCCACCCTGGCTACGCGCGCTGATGCTCGTCGCGCTCACGTTGGCCGGCCCGGCGCTCGCCAGCGGCGACGGGACCGTCGACCAGTCCGTGCCCCTCCGCATCGAGCTGGACCTCGACCCGACGCCGGAGTGGGACATCCTGGGCGGACGCGACGAGTTCACGCCGCCCGGCGCGCCCCTGGCGCTGCGCACGCTGCTCGAGCGCGTTGCCTTCTACCGGCAGTCGGTAGAGGAGCCGTTCGTGGCGCCCCTGCAGGCGAACTTGCCGGCGGTGTGGCTCCCCCTCAGGGCGTGGCGGCCCCCCGCGAACGGCGCCAGGGGGAGGCCCGGGGCCGAGCTCCTGATCCGCTCTCCGCGCCTGCGGCTGGTGGCGACCCCGGGTCACGAGTACGCTGCCCTGCTGCAGTACCTTGGCCCGGGGGAGATGGCGGAGCCGTTGCGCGTCGTTTCCGACCCTCCAGCCGAGGGCGACTACCGCTTCCCCGCCTTGATCATCAGCTTCAGCGACCTGCTCGCCGGAGGCGGCGAGCTCCCGCCCTCGGTCGTGATCACCGGCGAGCTGGTTTGGAACGCTGGGTCTCCCTGAGCACGCGGGGCTCTTGCTGGCGTGCGGCAGGGTGCGTTCCCCAGGGTCGGTGCGTTCCCAGCGGAGGATGTACTGCGCTGGTCGTATCTGGCGGCCGGTGGAGTTGACACCCTCCTCGTAGTGAAGGTACGGGGATTCCTGGCTCAGTCGGCGGCCTACTCCACCAGTGGAGGGTCTGGTCGTCTTACGGCGTCAACGCCGGCGCAAGAACACAGGACTACCCCAACCCCAGAACCCGGGGGACCAATTGACCTAGATGCCGGCGAAGCTGTAAGGCACGAACCGGCGAAACCGCCGTCACTTGTACGCTAGCTCCTTGATGCTCCTCATCCGTTCACGTATCAGCGGTTCTCGGGCTTGGCTTGCATCATCAGGATCCAGGTACCCTGGAATAGAGTCCACGAACTCTGCCGTCTCCAGGAGGGAACCGAACTTCTCGGCAATGTAGGTGCGCACGTCTTCGGCCGCGCTGGCGATTTCGGCGGCTAGTTCTCGACGACCGTCTAGCAGGATGAGGATGTCTTCAAGGTCATGGCTCACCCGGTAATCGCTCCCGCCGCGTCCGTAAAACGCTTCCAGTTTCGTGGCGAGGGCGTAGGTAGCACTCGCCACACGTATCGTCTCGCCATTCGGCAAGGTCAACGGCACTGCGTGTCTAACTAGAGACCCATACCAGCGATTCGAGAAGCCAAGAATGGCCTCGTCGATCGGCATGATGTCGACGGGCACGCCATCGATATTCCAGCGGCAGATGGGTATGCCCTCTCCGATGGGCTGCACGAAGCCCTCGGCCCTCAACCTCGCTTCGATCTCGTGGTAGGCGGAGCGTGACGCGACGGGTGTAACCACGTCGACGTCGAGCGTAGGCCGAACCCCAGGTGCAGCCTCGTCCGTGAGGAGCAGCCCAATGATGGCACCTCCGACGTAGACCACGTCGTCTAGCCCGAGGGACTTGAGTCGGCGTGCCACGGTGGACAAGTTCTGCATGACCTTGAAGCTCAAGGCGCTAACCTCTTCTCCAACTCGTCTTGAGCGATCTTGCGCTCACGGGCCCGGCCGATCCTCAAGGCGTCGACTAGTGCTAGGAGCTCGTACAGCTTCGGGTCATTGAGCGCGGCCGTTGGCACGGCCTTATGTAACGGCATGACGGCGTACCCCCGGACGCTGCCTTTGGGATCCGGCCAGACGGGCGTGTCGGCGCCCCCGTCCATGAGCTCGGATAGTGGTGGTGCCGCGTGGGCCGTCGGGATGCCGCGCGTGAGCGCGCCCGGCTTGACGTAGTAGACGTACCGCACTCCGTAGACAAGTAACTCCAGGAGCGCCGGGTTCAATGGCCGGAGCGCTGGCGTTAACAGACCCGCCTGATGCAAGCGCTGAACCGAACGGTGAGCGCTAGACAATGCGATTCCCACGCCCGAGGCCAGGTCCTCATAGCCAGGGAATGGCCGATCAATTGAGACCAATTTCAGGCCAAGTACGATGTCGAGTGGCTGAAGCATCTGGGCATCAAGCTTACCAGATTCCACTTTCCCGAAAGTGGAAAGCCGGGGTGTTCGTTCCACGGTACGCAGGCCGGGCCCCCATTCGGCCGCATTGAACCGCCCCGCTTCTTCCGGAGGCTAGTTTGCTTGAGTCAAGCAGCCGCCTGACCCTGCTGGCGATGACGCGCGCTTCTGCCTGGACGCCTTGGAGGAGGCTCTGGAGCGTTATGGGCGGCCGGAGATCTTCAACGGCGACCACAGGGTAGCCAGCTCACCTCGCAGGCCTTCACCGGCGCGCTGGAGGCCCGGGACATCCGGATCAGCATGGACGGCAAGGGCGCGTGGCGCGACAACGTATTCATCGAGCGCTTCTGGTGGAGCGTCAAGTACGAGCACGGCTACCTACACGCCTACGACAACCTGCGCGTCGCCCGGGAGGGAATCGGGTCCTACATTGAGTACTACAACCACGAACGGCGGCACTCCAGCCTGGAGAAGCTCATGCCCGCTCAGGCCTACGAGCAGAAGCTGCCTAGCGCCGGACTGTCGTCGCCACCCCCTGCTGGCTGGGTCGCTGGCTCCCCACCGATGGAGGCGTGGTAACACTTAGGAACCAAGGGAAGCCTGTCTAAGAACAGGGTCCAGGGCTCCGGCAATTAGGGTGGCACCTGCGAGCGCGAGTATCAGCGCTTTCCTCTCGAGGATGGCCGGCTCGCCGGCGGTCGATCCCGGGGGATGCCGCTGGCGAGCCAGGGTAAGTGCGGAGCTTCAGTCCGCGTTGGGGATGAAGCTGTACTTGATGACGCCGGCGTC
>CALCHY010000341.1 GCA_937907415.1 uncultured Trueperaceae bacterium
GAGCCGGCGACGACCGTCGATGACGCGGTAGCGGTGGGTGCCGCCGCTCTTGAGTTCTTCGACTTGGATGGCGGTGACCATGCCGAGCGCCTCGACGCTCTTCATGACGGCGTTGCGGCCGGTGGTGGTCCACGGTTCTATGTCCGTGATGTTGATGGCTTCGAGGCGCGTCTGCGGCGGCTCGAAGAGGAAGCCTTGCTTTTCGTTCTGGTTCTGCTGCATTCTTGTCTCCTTCTGGGGCTCTTGCCCCTCTCTTTGATTCGCTCCTGCCTTGGCTTTAGTCCTGCGCTCTTGGGCTTGCCGTCAGGCTTTTGTTGGCTCGGGCCATACGAAGAAGCCCCCGGCTCCAGCTTCGGAACCGGGGGTCTTGGGTTTTTGGGTTGTTAGGGCGCTAGGGCGCCTTCAGGGGCTTAGGCGCTGGTTGCTGCGTTCACGGCCTTGAGAAGCTTCTCCCTGGCCTTGTTGGCGGCTTTCACTTGCTCCTGCAGCCGTTCTATCTCGCGCTCTTCGGGCGTCTTGGCCTTGCGGCCGCGGCGCTGGGTGAGAGCGGGCTTACGTTCGGCCAGCCAGCGGTAAACAGTGGCGATACCGACGTTGTGCTTCTCGGCGAGCTCGAGTTGGGTGTACTCGCCGGTTTCGAAGTCTTCGATTACGGCCAGGCGGATGGGTTCGTAGTCGCGTTGGACGCTGATGCCGAACTTGCGCTTGGCGTAGGAGGCGATGGTGGTGGGGTTCTTGAACCCGTGTTGGCGAGCGATCTCGCTGTAACTGCCGAGCCGCGCGAGTTCTTGTCGGAGCCAGGCTTCGTTCCAGTAGAGGGGGAAGTTGCGTTCCTTGAGTTCCTCGACACTGAAGGATTCGGGGTTCTTGATGCGGTTGTAGCGGCCGCGGAGCCCTTTGCTTTCCTTCTGGGCTTTCTGGATGCTGCCTTCCACGAGGCGTGGGGCTTCGAAGGTGATGGCGAGTTCGTAACCGTCGATGTCGTAGCGGACGAACATGGTGCCGTCTTCGTTGGCGCGGGCGGCGATCACTTCGGATTTGCCGCTACCAGCGAGGAGCTTAGCTAGGTCGACGCGGAACTGGTCCTTGGGATCGAGTATCTCGATGGTTGTTTCCTCAGCCTGTGCCTTAGCAGCTTTGGCTGTGGTTCCCTTGGCTGTCGTCTTCGGGGTAGCCTTCTTGGCCGCGGCCTTCCTGGCGGTGGACTTGGCGGCTGTTCTGCTGGTTTTGGTTGTGGCTGCGCGTTTGGTGCTGCTGGCTGCCTTGGCGCTCTTCTTGGGTGCCGCGCTCGCCGACTTAGCTTCGGCGGGGGCAGGGGCAGCCTTGGTGGACTTCTTCGTCCCCTTCTTCACGTTTGCATCCTTTCCTGATTACTACGCGCCGCTTGGCGCGCCTTCTGGGAGTGTGGGTTCCCGAGTGCGGGTTCCCTATCTCCCCGGATGCTCTAAGAATAGACGGAAGGAAGGTGAAATGTAAAGAGTGCGGGACACGGCTTGTGATTCATTTCCCTTTCACGCACTCTTTATGTCCCTCACGGGCTGCGCAACTGAACCAGGTCGTGGGATTCTCTGTTTGTGATGTCGCCGTAATATGGGGCGTACCAGCGCTCGTGCGCCGCCCGACTCGTGCTCTCCCCCACCCGTCTGTACTCTTCGGTGCTGATGAGAAAAGCGGTAACTCGCTCGTTCCCTATTCTTACGTTCCGCCTGTCTGTTACCTCCACCAGGTAGGACAACTCGGCGGTGATGCTCGGCTCGAGCGCTGCTCCGGTGGCGTATTGGCGCTCGGTGGTTTCCCCACCCCAGCGGAGACCGACTTCGAGGCGCCCGGCGGGCGGAAGCTCGAGCATGGGCGGGTCGTAGGTGGTGGTTCCTGCTTGGTCGTCCACCCGGGATAGCAGTAGGCCTTGAGGCGTGTCCCGCCGGTAGGTGCTGCGCGTCACTCCGGGGCCCACGTACTGCTGATGTTGGTGTGCGGTGCCGGAGAGGAGTCTGGGCGCGAGCGTCTCGAGCTCGTACTGGTTTCCTTCGGCGTCGACGTAGGTGAGGCTGGTGCCGGGTTCGTGGGGGTGGTAGTGCTCTGCTGCCGTGAGTGGCGGTAAGGCGGCAGGCCTGACTTCGGTGGTTCGCGCTGCTGGCGCGCAGGCGGCTAGGAGGCCGACGAGCGCGAGCGCAAGGAGGGCGGGGCGGGTGCGGTTCATGGGTTCTTCTTTCTGCGGCGGCTCTTGCGGCGGAGGTTGACGGTTACGCCCAGCTTGCGGAGTCCGGCCACGTGCGCGTCTTCCGCTTCGCTGGAGTAGGCCCAGTTGGCGTGCTTCATGATCGACTGTTCGGTGCTTTCCTTGGTGTCCCACTGGGCGACGATCGGGTAGAGGTCGGATTCGGCTTGGCTCTGGGAGACCTTGAACTTCCTGGCGACACCGAAGGCTAGAAGGAGAACTGTGTGCTTGTTGCCATCGACGGGCGCCCAGTCGGCGAGTCCTTCCACCACGCGCTCCCATACCCATTCGGGGTCGTCGTCGTAGTGCGTGTAGGGCTTGCTGGTCTTCGCTTCGGTGCGGAAGTGGATGGAGGTGCTCTTCTCCTCCTTGGGTGGGAGTGGGAAGGCGGCCTTGAGTTCTTCTGCCGTGTAGCGTCGGTTGCTCTGCTCGATGATGCGCTTCACGAGGTGCGGTTGGTCTACCTCTTTGCGGTGTATGAAGCCGGGGACACGTAGGACGCGTGCGAGGTCTTTGGCTTGCTTGTCGCCGCCGAACTTCTCGATGAGGTGGATGTTGACTTCGGCGTACTCGCGGGGGTCGAGGTTTTCGCCGTCGGCGGCGTACCAGTAGCAGTGGAGGCCGTTGCGGCTTTCGACGACGGCGCTGGGGGGCGCTTTGCTGCGGGTGACGCGTAGGAGGACGTGGAGCTTCTCTTGCGGTTCG
>CALCHY010000342.1 GCA_937907415.1 uncultured Trueperaceae bacterium
GACCGATGCATCGTTCCTGGGCCATGTTGTGTTCCTCCACTGGCTTGCGGGTGGCTGACGGAGACGATGGGAAGGGTGTCGATCGGTCCCGCGGCCATGATAGAGGCAGGAAACTCCGAAGGTGCCGACCGATGTGGTCGGCGGCGCCAAGGGCGGCAGTCACCCCCATGAGCTCAGTGAGGAGGGCTCTCATAGAAGGCTGCTACCGTCAGCCGTACGGCCGATTGTCACTCTGCCGCCGGCCGGAGGCCACGACGAAGTAGGGTGGTCGCCTCCACGGTTCGGTGCTTACGACCAGGCAGAGTCGACCCAACTAGGAGGAGTTCATGACTAGGAGAAGAACATGATGCAGCGTCGAGCCTGGCGTCTTCCGTTGCTCGCTGTCGCCGTACTTGCTATTGGCCTAACGGCGTGTAGCGACCCGTCAGACAGGCAGCCCGCCGTCAAGTACTCCCCAAGCGCAACGGCGTCCGCCATAGACAACATGCAGGCGTCCGCGGGCAACATCCTCCAGGGGGCGACCTTCGGTTTAGATGCCAGGACGATGGGCGCCCTCTCAAGCGGCCTGCCAGCGGGTGAGACGCCTAACCGGCTTCCGCGCGGCGTGTACGTGTGGAACGAAGCAACGTCCGACTGGCTCTTCGTGGAGAACAGCGCTGAGCTGGTTCTGCGCTGGCCCGAACTGGGTGACGAGGAAGCAGCGCAACTGACCGTGGATTGGGGCGCGACCGTGGATGCGAAGGACGAGGCGGGCACGCTGCACGAGGCGCCTCAGGGCGCGACCGTGGACGTGACCGTCGGCGGCGCCAGTATCGGCGAGTTCGCCTCGTCGGCCACCTGGCAGAACGTGCCGGGCTGCGGCCTCATCCTGGAACCCGCCAGCCTCGACGCCTCTGGCGCCATTGTCGACGGAACCAGTCGGCTCTCCCTAGACGACTTCCGCCTGAGGATCCCCCTTGATAGCGGCACATTCTCCCTCAGCGGTAAGGTGTCGGCCGTCAGCGGCGGCGACGCGCTCTCCTTCAACTGGGCTCTCTCGGCCAATGGCACTGCCCACCGCGATGCCACCAGCTGCTTCGTGGACGACGTCGACGTCAACTCCGGCAGCGTTGATCTGGGGATCTCCGCCAATGACGACCGCCTCGGCCTGGCTTTCGACTTCAGCGACGTGCAGCTGGACGCCGGTCGCAACCTGCAATCCGTGCGCCTCAGCGGTGGTGCGCTCACGGTGAACGGTAGCGTAGCGGTGAGCTTCGAGGGCACGCTCGGCTCAAGCGGCCTTCTGGGCGACGATCTCAACCTCACGTTCTCGAACGGTGAGCAGATGACGCTCAACGCGTTCCTGCGGTCGAACCTGAGCGCCATCGCTTCCATGGCGCTGCGTAGCGCGTTTAGGTAAGCGGAAGGGTCGCCTTCGCCTTGTGGAGCGAATAGGCGCGATAGGCGGGCTGGTGAGGCGGCCAACGGGCACGGCGGCGCCGTGACGCACCATGGGCCGCAACGCCTCGACCTGCAGCACTTTATAGAAATCGCTTCGCCCGGGCCCGCTTCCGCCCGGGCGATCGGCACCTAGGACGAAGTGAACGCCGCCAGAGCCGATCCTCAGCGGTGTGCCTCGCCCGCCGTTTGTATGCCGA
>CALCHY010000343.1 GCA_937907415.1 uncultured Trueperaceae bacterium
CTAGTACCGGACCGAGTCCCGCCACGCCTGCCCGTGAACCTTCCGGAGGTGAGCATGACTACCGTAGCTATGCGACAAGCCTCAGACAACTGGGTGCAGCCGGAGTACTCCGGAGCGGCGACGGCCCCGGACGACGCTATCGTCATCACGGGACTTACGAAGTCCTTCAAGAAGGTGCGGGTTCTCGAGGGCATCGACATCACGGTCAAGCGCGGCAAGATGCTCGCCCTGCTGGGGCCGAACGGGGCAGGCAAGACGACCATCGTGAGGATCCTCGCTACGCTGCTGATACCCGACGGCGGCTCCGTGCAGGTGGGTGGGTTCGACGTCGTGAGCGACGCGAAGTCCGTGCGCAGCATCATCGGCCTCACCGGGCAGTACGCGGCGGTGGACGAACTGCTCTCGGGGCGCAAGAACCTCGAGATGATGGGGCGGCTCTACCACCTGAGCAAGGCCGTCAGCCAGCGCCGCGCGGAGGAGCTGCTGGCGCAGTTCGATCTGGAGGACGCGGCTGGACGGATGGTCAAGACGTACTCCGGCGGCATGCGGCGGCGCCTTGACCTCGCGGCGAGCCTCGTGGCGGTGCCGCCGATCGTCTTCCTGGACGAACCGACGACGGGCCTCGACCCTCGCAGCCGACTGGCGATGTGGGACGTCATCGAGAAGCTGATGGTGGGTGGCGTGACGATCCTTCTCACCACGCAGTACCTAGACGAGGCAGACAAGCTTGCCGACCGCATCGCAGTTCTCGACCGCGGCAAGATCATCGCAGAGGGCACGGGCGATGAGCTGAAGGCCAGGGTCGGTTCGGAGCGGCTAGAGATGGTGATAGCGCCCGGGAACGACTTCGCCGCCGCCCAACGGATCGTGGGCGCGTTCGGGATGGGCCTACAGAGTAGTGAAGGAGAGCGCAGTTTGAGCGTGGCGACCGACGGCAGCGTTCGCGCCATCAAGCAGGTGCTCGATCCGCTCTACGATGCGGGGATCGAGCTCGAGCGGATGGTGGTGCAGAAACCGACGCTGGACGACGTGTTCTTGCAGCTCACCGGCCACGAGACCGGCGGTCGGCCAGCGGGAACGGGAGAAGCCCATGCGTCGCTCGATTGACGTTGGCCCGCAACTGACCGGTCCGCCGCGCAGGTTCGGCGCCGAGATGGAGCAGCACTCCGAACTCTACTGGGCGTTCTCGGACACCTCCATGCTCATCGGGCGCAGCCTCGAGCACATCTTCCGGAACATCGATCAACTCCTAGGCCTCACCATCCAACCGCTCATGTTCCTGCTGCTCTTCCGTTACGTGTTCGGCGGCGCCATCAACACGGGCGGCATCGTGTACGTGAACTTCCTGGTGGCGGGGATCCTGGTGCAGATGGCCGCGTTCGGAGCCACCACCACCTCGCTCTCGGTGGCGAACGACCTGAAGAAGGGCATCATCGACCGCTTCAAGTCCTTACCCATGACCAGTTCGGCCGTGCTGACCGGGCACGTGGTGGCAGACCTCGTGCGCAACACACTCTCGTCGCTGATCATGATCGTGGCGGCGTTCTTCGTGGGGTTCCGCCCGGTAGCCTCCGCCGTGGACTGGCTCGTGATCTTCGGGATCATCCTCCTGTTCACCCTCGCGATCTCCTGGTTGTCGGCCATCCTGGGTCTGCTGGCCAGAAGCATCGAGTCGGTGCAATGGATGGGCTTCCTGATCATCTTCCCGCTGACCTTCGCCAGCGCCGCCTTCGTGCCCACGAGCACCATGCCCCACGCCCTGCGGGTCTTCGCGGAGAATCAGCCCGTAACGCACGTGATCGAGGCCATCCGCGCGCTCATGAACGGCACGCCAGTTGGTGATCACATCTGGCTGTCGCTCGTATGGTCGCTCGGGATCGTCGTGGTGTGCGTGCCGTTGGCCGGCTATCTCTTCCGTCACCGGACGCTCTCGCCATGACGCGGTCGAGCGTTCCGGTGACCTGAGGTGGGAGCGGCGATCCTGGATGGCTCGGCGGCCTCACCCAGCCGAGTTCAAGGCAGGTTCACCTGGTAGATGAAGCCTTTTCCTTCGGCCGTGAGGGTGAGGAGGTAGACGTTCGAGCCGATGGTGGTGAGGCCCGTGGGTGCGCTCGAGCCGATGCCATGCAACTTGTATGTGCGCTCGGCGCGGCCGGTGGGGCCCACGATCACGATGCTGTCGCCCACGAGCGCCAGCAGGTCGTCGCCACGGGCAGTGACGTCTTCGACCCGCGGTCCGTCGTCCGGCAGGCCGTTCATGAAGCTGCGCGAACTCAGGAGATCGAGGGTGTCGGGACTCAGCTTGAGAAGGAAGTTGGTGTTCGTTCCGCTGTAGTCCGAGCCGCCGATGAAGAGATCGGCGCCGTCCGCGTAACCGAAGCGGACGTTGAGTTGATTACCGAGGTCGGTGCCGGTTTCCTTATGCGTGACGCTCGTGTTGGTGGCGAGGTTGAAGTAGTCGATGGTGGTTGAGCCGCCGCAGGCACACTGGCCGTAGAAGAGGTCGTTGCTGCGCGCCGCGACCACGAAGCGTTGC
>CALCHY010000344.1 GCA_937907415.1 uncultured Trueperaceae bacterium
CGCTGGCGCGCACCAGTAGCTCAGTGGATAGAGCAGCCGCCTTCTAAGCGGTAGTGCCCCTAAGCGAATAGGCCGATGCCATCGTGATAATCGACGCGCCCCCGTTTGACCGGGGGCGTTTTTGGGGGTTTGGAACTCCAAAAGTGTCGCCCCGCCGGACTGTCGGCGGGGCGTTGATCGTGATTGGTTTGTGGCTCAGTCGAGGTCTCCGAAGTCGAGGACGAGCCCCTCGCTCACGAGGCGCCGTTCAACATTACGGCCCTTGGTAGCAGGTTGGTAGCAGAACGTACCGTTTTCAGCCTCCTTCGAGCGTTCTAGGACTCGCGCAACCACTCGATGGCCGACGCCTCAGGAGGGGCCAGCGCCCAGGATCGAGGAGCGCTTGGTGGTACGGAAGGTGGTACGAAAAGGGCCAGATTGAGGGCATATGGGTAGCCTGGAAACCCCGACGGTCTAGACTGCAGGCGCAGGGAGGCGTTGCCATGACCACTAGGAAAACGAAACGGGATCCTGTAGACACCTACCCACGGTCCTACGGTTCGGAGCACGAGAAGGGGTACGTCCGCATTGTCTCGGAAAACGGCTCATTGCCCGTTGAATACCAGCTGCATGATGGGTATCCCCGGGGGCAAGCTAGGATCAGCGACTTCATCAACAATGCCTCGCTTTTGAGCATCAGAGGAGGGGATGAAGGCGGCTTCCAAGAATAGGTCATCAACCTCTTTTGCTTCGAGATCCGTGTGCCTTGCCAAGATGCCGGCGATCATCCTTTGATCGTTCTCAATGTTCTGCATGCGCTCTCGGAGGTCCTTGAGTTCAAACCTAGCCTGTCTAACATCGAATCCGACTCCATGAAACATGAACCTTGATGTCAGGCTAGCGATTCGGTAATCGAACGCTTGGAAGACGACGTTCGCTATTGAGTCAACCGTACCGATATTGTAGACCGTCTTCGGCACGGGAATGGCACGTATGTAATTGTAGGCAGCGATACCATCCGCGACACTACCGCCGGGGCTCGAGAGCAGTAGGTGAATCTCATCGCAATTTTGGGCCAAAGCATCGGCACATGCGGCCATCAGCACGGCAGCCGATTGGTTGTTAATTGGGGCCGTAAAGCTAATGCATACTGGCTGCTTGCCGGGCTCTGGCCGCTGCCGACCGCTGCGCTCAAGAGTTGGCTGCGTGGCTGGGCGCGCTCTATCAACCATGCGCTTCTTCGCGTTTCATGTCTGCGCCACCCCACTTGCGCAGTCCCCAGGCCGTGTCTCCACTCGGAGTCTTGGACCGTGAGAACATCTCAGGTCGCCGACTCATGGACGTGAACAAGGTGTTCTTAGGATTCGCGGACTCAGTGCGGTAGGCGGTCTCCGACAGCACGCGCTCCGTGAGCTCAACCGTCGTCATGGGACGATTCTGACTGTCGAGAACAGCGTAGAGGTACGCGTACGCTTGCTGGCCCTCGACTTGAGCGTCGAAAGCAACCTCACCCTCGGTTCCGAACAGAGATCCCTCCCCTGGCCCGACGACAACTTTACTGGCGTCGCCTCGCTGCGAGGACACGCGCGCCTCGGGTCGGCTGCCGACCGAGAACGCCACACCCTGTGGGGCTTCCACGATCAGTTCGTTCTCCCCTGAGACGCCGAACCTAAAGGCGGTGTCCCCGCTAATGATCACTCGCTTGCCGTCGAGCCTTATGGTCAACATGCGCCAGCTCCTTCCACGGGTGTGCAAGCCGAAAGCTTGCATTACCGGACCTAGGCGGCTATGCTGTCGCACAGCGCGCAGGGTAGAGGTGGAGGCGCCGGCGGGATTCGAACCCGCGTGAAGGGCCCTGCAAAGACCACACCTGACCACTCGGTCACGGCGCCCCACCTAGCGCGTTACACCCCAAGAAACATGAAGGTATGACGGCTGCGCGCAGCATACACATCTGTGACACGTCGCGTCAAGGGGATAGGCGCCGGTGTCACTCTGGTGCGTTGGCGCGGTACATCCTCGTGTTGATAGCCACTACGTTGCGCGCGCTGGTCCGTTAGTCATGGCATCCCCGCCGCTAGTCTCCTGAGTGTCTCAAGTATGGCGACGCCGAGTGTGCCGCCGAGGGCTGAGAGGATGATGCCGACGACGATGAGCGTTAGCCTGACGCCCTTCAGCTGGTTCTTGGTGCTCTCCCATTCCTTGAGCATCTTGACTACCTCCTGGTCTCTGCCTTCGAGGACTCGCGTGCGCGCGTGGAGTCCTGGGT
>CALCHY010000345.1 GCA_937907415.1 uncultured Trueperaceae bacterium
GCTTGGTGGTCATGAAGATCTGGCTGTCGCTCATGGCGAAGTGCACCACCGCGCCGCGCTTCTGCGTCAACAGCGGCTCGGCTCGCCCCTTCGCGCTCTTAGGCTTGCGGTCGCGCTTGTACTGCCAAATGGCGTCCTCCACGCCCTGCGTGAAGTCCGTCTTCAGCTCCACCGTCGCCACCGGCAGGCCGTTGATGAAGAACACCAGGTCGATGGCGTTCGCGTTATCCAGGCTGTACCTGACTTGGGGAACCACCCGGAGGATGTTCGCCTCGTAGCGCTTCTGGGCGTCCTCGTTGCGTTTGTCTTCCGGCCTGGGCGCCGACATACGCAACCGCCCGGCGCCAGCAACGTCGAACCCGTGCCGCAACACGCTGACGACACCGTGCTCGCTTGATTCCAGCGCCCGCGCCAGCCGGTCCAGGACGCGCTCCTCGACCCCCACCCCGTTCGCGCGCTCCAGCTTCTCCCACGCCTCGGGTTGGGTGGCCTTCAGCCAGGCGGTGACGTCATCGGAGTAAAGTGCGCGCTTGCGGTCGTAGCAGGCGGGGTCGCCCACCACCCAGCCGCTGCTAGCCAGCTGGGCGACGATGTGCTCCTCTAGCCGTGCCTCGCGATGCGCCGTTGAGAACGCGTGGGGCATTCAGGCCACCTCCGCAACAGCCTCAGGCTCGGGCCGCTGCCAGCTGCTCAGGTCAAGTTGGCCGGTCACGGCTGCGCTGATGAGGGCGGCACGACGTTCCTGAAGCAACGCTATGACCTGTTGGGCTGTGCCGCGAAGTGTCGCCAGCTTCTGAAGTTCATTGTCCAGGTACTGGGTAATAGCGCGTTGCTCAGCTAGAGGAGGAACTGGCAGCACCATTTCCCGAATGTCTTCAAGGCTCAGTTGAACTTTGCCGCCTCCATATGCTTCTGCATTTAAGTAGGCGGCGCCGATGCTCGAGAGAGTTATGTAGCCAACCCAGTCGGGACTTAGATGCCGCCCGCGCAACCGGACAAGGGCAACGTGCTGGCTCACATACGTTGGGCCGAGGCCTTCGGGTGCGATTGCGACGGAGCCTAAGTAGGCAGTAATTGAGAACAGCAGGTCACCTGCCTGCACGCGAGTTCTTTCGCCCTCGGCTCCGGAAGGAACATTGACTCGCTGGATGTCCGCCAGGTCTAGTCCCAATCCGGTGCGAGTGAGGTTCCCGATGCGAATGAACAAGGCGCCTTCATCCGAGTAGTGGGCAGCCCATCCCCTAGAGCCGCTAGTCACGAGGGACACGTCTCTCTTTAGAGGCATGACGGACCAATTTGCGGGGATGGAGCCAATGCCCTCTACCCTTGAGTCGCGCATCTCTACTTGGGGAGAAATCCCACGGCGTACCACGTGCGAAACCAGTTCCTTTTGCTTCTCCCAAAGTAGAGCTATCAGCTGCTCTTGCTCGCGCACGAGCTCGTCGATCCGCGCCGTCTCATGATCCAAGAACTCCGCGATACGACGCTGCTCCTCGAGCGGAGGCTTCGTAGCTGGAAGGTTAGCTACCTTCTCGGCGTTCAAGTTGTCCTGCGTGTTGCTATTTGCTTCGCCCTTAAGCAGAGGCCGGATGGCTGTTAGCCAATAGCGCAGAAAGCCTGGGTCGACGTTGTTACGAGGGTGGAGCGCAAGGATTGCCTGATTGGTTGCCGCTGGCACTCCTAGTGTCGCAACGTGACCAAGGCTCGCGTACATCGACATCAAGAGCGTGCCCGAAGGCCAAACGGCCAGGCCTTTGCTCCTTAAGCCTTCGGGCGTAACCCTCTTAGCCGTAGTGGAAACAGTGCTTGTGCGTGACATGTCCGCAATCGCCACCCACGGAAACCCGTCCTCACCGTTCTCGGCCCAGTAGGAAGTTACGTCGGTGTTAGGAGTACCTCCCGACCCCACGCTCTCTAGGAGGTACTTCAACTTTACGTAGCCCCAACGAGGTTCTAGGCCGATACCTTGAGCAGCCATACCTACCGGGCCGATCATGCAGACAGCCCCTCGATCATGCGCATGATGCGCTGCGTTGTCTCTCGTAGGTCCGCATCGATTTCCTCAAGCGGCCGCGGGGGCGTATACGTGTAGAAGTGCCGGTTGAACGGGATCTCGTACCCAACGATCCCCACTTCCCCGTCCTTTTCGTCGCGCTTCGTCTCATCAATCCAGGCGTCGGGCACGTGGGGTAGCACCTCGCGCTTGAAGTACTCGTGGACGTCCTCACCCAAGGGCACGTTCTCGTAA
>CALCHY010000346.1 GCA_937907415.1 uncultured Trueperaceae bacterium
CGCGTCACCGAACCGGATGTAACGCGGGAATATTAGTACGCTTTGGAAGTTACTACGGTAGAAACTTTCCCACTCTTGATGACCATACACGGCCGCGCCCTGAGCCATATTTTGCACGGTGACGTGGTAGGAAAGTCGTCTAGAGCGCATGGTAGCGAAGTCAGCGCCGATATCGGGTAGTGGCCCGAAGTTGGCGAACTCGTCTAGGTAGTAACTGATGGGGATGGGGAAGACGCCGGCATTCTCGCGGCTGATCTCGCCAAGCTCGGCGTCGATGCTGCGCTTTATCAACTGTAGGAACATCTGGCCGTTCGCGCCGAGCTTCTGCTGCGGCACACCCACGTACAGGATAGTTTTCTGGTTCGCGAAACGCCGCAGGTCGATGTTCTCGCGCGGATCCCTACTCAACTGACCGAAGGAAAGGAGGTCCGGGTCGCCGAAGATCTCGAGCTTGCCGAGCAACCCGTTGAGGACGCCCTTCTGCTTATCGATGTCCATCCCGTCTAGTACGGTGCCGATCATGTCCGCCACATCCGGGTCTTCGGCGGCTTTGACGTACGCGCTCATGCCCCGAGCTCCTTGTCGGAGGGCATCGACGATTTCTTTGAGGGAACCGTTCTCTTTACGGGCCGCGGCGAGGATCAGGCCCGTGAGGATGATGCGTTCGTTGTTGCGGTAGAACTCGCTGCCGTCGCCGCCTTGGCCGGGCGGCAGGATCATGCTGGCCACGTCACGGGCGCCTGTCTCCGTAGTGGCCTTGGTGAGTAGGGAGTAGCGGTGTGTGACCTTGTCGTACGGCAGCATGAGTTGCACGTCGTAGTCGTACTCGTCGGCGGCAAGGGTAACCATGTCGAAGAAGCCGCCGCGCGGGTCGGGGTACTTCAGGTCGAAGACGATGATGTTCACGCCGTCGCGCATGTCTTGGATGATGTTTTGCTTGTGGTATCCGGTGCTCTTCCTGGCGCCGGGACCGCCGATGACGAGGCAGTGACTGTAGCGGATGTGCTCGGGCAGTTGGAGCTTCTTGCGCGAGTCTTTGTGAATCCCGAAGTAGCCGCGCACGCTGTCGTCTTCCTTGGTCTTGATGTAGCCTTCCCGCTTTAGTTCGGCGGTCGTGCCCCAATGCGCTTGCCCCGGCGCCTTCTGCTCGGTGGGGCGATTCGCGATGCGGCTCGCGACGATGGTGGCGAGTATCGCGCCGGGCAGGATGAAGAGGGGGATCAGGGAGTAGTGGGCTACCCACTGTTGGCCCAGCACTGGCGCGCAGGCGCTTGCCGCGAGGCACTGATATAGGAACATCAGGGTGTTGCTGGGGTCGACGTTCACGAAAGTAGCCCACCCGGCGCCCGCGAGCGCGTTGAGGCTGCTCATGGTGGCCGCGAAGACGTTGTACAGGGCCCACCCGAGGGCGGTGAAGGTAACGAGTCCGAATAGGGCGGTGATCATCGGTGAACCTGCCGTTGGTGGAGTGTGCCGCTAGTGTGGTGGTGGGCGATGGTCATCACGGTTAGTTGAGGGGGCGTCCTTCTGAGGAGGTCGTGGCGAACCGGCCTACGGGGTCTGGGCCTGCTGGGATGGGGGTGGGTGCGGAGTTGGTAGTGGTTCCGCCGCTGGCTATGGGGTCCGGGCGAAGGGGGCCTGTTCCGCCGCTAGTGGTTACGTTTGCGGCGTTGCCCGTTGCTGGGCTGCCTTCGCCGCCGCCGCCGCTGCCGCTGCCGCCACCATTGTTGTTGGTGGTGGTTTTGGTGCTTGTCTCGGAGGTGTTCTTGCCTCCTCGCCCTTTGAGTCCGCCCCCTAGGAGTTGGCTGAACGAACCGGCTTTGGCGGTCGCCGCCATTCCGCCGATGAACTTCGTGATGATGCTCTGCAGGAGGAAGATCAGGCCGAAGGCCGTGATGAGGCCTAGCAGCATCTGGAAGACCATCGTGACGATGCTTCCGCCGAACTGTAAGAGCGCTATGACGGATGGGACGAACGATTCGGCGGCGGCACGAGCGTGTGATAACCAGGTGCGTATGGGCCCGATGATGAAGCCGCCATACTCTGAGGGGGCGGCGGCGTCAATGACCTCTTGGTATTCCGCCGTAGTCTCGACCCAGGTGGCGACGACCTCTCTGATGGGCGCGACGACTGCTACTTCCATCGCGACGCCCCACATGAGGGGGAAAATAAGCATGGTCAGTAGTGACGCGAGCATCACGTTCACCCAGTTGCTGAAGAACGCTTCGCCGCGGCCAGTGAGTAGCATGATGGCGCCGACGGGTAAGAGGAAGCCAGCCACGAGTACAGTCAGGGCACTCCCGAAGACGATCATCGAGTAGAGCGCTAGGACGGGTACGAGTACGGCGTCAATAATTCGCAGGATCGGTAGGCCGCGGGCCAAGTTTGCGAGGCGGCCCGCCACGGCACCTATGCGCACTGACCTGAGCGCAGGGGGGCTTGCGGCAGCCGCGGCGGCCGCTGCCCCAGCGCCTTCGATGGCCGGGGTGGCTTCGATCTCGTCCGCTACTGCGATGCCGGTGAGCGCGTCCGCGAAACGTGGTGCGTTGAGATCCTCCGCAAGCCCAGCGAGGGACAGCATGATGCTCTCTGGGCCTCTGCCTTGGCTGAAGTCATGCGTTTCCATCCAGATGTTCATGCTGGTGTCGCGCACGGCGGTGAGGCTGATCATCAGGCCGAAGGAGAAGAGTGCGGCGGTTAGGAAGCCGCGCATTTTAGGGCCAGGGTTGGGTGCGAGGCTGATCTGAAGCGTACGGGCAACGAAGACTGCGATGAGAATCGCCCAGGCTACGCCGTCAATCCAGGCAACTATATTGAGCGCATCAGCCAACCTAGCGACGCTGCAGATCCACTGCGCGCTGTGAGCCAAATCGCCTTCTATGGCGAGCTCACGGCATGTCGGTGGGCCCTCCTCTGTTTCCGCCATCGCGAAGCCGGACATGAGGAGGGCGATTATCGCCAGGGAGCGCAGTAGGCTCCGGGTGGTTCTACCTAGCGGCATGATGACGGGAACATCCCGCAGGTCGTGAAGTCCAGCTGCTTCATCGGTTCGGTGCTAGTGACGCTCGCTGCGTCCCGCAGCGTGTTCTTGAACTGGGTTACGGAGTCTTCGATGCTGCTGTGCGCGTCGCGTAAGGCATTGTTGATCTCGACTTCTTCCTGCGCGATGCGTCGTTCTTCTTCGGATATGACGCTGTTGGCGAGGACCTGAAGTTGGTGGTTAGTTATGGCTTGTTGCCGGGCGCTAGCTTGTAGGTTCTCGATGACGGCTCCGGACAGGATGGCGTCGTTTCGCAGCTGGTGGGCGACAGCTTCGGTGAGGACGTTGAGGCCTTGCCTGACGCTGGTGGCGCGTTGAGCGTCCTGTTCGAGCTGCTGCGCGATGCCAGCTTGCGTGCCGAGCGCCGCGTTCTCTACTTGAATCGTGGCCGCGATCGC
>CALCHY010000347.1 GCA_937907415.1 uncultured Trueperaceae bacterium
ACCGCAGAACGCATGCGCGTGCGCCTCTGCCCCTGGCAAAACCCTCTCGCGGCGTGACTGTTCAAATGCCTCGATGAGGGACGCGTGAGAGTGTAGAGTGACGAATAGCGCAGAAGAAGACCGCCAGTGGGGAATCGAAGTGGGAACTCGATGGATGTAGCTATCGGTTCTGGGTCAGTCATTGGCCCAATGGGGTGTTCCTGCGCCATAGCCCGTTGCGCAATCAAGGCGCAGGGCATCGGGAGGTCGAATAATGAGGTTCCGTTTCAGAGCCCGCTTCATGCCACTGGTCACGCTGGCCATACTGGGCCTACTCCTGGCGGCCTGTAGCAATCAACCTGCTGCCGTGCAAGCCGTCCCCGTCGAGACCGCCGCCGTAAGTGGCCCGCAGACCGACTTCCTCATCGTTGGCAAGGGGAACCTCAAGAAGGGCCTCGAGGCCGTTGCGGCCGCCAACGGCGACTCGCTGCGCGTCATCTCTCAAGGCGCTGGACTTGCGGCGGTGACTACCGCTAACCCCGATGCCTACGCTAAGTTCGGCAGCGTAGTACGCGACGTGCGCGTGCAGTGGCTCGAGCCGGTAGAGAACGTCGCCCTCGAGATCGACGCTGGCAGCCCGCCGTTCAGCGATTCCACTGACACATACTTCAACCTGCAGTGGGGCCACACGGCCGTCGGCGCGGTTGAGGCCTGGGAGGCCGGCGTTCGTGGCGCCGGTGTCACGGTGGCGGTTCTCGACACCGGTTTCGACACGGATCACCCGGACTTGGCTCCTAACATCTCCCCGTTGAGCGCCGACTTCACGGGTGAAGGTCTCACTTACACCCTCACCGACACATTCAGCCACGGCACGCATACCGCAGGTACGATCGGTGCGGCAGAGAACGGCCGCGGGACCATCGGGATCGCACCTGACGTTAGCCTCTTGCTCGTCAAGGTACTCGGCGACGAGGGCAGCGGCACCTTCGAGGACGTCATGAGCGGCATCATCTACGCCGCAGACAACGGCGCTGACATCATCAACATGAGCCTGGGCGCACTGTTCTACAAGGCGGGGTTCTGGGACGACTTGGGCACCGAAGATCCGGTCGACGACGAGTGGGTGAGCGCCCGCGACGTCGCCGAGCTCGCGAACGCCATGGCTGCGGCCGTCAGGTACGCCACCCAGAAGGGCGTGTTGGTAGTGGCTTCGGCCGGCAACAGCGCTATCAACTTCGATGGCGCTGGCGCCCTCATCACGCTGCCCGGCAGCGCGCCTGGTGTGATCACGGTCGGCGCTAGTGCGCCGACGGGCTGGATCCCGCAACTAATAGCTGGTCAGGAGCCGAAGTTCGACGTTCTGGCGTCGTACTCGAACTATGGGCGCTCGCACCTCGACTTCACCGCCCCCGGTGGCGATACCGCCTACCCCGGCAACGAGCTGTGCCGCGTGGTCGTTACCCAGTACTGCTACGTGCTGGACTTAGTCTTCTCCACCGGCAATGGCGGCTACTACTGGTCCGGCGGCACCAGCATGGCTGCTCCGCACGTGGCTGGGGTAGCCGCCCTGATCCTGTCCGAGTACGGCGGTTCCGGTAGCCTAAAGCTCGCTCAGCTCGAGGCGCAGCTCCGGTCGCGTGCTCTCGACGTTGGCCAGCCTGGCAACGACGCCGAGTTCGGCATGGGGATGATCCACACCGGTTACTGAGTAGGTGCACGAGTGTCTGGCATCACGTATGCCTGACGCCGGGCGTTGGATGGGGCCAGGGTCGTCTTAAGCGACCCTGGCCCCCTTGATGTGAGCCGCGGCCTCAGAACGAGTTCACTTCTTCCTCGAGGATGCAAGATGCCGCTTGGGCCCCGCTTGCGCCTCGTCAAGCAGCCGCTTGGCGGCCTCGGCAGCGTCCTCCAGGCCGCTAGGCAGAACGTGCCCATAGCGCTTCAGGGCCGCGGCCGCTGGCCCGCCGAAAGCGACCTGCACCCCACTCGCCGCCGCCCGCAGGGCCTTGGCTACGGTGGCGGCCGCGGCGGAATCCTCCTCCATGACCACTCCGATTACCGCCATCCGCGCCCCGTTGCTCGAAACGGCCTCGACCCAGTCGGCGGCGGGAAGATCGCTTCCTACGTAGATTGTCTTCACGCCGAGCCGGCGGAGAGCCACGCCGAAGGCCAGCGCCCCCAACTCGTGGCGCGCGCCGGGCGGCAGGCCCACCACTACGTCGGCCCGCGCTGTGTCGCGGGACGCGGCGTCGTAGCGCTGCCCTAGCCAACGGAGGATCGCGGCGCTGGCCACATGCTCCCCTGCCACCGACACCTCGCCCGCAGCCCAGGCGTCGCCGACGGCCCGCAGTGCAGGGAAGAGCCTGGTCTCGACCGCCACCTCGAACCGGCCGGCGGCGGCGAAGTCGTGCAACAGATCGGACAGCGTCGCGGCGTCCAGACGGGCAGCGGCGTCCACGAACCGCGCCTGGAGCTTCCCACTAGCTTCGGAGGCCGGGGTCGCATTAACGCCGTCAGGTGTTGCGGCCGCGGCCTCCGCAGCGCCTCGAGGTGCCGAGTTGTCCGCGGGTCGTCGCCCTTCCGCTGCCGTCAACACGTGGCCGGCGGCCTCACGCGCGCGCCAGCCGCTGTCGATGAGCTCGCGCATTGCTTCTAGCTGCGCGATGTCTGCTTCGCTGTATAGCCGGTAACCAGAGGGCGAGCGTTGCGGCTGCACCACGCCGTAGCGCTTCTCCCACGCCCTCAGAAGGTCGGGGGTGAGTCCCACGCGGTCGGCTGCCTCCCTGATCGTGAACATCAAGCCCAGTATAGAGGTTAGACAGAGGCTTGACAAGCAACGAGCGCAACGAGTAGACTCTGGACAAACCTTGAACAAGAGTTCTGGGTTTCAAAGCCTGATGGTACGGAAGGGAACACACATGCGCACGCTCAAGTTCATCTCAATGATCCTCGTAATCGTCGGAGCCCTCAACTGGCTACTCGTCGGCCTCTTCGGCTTCGACCTGGTGGCCGCCGTGACCGGCAACTCGTTCGGCGAGAAGAACGCTCTGTCGTCGATCGTCTACGTCCTCGTCGGACTGTCAGGGCTGGTCGTACTGCCGTCGGTGTTTACCGCGAAGCAGTCGGTCGCCTAAGCCACCCCACGCCCGCGAGCATGAGTGGCAACAACAACTCGCACCTGAGCCGTACCTGCGGAAGAGAGAGTGGAATCGAACATGCGTAAGGTCCGCGGCTTGGTGCCGCTCGTGCTCGCACTGATCTGGGTCGCCCTCACCGGCGTGGGCGGCCCTTACTTCGGCCGACTGTCGGAGGTCATCGAGCAGTCGAGGACCAGCTTCCTGCCGGCCAGTGCAGAATCGACTCGAGTGAGCGAGATCTTGGCGGCCTCCGCCCAGGCCGAGAACCCGCCGGCCATCCTCCTGTATCACGCGCCTGGCGGCTTCGACTCCGCCAAACGCGCAGGAGTAGAGGCCCAGTTCGCCGAGATCACGGCCTTGAGCGGGGTCGGTCAGTCATCGCCCCTCCTGCCTTCGCGCGACACCTCCGCCAACGGCGATCCGTTGGCGCTGCAGGCGTTCGTACTGATCGAGGGCGATCCACGCGAGGCCGTTCAAGAGATGCGGGCCATCACCGCCCAGCCGCCCGCTGGGGTGGAGGCCTACGTAACCGGCCCGGCCGGGCTCGTCGCAGACCTCTCGGGCGCGTTCGCCGGCATCGACGGGCTGCTACTCGCCGTCGCCGTGATAGCCGTCCTTATCATCCTGTTCATCGTCTATCGCAGCCCTATCCTCCCGCTCATCGTGCTGCTCAGCGCCGTCGCCGCGTTGGCCTCGTCGATCATCGCCGTGTACTACATGGCCGCCGCCGGCTGGATAAAGCTGGACGCGCAAGCGCAGGGCATCCTGTTCATCCTGGTGATCGGGGCGGCCACCGATTACGCGCTGCTGCTGGTGTCGCGCTTCCGCGAAGCGCTGCACGATGAGGAGGACCACCGCAAGGCGCTCGGCACCGCGTGGCGCGCCACCGTCGAGCCGGTGGTGGCCTCGGGCGGGACCGTCATCGTGGGGCTCCTGTGCCTGCTGTTCTCCGACCTCAACTCCAACAAGGCCGTCGGGCCGGTGGCGGCGTCGGGCATCTTGTTCGCCATGCTGTCGGTGCTCACGTTCCTCCCCGCCCTATTGGCGTTGTTCGGGCGGCGGGTGTTCTATCCCAACGCACCGCGGGTCGGGCTGGCGGAGCGTAGCGGGATCGGGTTCTGGGCCGCGGTGGCCAAGCTCATCGCCAGCCGACCGCGCACCGTATGGTCGGTTACATTGGTGGCGCTCCTCGCTGCCGCCGCCTTCGTGCCGCAACTACGCGCCACGGGCGTACCCGAGAGCGACTTCGTGCTCGGGTACTCGGAGGCGCGAAGTGGCGAGGCGGTGCGCGAGCGCTACTTCGCAGCTGGCGTCGGTACCCCTGTCATCGTGCTCGGCCGCCCCGAGCTGGCGGAGCAACTCCTGGCCACCGTGAAGGGCGTCGAGGGCGTCACGGGCGCCTCGATCACCGTCAGCGCTTCGGTGGTGTCCGGCCGCGGGGACGCCGCCGCTTCGCCGCTTCTCTTCCCTTTCGCAGGCGAGGAGTGGATCGAGATCGAAGCCACCCTCGCCTCCGCCGAGGGCAGCGACGCGGCCTCCGAAACGGTCAGGCGCCTGCGCACCGCCGTCCATGCGGTTGACGAGCAGACGCTGGTGGGCGGTGGCACCGCCGTCGACATCGACACGCGCGACACTGCCCGCGCCGACATCTTCAAGATCATCCCCATCGTCCTCGTGGCGATAACCATCATGCTGATGTTGCTGCTCCGCTCGCTGGTCGCGCCGCTCATCCTGATAGCCACCACCGTCATCTCCTACCTGGCCACTCTCGGTGTGGCGGCGCTGGTGTTCAACCACCTGTTGGAGTTCCCAGGCGCCGATCCGAGCGTGCCGCTCTTCGGCTTCGTGTTCCTCGTGGCGCTGGGAATCGACTACAACATCTTCCTCACCACCCGCATCCGTGAGGAATCCATTGAGAGGGGCACACGCGAGGGCGTGCTGCACGGCCTGCTGGTGACGGGCAACGTCATCACCTCGGCCGGTGTCGTGCTGGCGGCGACCTTCGCGGCCCTCGGGGTGATCCCGATCATGTTCATGCTGCAACTGGCCTTCATCGTGGGCTTCGGCGTGCTGCTCGACACCTTCGTCGTGCGCTCGCTGCTGGTTCCCGGGCTGCTGTACGACATGGACAAACGCGTGTGGTGGCCGTCGAAGCTGTCGCGCTGACCGTGACGCCCCTCCCGGTTAGGCGGGGAAGCGACGGCCGATCACCGGCAACCACAGGCTGAGCAGGTCGAGCGTCGTGCGTAACGCACGCAACGGTTCTCGACATGGGACTGTGGGGTATTTCGGTCGCCGTCCTCAGCGAAGCCCAGCGAGATCTGACCATTCAGGCCGTTGGCGCCTCTAATATCGAGCCGAAGACCTACTCATCGGGTCCAAGTTTAGGAGCAGCGCATGAGTGAACCAGCTAGCCAGGCCGAGCGCTCGATACACAAGATGATTCCTTTCCCAGGGGCCGTACCAGAGGTGGGCGTGTGGCTGTGGGCCATGGGCGAGGTGAGGCGCAACCTGCTGAACACCCTAGCGCGCATCGAACGGGCGGGCTTCGGCCAGGCGTTCTACGACTGGCGAGGCCCTGACAGCGCCGACAACTCGGTTGGTTCGTTGCTGTATCACGTCGCTGGCGTCGAGCTGGGCTGGCTGTATTTCGACGTGCTCGGCACCGGCCTGCCAGCCGACCTGAAGGAGCTGTTCCCGCTCAACGACCGGACGGAAGACGGCAAGTTGAGGCACGTCAAGGACGTACCCATCGAGGAGCACTTGGCCAGGTTCAAGCGGGCGCGGCAGCGGTTCCTCGAGGTCGTAGGGGCCATGAGCCTTGACGAGTGGAACGACTTGAAGTCACCCGCTGGAGAGGACTACTCGATGACGCCAGCATGGACGGTCTATCACCTGGTGGAGCACGAGTCAGGGCACCTGTACGAGGTCCGGCGGCTGGTGAGGAAGTGGTTGGAGACGCGAGGAGCGGGGTAAGGGCTCCAGCACAGGCCCGGCAGCGACATGGACTCGCTACCCTTAGCGGCGAGAATCCGGCCGTCCTTTACGAAGACTGCCCCAACTACGGTTATGCGCTTCTTCGTGGTTATGGCGCCAGCGGGCGAACTTACCGCCTGGGTGCGGCCCGATCATCGCAGCAAGTGGGTGAGGCGATTGCTGCAGGGCTAGACCCGCTCAGGGGCGCCCCAGCACTTCGTCAAGGTTGGCCAACCTGTACGCGTGCGGAGTGGGGTCTCCACCAAGTAGGCGCGTAAGTTCCGCTCCGGCCTCGAGTAGGGCCGCAGCGAGAACCGGGCGCTCCGCCTCGCCGAAGCGCAGTGCCGGTCCTGCGAGGCTCATTGCGCCAACCAGGCCGCCTTCTGCGTCAAGTACGGGAACCGACATCGCGTTGGTATCGGCGATCGTTCTGCCAGCGATCGAGAGCATCAAGACTTGGTCGCGCATGGCGGCTGCCTTCTCTGCAAAGGGTTCAGACCAGGCCGTTAGGACCTTGCCAGCAGCGCCCGTGTTCGCAGGAAACACGGTGCCCGGACGCAGGTAGTGGAGTATGCGGTGCTGAGTTGCGTGGACGCGGAAGAGGCAGATGCGCTTGTCGCCCTCGCGGGCATAGAACGAGACGCTCTCGCCGGTGACGTCGGCCAAGTGCTGCATGACAGGCATGGCCAGGTCTCGCAGGTCAAACGAGTCGCGGTAAAGAGTCCCTAATCGGAACAGCGTTGGCCCCAGGCGGAACGCGCCGTCTGCTCCTCGCCGAAGCACTCCACCGTTCTCAAGTGAGGCAGCCAGGCGCAGCAGAGTGCTCTTGTAAAGCCCAGTGCGGCGCGCGAGCTCGGCCAGATCCAACTGCTGCGTCCCGTCGTCAAAGGCCGCCAGAATCGACAATGCACGGTCAACTGCGGCCACACCAACTTTGGTGTCGCTATCTCCGTTGTCCTTCACGAATCCCTGCGAGGTTGACAACTTGGCCCTCTCTCCTGACATGATGGCATAGCTCAAGAATAGAATGTCGTTCTGCCTAGCAGAACGCGCACGTACCGGGCACTCACCTGCCCGAGGGAGGAGGACCCCATTCCCGACGTAGCCAACCGAAGTCCACGAGACCTCAGCACCTTCCATCCTGACGCACCAAGCGGGCCCGAAGTTGAGCGCTTCGAGGAGTTGAGTCAGCGGGTCGAAGCACTGCGGCCTCAATTGGAGGCGCTTGCGACAAGCATCCACAACCAGCCCGAGTTGGCGTTCGAAGAGCACCGCACGGTTGCTCGCCTGCTAGAGCCGCTCCAGCGCGCTGGCTTCGAGGTCGTACGTCCGCTTGGTGGGCTCGACACCGCCTTCCGCGCCACCCGGACGTTCGGCAAGGGCGGCCCGCGCATGGCTCTACTCGCCGAGTACGACGCCCTGCCAGAACTCGGCCACGCATGTGGCCACAACCTCATCTGTTCAGCAGCCGTAGGTGCCGCCATAACGGCCGCCGGGTACCTAGAACGCCAGGAAGTTGATTTCACGCTTGAAGTAGTTGGCTGCCCAGCCGAAGAGGGCGGCGGCGGCAAGATCATCCTCATCAACGCAGGCGCATTCGATGGAGTAGATGCGGCGCTCATGTTCCACCCCTCGCACCGCACCATGCCAGTGCGCAGCTCGCTGGCCGCCACGCGCCTGACGTTGAAGTTCTACGGTAAGGCCTCGCACGCCGCCACCAACCCTCATCTGGGCATCAACGCGCTTGACGCCTGCATCCAGACCTTTAACGCCATCAACGCACTAAGGCAGCACTTCCCTGACGAGCACCGCGTACACGGCATCATCAGCCACGGCGGCACCGCACCCAACGTGGTGCCTGACTTCGCCGAAGCGCGCTTTCTAGTGAGGCACCGCCGCCTCGAGCAAGTCATCGAACTGAAGGAACGGGTCGTGCGTGCGGCAGAAGGGGCGGCGATGTCGGTCGGGGCGCGCGTCGAGGTGGACGAGGGCATGATGCTGGCCGACCGCGTCAACAACTTCCCGCTAGCGCAACGCTTCGCTGGCTATCTGGTAGAGCAGAACATAGAGCTGCAGGAGCCGCCAACAGTAGGAGGCGTCGGCTCCTCCGACTTCGGGAACCTGAGCCATGTTCTGCCAGCCATTCATCCGTACGTGAAGATCGCGCCCGAAGGCACCTCCAACCACACCCCAGCTTTCGCTAAGGCAGCTGGTAGCCCAGAAGGACTAGCAGCCATGATCTCCGCAGCCAAAGCGTTAGCAGCCACAACCGTCGACCTGGCACTTGAACCAGAGCTTCTTGAGCGTGCCAAGGCCGACTTCGCAACCGCTGTCACTCAGCCGCTAGGCTCATAGGAGGCCGTATGCCCGACGCACGTAGATCCCGCCGCCGCCCCGTTCTGAAGAGAATGGCGCTGGTGCTGATTGGCTTGGCGCTGGTCGCCTTCGCCGGTGCACAGCGCACTCTGACCGTTGCCCAGACGGTGGACATCCCCGGCTTCGACCCCCACAATCACGGACTAACCGCCGTGGAGGCCGTGATAACCAACGTCTTCGACTACCTACTGTTCCGGGACGCCAACGGCGACATCCAGCCCGCCCTTGCCACGGGTTACGAGCAAGTCGATGACCTCACTTGGCGCTTCACGCTTCGCGATGGCGTTGTGTGGCACGACGGCGAGCCATTCACCGCCACTGACGTCAAGTTCAGCCTCGAGCGCGTAGCTCGAGACTCGTCACTGTTCGAGCACGACAGCTTCCAGCAGATCGCCGAGGTGGAGATCGTCAACGACCACGAGATCCTCATCCACACCACCGGCCCGGACCCCGTGCTCCTCAACCGCGTGAGCCGCAAGGGCGCAGACATCGTTCCTAAGCACGTTATCGACGCGGTCGGCTGGGAGGGCTTCTCCGTCAACCCCGTTGGCACCGGTCCGTTCCGCTTCGTGGAGTGGGTGCGCGACGACCGCGTTGTCCTTGAAGCGTTCCCGGGCCACTGGCGCGGTGCGCCCACCTGGGACCGCCTCGTGTTCAGAGCCGTTCCAGAGGACGCCACCCGCGTGGGTGAACTGCTGACCGGTAACGTCGATATAGCCGTCAACTTCCCAACGCAAGACGTCGAGCGCACCCGCGGCGCTGGTGCGGCGGACGTCGTGTCACAGCCAACCACCCGGATCATGATGCTGCTCTTCAACACTGCCGACGGTAAGGCCACCAGTGACCCGCGCGTGCGCGAGGCCGTAGAGCTGGCCATCGATAAGGAGCTGCTAGTTGAAGTGGTGGCGGGCGGCTTCGGAGTGCCAGTAGCGGCGCGCGTTTCGCCCGGTGTGGACATGGCGCCAATGAAGTACTACGACCGCAACGACTACAACCCTGAACGTGCCCAGGAACTGTTGGCCGAGGCAGGCTACGGACCCGGCGACTTAACCATCGCGTTGCAAGGTCCGTCCGGACGCTACCCAGGCGATGCCGACACGCTGGCAGTCGTGCAGGTCATGCTCAAGGAAGTCGGCGTCAACTCTACCCTTGAGTCACTGGAGTGGAGCGCGTACAACAGCCGCATCTGGGGTGCAGACAACGTCGAGAACATCGCCCTCATCGGCCTGGCCAACTCGCTCTTTGACGGCTGGTTCGCCCTCCGTTCACTGCCGTGCGACGGTGCTTACGCTAAGCGCACCAACTGGTGCAACCCCGAGTTCGACAAGCTCCTGACGGAGGCCGAGTTCAACCTCGACCTCGACGAACGCGCCAGGCAGATCGAGGCGGCGTTCGATATCGTGGCGGTTGAGCGCCCCATGATCGCGCTATTCCAGATCGACGCGCTGGTCGGTGTTAGCAATCAGATCACCTGGCAGCCGCGCCCCGACGAGATGATCTGGGCATTCGACATCCAGCCTAAGTGAGGTAACTGGGGCCGTCTTCCGGCGGCCCCACCCCTAATCTCATGCTTGCTTATCTAGCTCGTCGCGCTCTGCAGATGGTTCCGATCCTACTTGGGGTCGTGACGATCATCTTCGTGCTGCTCCGCCTATCCGGCGATCCCGTGCGGCTCTACCTGCCGGAAGACGCCACCCACCAGCAGATCGCGCAGGTACGCTCTTCACTCGGCCTCGACCGGCCCATCTATGTCCAGTACGGCATCTATATAGCCCGCCTCGTCAAAGGCGATCTTGGCGAGTCCATCCGTTACCGCAACCAAGACGTGGCGGCCATCGTGATGGAGCGGCTGCCTGCCACCCTCGAGCTGGCGGGCGCCTCACTGCTCGTGGCCATCCTCATCTCGCTGCCGCTTGGCACCCTCGCCGCGCTTAACCGCAACCGCCTGCCCGATCTGCTGTCGTCGGCAGTCGCCATGTTGGGGCGCGCCATGCCCAACTTCTGGGTTGGCATCATGCTGATCTTGTTCTTCGGTATTCGCTTGGAGTGGTTCCCCGTTTCGGGGCGCAACGGCATCGGCAGCCTCGTGCTTCCAGCACTGACGCTCGGTGCCTCCATGGCAGCGCTGCTGATGCGCCTGGTGCGCTCGGGGATGCTCGAGGTAATGAGCCAGGACTACGTGCGCACCGCCAAGGCGAAGGGCTTGCCCTGGCGCACAGTGGTCGTGAAGCACGGCCTCCGCAATGCGCTCATCTCCTACGTAACGGTGTTGGGCCTCGAAGTCGCTGGCCTGATGGCGGGTGCGGTCATTACTGAGCAGGTGTTCGCCTGGCCCGGCATCGGGCGGCTGGCGATTCAAGCGATCAGTTCACTAGACATGTCCATCGTGCAGGCGGTGGTCATCCTGGCGTCCGTGGTGGTGATGGTTGCCAACCTGGTGGTTGACCTCATGTACGCGCTCATCGACCCGCGCGTCAGGTACGCATGAGGGCCGCCACCGGCCGGGTGCGCCGCCGCCTACCAGTTGCGGTCCGCAGCCTGCTGCGCTCGCCAACCGGCACCATCGGCGTTGTGCTGGTGACGCTGTTCGTACTGGCCGCACTGTTCGCGCCTCAGATTGCGCCATTCGACCCGAACGCCACTAATCTGCGCGCCCGCCAGGTACCGCCGGCTTGGGTAGCAGGGGGCGGCACCCAGAACCTCCTGGGAACCGACCAGTTGGGCCGCGACATCCTCTCCCGCCTGATCTTCGGCACGCGCGTGGCACTGATCGTGGGATTGGGAGGCGTAATGCTTACCTCGCTGGTTGGTGTAACGCTCGGGTTGCTTGCCGGCTACTTCCGCGGCCGCACCGACGCCATCATCTCCCGCAGCATCGACACCCTGTTGTCGATACCCAACGTGCTCCTCTACCTGGTGGCCCTCGGCGTCTTTGGGCCCAGCCTAGCCATGCTGATCATCGTCATCGGACTCGTTAACTGGACGACTTTCGCGCGAGTGGTGCGCGGCGAAGTGATAGCCGTGCGCGAACGGGAGTTCGTTGACGCGGCCCGCTCGAACGGTGCGCGGTCAGCGCGCGTGATCTTCAAGCACGTGCTGCCAAGCGTTAGCGGCCCGATCATGGTGGTAGGAACGCTTAACGTGGCCACCATCATCATCCTGGAGGCGTCGCTGTCGTTCCTCGGCTTCGGGGTGCAGGCGCCAACGGTTACGTGGGGCCGCATGCTGGCTGACGGCCGCGACTACCTCGCAACTGCCTGGTGGCTGGCCACCTTCCCAGGGATCACCATCACGCTTCTTGGACTAGGCCTGCTGTTCCTCGGCGACTGGCTGCGCGACCTGCTCGACCCCCGTCTGCGGGGGCGGTGACAACAGGGGCAACGGGGTCGTCTCCTGGCAGTTTCGGGACAAAACGAACTAGCGCAGGTGCCACCTGAGGCCCACTATCTAGCTGGCTGCAGAGTGCTTCCGGAAAGGGAGGCGATGCTAATGCGGGCTACGGTCGTTTACGAGTCGATGTACGGCAACACGAGGGAGATCGCGCAGCGGGTTGCAGATGGCCTTCGCCGCCACATGGAGGTGGAGGTCTTCGAGGTGGGCGAGGCCCCGCAGGAACTTGGCGGCATCGACCTGCTGGTCGTGGGTGCGCCAACGCACGCGTTCGGCCTCAGCCGGGCCAAGGCGCGCGCGGATCTTGCCGAGAAGGAGGAGATAATCTCCGGCGGCGTTGGCGTCCGCGAGTGGCTGGAGGGGGTGACTGTCGGCTCGCGCTCCACCGCCGCGGCCGCGCTGACGACTATCGTCGACAAGCCGCAGTGGGTAAGGCGACTTGGCACCGCTGGCCGGGTGCTAGACCGTCGCCTTGAAGGCCTCGGGCTGCGCCTCCTTTGCCCCGCGGCGGGGTTCGAGGTGGCCGGCATGAAGGGGCCACTGATTAGCGGCGAGGCCGAGCGTGCGGAGGCGTGGGGTGAGGAGCTGGCGCTACTGGTCGAACAGCGCGTGACTGAACCGCTCCGCGAACTGGTTTGACGCCCCGAGAACCGCGCTGGCAACGCGAGGCTCGTAGATGGCCCTCAGCGTCTCATCGAAGAGCGCAAGCCAGTCGCCAAAGTGGCTCTTCGCGATGCCGGGAACACCGAAGTGCGCGCCCAACGGGAAGCCCTCGTAACGCCCGCTGCGGAGCAGCACGCTCGACCAGAAGTTCTTCATCTGTGAGAGGTGCTTGTCCCAGCGGCCCTCGAGGCGGTCATTGAATACTGGCCCTAGCGTGGGGTGTTGCTGCACTGAGGCGTAGAAGCGTTCGACGAAGAGCGCTATGTTCTCCTCCGTCACGCTTGTTGCGAGAGTGGTTACGGCGCTTTCGCTTGTCACTGTGGCAGGCTAGCACCTCACCTTAGTCGGCGGCGTTCGCGCTGTGACCGAGCTTGTTCGCCGCACCAAGGTCATCATCGGCGGCTGGGAGTCGGGTAGCATGCCGACCGGATGTCGACGAACAGGCACTTCACCGAGCCGACCACCGCTTACTGGCAGGGCTTCACTGTCGAGGCCGAACTACCCGAGGGGGTTCGTGTTGGCGACGGGCCTTGGCGCTTCGGCTACCCCGTCGAGCTCCCCGATGGGCGCATCTTGGTGCTGCCCATTCGGCAACTCGCGGCGGACCCGTCGCTTGCCGTCGCGTCCCTCATAAGTAATCAGGCGGCGCTCGAGGTCGTCGACACGCTGGGCGCCATGCTCGCCGACCGCCTGAGGCCATACGAGCCGGAGGTCGTCGTCGGCATGCCGACACTCGGGTTGGCGTTCGCGCCGGTGGTCGCGAGGGAGTTGGGGCTCGAGCGCATGGTGCCGCTCGGGTACTCACGCAAGTACTGGTACGAGGAGTCGATGTCGGCGACGGTACGGTCGATAACTGCCCCGGATGACGCCAAGCGCGTCTACCTCGACCCGAACCTGGCGCCGCTCATCCGCGGCCGCCGAGTAGTGCTCGTCGACGACGTCGTTAGTAGCGGCACGACGCTCGACGCCCCTTGGCGGCTGGTTGAGTCGCTCGGGGCCGAGGTGCTCGCTTGCGGAGTAGTAATGCGCCAAGGCGCCAGGTGGGCCGCGACGCTCGGTCAGGAGCGGGCGGAGAAGGTTGTTGGCGTGTTTGATACCCCGCACTTCACCGCCGTGCCTGACGGCTGGGTGAGGCGCGGGCAGACCTAACCCTGCGGCCTGACCGTTAGGCATTGCGTTAGCTGGCCGAAAGGCCCGAGCTCGTCGTGGAGCACGCTCGTGGTGAGGCCGAGGCCGGTCGGACCGAAGGAAACAGCGGTATCGAACCCGGTCCAGCCGACTATTGGCGCGCGGAACAGGTGCACCGTCAAGTCGACGTTCGGGAAGGCGACCTCGTCGATCGGCTGCCGCACCGTCATGCCGTTAGCGGCGTCGAGCAGCCTGAGGGCGTTCGCGGTGGCGCTGACCTCCTCCCCGGCAACGAGACTGACGTCGCTGCGCAGCCAGAACTGCGCCCGGCCAGGCTCTTGCTCCGTGCG
>CALCHY010000348.1 GCA_937907415.1 uncultured Trueperaceae bacterium
GACCGGTTGCGCATGGGGTGGCGGCAGCATCGACTACTAACCGCCCGGCGCGCGCGGAGAGACTCGCGCATGACGCGAAGCCAAAGTTCCCATTGGGCCGCTGTTAGCGCCAACCGGCGCCATCTGGCAACCGAAGCCGGGTGCTTCGTGGGAGTGGCCTCCAGGCCTGAAGCTCGACCGGAGCACAAACGCGGTCGTCTACGACAGCGACTGTTTGAGTCCTTCTTCTGTTGCGCCGGTGTTCACGCTCGGGTTAGAGAGTGAGGGGAACACGGTGTTGACCCTGAGACGTACGCCGAGGCAGGTCGGGAGTGGCTGCGTTGCGCCCTCCAGGGGTAACGGTCGCCTGTGCGAACGAGGCGGCCGTAGGCGCAACCGAAGGTCACGAGGTCAAGGGTGGCGGCCGTGAGGCGGTTACCGCCTTGACCCGGCGCTACGCTTCCAGGCAGTGCCGCCTGGGCCGTGCCAGCGTGGCAGGTGCCCACCTCGGTGCTGAAGGCGCTGTTCATGAGTTCCTCGGCGCGCGTCTGAGAGCGCCACATGAACGTGGCCTGACCACTTGGCGCGTTGTTGCCAACCTGGCTGAGCAGAACGACGCCAACCCGGTCTACACCTGAGCCACTGGTGGCTCCGGAGTGCGGCAGTTTGCCAACAGTACTTCCAACGCGACGAAGAGCACTGGCCAGGCTGCCGCCTAGTTCGCGCTTGGATGTGACTCTAGAACTCCGTGTCATCTGCTCCGGTCCCTTCGGCCCCGGCCGGTTGCGCTACTGGCTCGACGTACTCAAAGCGCCCACATGGAGAGCGCGCGCTATCTCCTCGGATGTGGGGTTCCACCCCTCGGCAGTGACAGGCGGTGCGCTCAGCTATGTAAAGAGGGTAAGAGCCTGGGTCTTACAGCTGTCCTAATGTCGTGCAAATGGGCCTCACCGTAGGTGACTATGCCGTGGCTCGGCCCTGTCAGTGCCTGAACTGGGCCTGAGCCGCCGAGCATAATAGGTGGCGTGCGAGGACCCAAACGGGCTGGAGCCCGTCAGGTTCAGAGTTCAGTGAGTGGTCGAGGGTAAGATTCCCCTCAATAGGCGCCATGCGGCCGGCACGGCTAGAACTAGGTGGCGTGGGCGGCGCGGTCGGTGGTTCGGCCGCTCTGCGCAAGCCCGCCCGCCCACGGTTGCCAGAATCGTCAGCGGTGAGCCTTTGGAGGCGCGGAAGTGAGTATGTCCAAGTCAGACGCAGACCAAGCGCCTTCAAGGGTCATAGGGTTGCCCGACGTGTTCCGCGCGTTGTGGAGGGGTGCTCCGTTAGCCATCGCGGTGGCGCTCATCGCCGGTGTCCTCGCGTTCGTCGCAACGCGGCGCCAAGCACCCGTGTACAGCGCTTCCGTGAGCCTCGTTTCAGCGCAACCCCCGAGCACTTTCGGTAACCTCGAGCTGATCACGCCACCGCCGGTCGATCCGAGGGCCTACCAGAGCGCTTTGCTAGACGGATCTGTTCTCAGGGACGCGCTGACCGCCGTCGACGGCGCGCCACCGAGTGAGTTGGAGCTGACCGCTTTCAAGCGCAGATTGCGCGTCAACGTCGAGAACCAGCAAGTGTCAGGCCTCGTGCGGATCGACGTGAGGGACACCGACCCCGCCTTGGCGGCCGACTATGCCAACGCCATAGCCCTCGGGCTCGTGAACTGGGATCGCGATAGGGCCCGGCAAGTGATAGAAAGCACGATCAGCTCCCTTGAGGCGTCGATCGCGAGCATTGACCAGCAGATCGCCGACGCCGCCCAGTCGGACGACCAGCCCGATGCACAGCGTCTCCAGGCACAGTTGGCTACCCAGCGCGATCAGCGGTCCAGGGAGCTCGACGCGGCCCGGGGGCGCGGCACCGCCGCCGTTGCCGTCAGCTCGCTCGAGGTCCTGAGTCCGGCACCGGTGCCGGAGAAGTCTGTGGGGCCGCGGGTTCTCTTCACGACGTTCGTGGCTCTGGTGCTCGGGCTATTCGTCGGGTACGGCGTCCAGTTCGTGCGTTGGTCGTTGCGTGACGAGGTGGGCACGCGAGAGAAGCTCGCCTCGGCCACGGGCCTGCCCGTCTTGGCGGCGTTCCCGCGCGCCTCGCGCACGAGTCAGCGCGGCAACTCCGATGCCGGAAGCTTCTTCAGGGCAGGCGTCCTGCGGGCCTCCAGGCCGGCCAAGCCGCTCGTGATCGGTATCACAAGCGCCTCGTCCTTCTCGGACATGACAGGGGTGGCGAGTTCTCTGGCCGAGCGCTTCGCGTCGAGCCACTACCGCACGCTGTTGATAGACGCCGACCTGAGACGCGTTGGACCGGGCCTCGGCATGTCGCCTGCCAGATCGCAGGTGCCTGGTCTCGAGGCCTACCTTCAGGATCCGGCGCGCGCGATTCAGCCAATCGTGGTGGGAGTGAGCCAGCAGGCAGGGTTCGACTTCATCCCGAGCAACGCCCCCACCAACCTCTCGAGCGAGCTCATCGAATACGGCTTGGGGGCCTTGCTTGAGGGTGTCAAGTCGAGTTACGACGTGGTGATCATCGGCCTATCGCCGGTGCTCAGCCTGGCCGACGCCGTCACTGCCGCACCGATATGCACGGGCCTCGTCCTCTGCGTCGGCGTTGGCACTAGCGGTCACCAAGTGACCCAGGCCGTTGAGGCGCTCAAGCTGGCCGGAGGCAACGTCCTAGGTACCGTATTGACGGACATGAGAACCCGGCCCGCCCGCAGGCCAGGCGCCTCAGCCCCCGCACCCATGCCGATTCGCGCGGCGGGCACCGAGCCGCCCTCCGGGACGGGCGGGCGCCGCGATCCGCAAGCCGTCGCCCGAGTGAAGCAACGCTGATGGGAACCGGCGAGAAGCCGGGGGATGCGGTCGGCAGAGGTGGCGGGTTGGTCATCTCGCTCGACTTCGAGCTGATGTGGGGCGTCAGGGATATGCCGGCGCTGGCCCAGGACTACGTTGCCAACGTGCTTGGGGCCAGGGACGCCGTGCCGCGCATCCTCGACCTGCTTTCGGCCCACCAAGTTGGTGGCACATGGGCAACGGTGGGAGGCCTCTTCGCTAGTTCGAAAGAAGAGCTCGCGCATTACGCTCCCGCTCTCTTGCCGAGCTACGACAATCCCAGGCTTTCGCCTTACGCCGACCTGGCCGAAATCTCCCGGAACGACGAGCGGCTCTACTTCGCGCCCGAATTGGTCGATGAGATTGCTGCGCGTCCGCAACAGGAACTGGCGAGCCACACCTTCTCGCACTACTACTGCTTGGAACCCGGCCAGACGCCGGCGCAGTTAGAGGCCGACGTTGCCAGCGCCGTGGCCATCGCGGCGGCCAAAGGGCGCGTGCTCACATCGATGGTATTCCCTCGCAACCAGGTAAACGAGCACTACTTGCCCAGCCTCAGGCGCCACGGCTTCACGGCCTACCGAGGCACCGAGGGACACCGCCTAGGCCGTCCCCACGCCACCTCGAGCGAGACTGTGTTCCTGCGCGGCATGCGCATGCTCGACTCTCTGGTGGCCATCTCGGGACCTGGAACCGCCCGATGGAGCACCGTGGCCAGCGTCGCCGGGCTGAGCAACGTCAAGGCCAGCCGCTTCCTGAGGCCGGCACCCCGTTCGGGGATCTTGCGCTCCCTCATGCTGAGGCGGGTTCTCCTCGGCATGGAGCACGCCGCCCGGACGGGCGAGATCTATCACCTCTGGTGGCACCCGCATAACTTCGGCAACGACCTCGCCGCCAACCTCGGCAACCTCTCCGCCATCCTCGAGCAGTTCGCCCGGCTGCATGGCGAATTCGGTTTCGGCTCTTACACGATGAACCAACTGGCGAGCATCTGCTCGCGAGAATGCGCGGCGCCGAACGTGTGGCGGCAGGAGGGCAAGCTAGGGCGCGCCGATACCGGCCGCGGCGGTGAGGCCGGGAGCGTAGTCGAGAGCGGGCGGAGGAGCCTTGCGGGCTGAGGTCGCGCCGGGGCGCGGTTCTCGGCAGCAGCGTAGAGTGGCGGGCGTGAGGGGCGAGCACGACGCCGGGTACATGCACGCCAACCGACCGTTCTGGTTAGGTCAGGCGCGTTCCCGTCGCTGGTCCGTGCTCATTACAATAGGCGCAGCAGCGATAGGGATGGGCGCTGCCCTTGCGCCCGCCGTCCTGGCTTACGGCCTCGGATCGGTGCTGCTCACCTTGCTGCTGCTCAGGGCACAAGACCTCGGAGCGGTCATGGTCGGGGCGTACTGGGCCGCCTTCGCCATCAAGAGCACGGTGTTCAGCGACATCGTGATCGAGGGCCTCTTCTACCCGTTCTACCTCGGCCTCGTTGGCGCCATCCTGCTGGCGTTGTTGCGGGGCGGGTTGCGGGTCGCGCCACCACTCTTCTGGGCCCAATGCATCTTCTTCGGCATGGTGTTCCTTTCGCTGCTCGGCTATCCGGAGGCCGTCGACAGCGCCTTCATTCAGAAGTTCATAGCGATGCTCATCTGCCCGGCTGTGATGCTCGCCATCCAATCGCGCCGCGGCCTCAGCATCGTCGGGGCGTGCGGCGTCGTTGCCGGCGTGGGCATCGCTGTCTGGGTGATAGTCAACTCGGCACTCGGCGGTTTCGAGTATCGCGGAGACGTCGACGTCAACCAGAACATCGCCGCGTTCGTCGTTGGCTTCAGTTTAGCGGTCGCCATAGGTGCTCTGATCGGCGCCAACGCGCGGAGCAGGTCGGGCTACCGATTGGCACTCGTGCTCGCGTCGGGAGTGATGGCGTACGCGCTTTTGCTACTCGCCTCGCGCGGCATGACCATCGCGCTTGGGGTAGCCGTCATTGCCATGTTCGTTCACGCCGCCACTCGCGACAGGCGGGTCTTGCGCGTAGCCGTGTTGCTCCTGGCCGTGGCCGGCCTGGGTCTCTTGTTGCCAGGTGGCGGCGGGCTTCTGCAGCGCTTCGAGGGCGAGTCGGTGAGTTCGGCGGGAGACCGGACGCCGATATGGGCGGTCACCATCGACGCGCTCGAGGACGGCAACCTGGCCGAACTCGCCGTGGGCAACGGCTTCAACAGCAGCCAGAAGGTCGTGAAGGACGCAACCGCCGTACACACCTCCACCCACAACGCCTACCTCGCGATGGGTTACGACTACGGCCTACTCGGCCTCTTGGCGTTCCTGGCCATCCACGTGCTTGTCCTGCTGCGAGCGGCGCGGTCAGACGGCCCCTACGCCACGCTGGCCATCGGCACCGTTTGGCTCCTGCTCGGTGCCAACCTGACCACCACCACGCCGGACGACTTCACCTACTGGCTCGCGCTTGGTTATGCGCTCGCCTGCGTGTCAGTGGGCATAGAACTGCAACGGCGAGCCGCGTCCACGCGCCTGTCGCACGGATCCTGATCTGAGCATGACGGTCCCCCCGGTCACCAACCCCACGAAACCGAGCATTACGTTCGTGATTACCAGTCTCTTCAGGGGCGGCGCCGAGACGCAGATGGTGCGGGTGGCACTTAGCCTGGCCAAGCGGGGTTGGCGCGTGAGGATAGTGACCCTCATGAACCTAGACGACTTCGGTGCGGCACTTAGCTCGAACGGCATTGAGGTCCGCACGCTTGGAGTTCCGCGCGGACGCTACGACCCGCGTGCCTTACCCGCCCTCGTGCGTATCTTGCGCGACCAGGCACCGGACGTGGTGTGCACGTTCATGTACCACGCCAACGTCATCGGCCGCGTGGCCGCGCGACTTGCGGGTCGGCCGGTGGTCGTTAGCTCCATCCGGAACGCAGTCTTTGGCGGTTGGGTGGCTGACAAACTGATTCGGCTAACGGACGGCCTTGCTGCCGTCACCACCACCAACTCCGAGTTAGCGGCCAAGCAGCTGCTCGCTCGCGGCGTCACGCGGCCGGATCGCCTCATGGTCGTGCGCAACGCCATCGAGCCGAACCCGCCGACCCGGGCGCGCGCGCGCGACGAACTCGTGGGAAGAGCGCTCGGCAGTTCGTGGTTGTGGCTCTCCGTCGGGCGCCTGGAGCCGCAGAAGGCCCACGAGAACGAACTGAAGGCGCTCGCCCTTCTCTTGGGCGAGGGCCACGACCTTCATCTCGTCATTGCCGGAAGCGGTGCCCTCAAGGACGAGCTCCTCGCCCTGCGGTCGGAGCTCGGCCTGGACAAACGCGTGACGCTGCTCGACTACAGCAACGAGGTGAACGCACTCATGGCGGCCTCGGATGGGCTCGTGCTCGCCTCGCGGTGGGAGGGTCTGCCTAACGTGATCCTGGAGGCGTGCATCGCTGGTCTGCCGGTGGTGGCCACCGAGGTGGGCGGCGTGACCGAAATCATCTCAGACGGCAGGACGGGCGTCGTGGTGCCACCAGAGGACGTCGGTGCGCTGGCGACGGGCATGCGGCGGCTCATGCAGCTGCCGGACGCGGCGCGACGCGAGATGACCCTGGCCGCCGGCGAGCACGTGAGGCGCGACTACGCCCCCGAGGCTGTAATGGACGTGTGGGAGGGGTTGTTCCTCGACCAGCTCAGGCGGCGTCGGCCGACCTGAGGCCGCGGATGCGCCCGATCCACACCGCTAGCGTCATCGCAGCGTAACCCAGCGCGAAGACCACGAGGCCGGCCACCGAGTTGCCCAGCAGCAGCATGCTAAGGGCCCCTGCCGCAGCGCAGGCGGCCACTACGAGCAGGAGGTCGCTGGCCGGGAACCAAACTAGGCGCTTGTCACGCGTCGCTACGTAAACCACAGCCACGAGCGCCTGCGCCGCCAACGCCGAGATGCCGGCGCCCACGGCGAGGTACCGCGGCACGAGCCACAGGTTCAGCGCGAGGTTCGCGAGCGAGCCTCCGATGGTTATCGCCGATAATAGGTAGTAGCGCTTCTCGAGTTCGAAGTGGCGGTTGAAGCCGCTGCTGAGGCCACGCAGCCAGGCCGCGACGGCCACCAGCCCGACCACCTGCAGCGCCCCGGCGTAAGCGGCACCGAGTAGCCCCACCACGGCGTCGCCGAAAACAATCAGGGCCACCAACGGGCCCACCGTCAACCAAAGGTAGATTTGAAAGTAGCGCCTGACGGCGACGCGGGCCGCTGCGTAACCTCCGCCGCCGAAGGCAGAGAGTATGTCCGGCCAGGCCATCATGAAGACGGCCATGACCAGACCACCGATTATCCTGTCGCCGAGGCTGAAGCCGGCGGAGTAGATGCCCACCACCGCGGTGGTGGCGTAAGCGTTGAGAACCAGGCGGTCTGACAGGTTGCCTATCCACTCGCCGATCGAGAACGGCACGGCCCCGAATACGTGCCTGCTCACGGAGATCATGGGCCGCAGCGCTAACGCGGCGGGCCCCGTAAGGCGGTCCGCAAGGCCAAAGTAGGACACCGCACCGCCCAGCACAGAGGCGCCGGCGGCCGCGAGCAGGAGAAATGCCGGGTCGTCGAGGCCGGCGAACAGGCCGGCGGTCGTGCCCACGAGGCGGGTGACGGCGGCGGCAACTTCGGCTGCGGCGTAGCGGCCGCTTTTCTGTTCGGCCCGCACGAACGCGAGCGTTAGCGCCTGGAAGTCCGCGGCTGCCACCATCGCCGCCGCCGCCCACAAGGTTGGAGTAGGCACCACCTCCTGGCCGAGGTACGGCAGCACCACGACCGCGATCCCGAAGGCCGCCAGCACGGCGACGGCCTGCATGCAGGCGAGGCTCCAGTAGAACGAGCGCGTGGTCCCTGCCTCGCGCGCCTCGAAGTAGTAGCGGAAGGCCACGTTCCTGATCCACGAAGACGCGATGGTGCCGACCAGTCCGCTGATGGCGAGGGCAAGCGCATACTCGCCGTAACTGGCGGGTCCAAGGAAGCGCGTGACCAAAGGCAGGAGGGCGAAGGAGGCGAGCTGCGTCCCGACGATCGTGGCCAGATACACGACCGTGTTCCTGAGCTGCGACGAGACCCCATCGGTCATGGCTGCCGGACCTTGGGTGGCGTGGGGTGCAAGCCCGGCCTCACCTTGGGTGCGGGCCCGTGCCAGGCAGACCAAGCGCGCCAAGGTACTTGGCTGTAGCCGCGCTCTCGCTGAACTGCTCGAGCCAGGATGGGGGCGGCCCGACCGGCGGGGCGGTCAGCGCTGCATACATCGCATCGCTCAGGGCGCGCGCGTCGCGCATCGGGACTAGGTGGCCGTAATTGCCGCCGTCGAGGATCTCGCGAGGTCCGCTCGGGCAGTCGGTGGAGACGACGGGTGCGCCCATCGCTAGGGCCTCGATGAGAACAGTAGGTAGCCCCTCCCAGTCCGAGGAGAGGACGAAGGCGCCCGCATGCGCAAGGTAATCGAGCGGATCGGGCACGAAGCCGGGAAGGGAAACGCTTTCGTGCAGACCGAGTTCTTCCACTTGCCGTTCTAGTGCTGGTCGCTCCCTGCCCTCCCCCAGGACTACGAGCCGCGCCGGCCGCCGCTCGAGCAGTTGCGCGAAGGCGCGGATCAGCAGCCCGAAGTTCTTCTGAGGTTCGAGCCTGCCTATGCCGAGGATGACGGGCGTCCCAGCCTTGCCCATGGCGGCGGGCCGGGCCGCAGGCTGCGGACTCGTGAGTCCATCGGATAGCACGGGGTTGTAGATGACGCTGATCCTGTCGGCGCCCACGCCGGCGTTTTCTATGAGGCTGCGCTTGACGCCTTCAGAGACCGCCACTACCCGGGTGGCGTTGCGGTAGGTGACGTTCACGGCCAGGTTGAACGCTCGCTGCCAGTACGAGGTTCGTCGCTCTGGCATCTGGATGTGCTCGGCCAGCACCACGGGCCCCTGGTAGCCCGCGAGCTTGGCGGCCCAGCTTGCCACTACGTTGGCGTGGTTCATGGCGCTCACGAGGCCCGCGGGCCGCTCTCGTCTCAGGTATCGCGCCAGCTTCGGCAGCGACCGCATGGTTCTGACGCCGCCGAGGTCTACAATCCGTACGCCTTCGGGGACCCGGTCATGCAACTCGCCCTCCTGGCTCGCCAGTACGAGGTCGACGGGATATCCGCGCCCCACGAGACCCCGTGCCAGGTTGAGCGTCACTCGCTCGGCGCCACCACCCGCCAGGTTGGGGATGAAAAGCGCGACAGCGCCGGTGGCTTGCAGCGTTGCCAGACCCTCGCCATGCGTCACTAGTCAGACCCCTTCGCGAGATAGGCATCGAGGAGTTCTGTGTGGGCATCCCAGAAGCGCTTGGCGGCCACATCTATCGAGTAGTACGCCTCGATCCGCTTCCGCGCCAAGCCGGCGAGCCGCGCACGGCCCTCCACGCCTTGCCGCTGCATTGCCAAGATGGCGTCTGCCAGCGACCCATCGTCGGAAGGATCTGCGAGGAAGCCCGTATTGTCGACTAGAACGGGAACGTCCGATACCCGCGTCGACACGACCGGCCTGCACATGGCCATCGCCTCGAGAACGACGTTGGGCAGCCCCTCCGACTCTGATGGGAGCACCAAGTAGTCGATGGACGCGAGGAAGCTCGGGGTGTCGTCTATGGTGCCGAGGAACGTGCAGTGCTGCCTCAACCAAGGGTCCGCGTCGACCAGCTCCCGAACCTCCGGCATGGTGGGGCCATCACCCGCCAACAGCAGATGGTCGGGACGGTCCTCGGGGGCCAGCCGCAAGACGGCCCTGACAAGCAGGTCCACGCGCTTGAACGGCGCGAAACGGCCGAGATAACCGAGCACTACAGCGTCATCGCCTAGGCCGAGTGCCCCCCGCATGCTCTTGGCGCGGTCTGGGTCGAACACGTCGAGGTCCACGCCGTTTGGCATGACCACGATCTTGGAGCGCGGCACGCCGTCCCCCACGAGCCTATCCGCTATGGCGGTGGCGTTAGGCAGGAATCGGTTCGTGCGCCGATCGAGGAAAGGCCTGAGGAGGTAATGCACGCGACTGCCCTCGGTTGCGAGCAACCTGTCGGAGTGGACTATCAAAGGCACGCCCGTCAGTACGGCAGCCAGCCGGCCCCAAGCGCCAACGGAGGAGTCGAGGATCGTGCTGACGACCGTCGGCCTGAGGTAGGCCACGACTCGCACGAGCCGATAGAAGAAGCGCGGAAAGGAAAGCACCCCGCGGTCGACGAGCACGTTGGTGGCGCCGGCTCGCTCGAAGCGGTTAGTCACGTCGGCGGAAGAGGCTGCCAGGAAGGTGATGGTGACGACGTCGAAGTCCTTGGCGTTTGGGGGGCGGTGAAGGATAAGGTTGGCGAGTTGCTTCTCGGCGCCGCCCACCCCGTAGTGCGGCAACACGAAAACGATGCGGTTGGGGTCGCGGTCACGCGGCACGGGCGAACCCTCTCTTCCGGACCGGCCCGCCCAAGGCAGATGGGAGTGGTCGGCGTGGGACCACACGGCCACACCTCGTGGGCTCGGCTTGCCGAGATGATACCCGGAAGCGCCGCCACCAGGTCGACGAAGTGGGCGTTGGCCAGAACCCTCCCGTGTCTGTGATAGGTCTCACTGAACTCATGACCTCTTCATGCGGGCGTTCAATCATTCCAGGCGATGCCCCCAGAACCAGGCACTGTCCCAACCTCCGCGGCCGTGGGCCTTACGAAGCGTGCTTGCAAGGCGACCGGGCCGTGTGAGACCACGCAGGGAGCGTCCGCTCGAATCGGTAGCGGCAAGTTACCATCGCTGGTGTGGTTCGTTGCCTCCCTCCTTTTGTTCCTCGTAAGTTGTGCGAGCGGCCTGTCTTCAGTCGCGCCAATCGGACCGATTAGGCCCCTATCCGACTGGCCCAGCGCCGACATCGGCAACACCGCCCAAGTGGGCGAGACTACGGTAGAGGCCAGCCGCCTCACGGTGCTTGCCTCCGGTGAGGACGTCTGGGACAGCTCCGACTCGTTCCGCTTCATTTATCACCCCCTCAAGGGCAACGGAGCAATCACCGTCCGCGTTGACAGCATGCAGGCGCCGGACGAGTGGACCAAGGTGGGGTTGATGGTGCGCGAGGATCTTAGTGCTTCGGCGCGTAACGCCTTCATCCTGCTGACCGATTTCAACGGTGTGTTGTTCCAGCGCCGCGAGGTGAAGGGCGGCGCCACCGACGACGTGCTGCCCGACGGCACCTACATGCGCGACTTCGTGGCGCTCGCCCCCTGGTGGCTTCGCTTGGAGCGCTCCGGTGATCAGTTGATAGGCTCTCACTCGCCCGACGGCAGGGAGTGGCGCGAGCTCGGCCGCGTAACCATAGACCTGCCTGAGGATGTACTGGTCGGCATGGCCGTCACGAGCCGCGACCCCGACGCCGTTACCAGGGCGATCTTCTCCCAAGTCACGCTGAACCAGGTCTCTGTAGGGCCCGGGCGGGACCAGGGCGGTGCGGTGGTGCCACCCGTGCCTATTTCTGGTCCGTCTGTGTCTATGTCGTTCTCGCGGAGT
>CALCHY010000349.1 GCA_937907415.1 uncultured Trueperaceae bacterium
CGGTCACGCGGTGCGAGGTCGAGAGGGCGTCGAAGTAGATGCGGGCGTCGCTCTCGGCCAGCGCCTCGTCGAGGTCGGTCGTGTAGCGCCCCAGCCCGTGGGCAGCTGCTAGACGCTCGAGCTTGCCGCGGTCGCGCCCGACCAAGATCGGTTCTGGGTAGATGGTGCCGCGTGGACCGCGCACGCCGCCCTGCTCGCGGATGGCGAGGATGGACCTGATCAGGTGTTGGTTCGTGCCCATGCGGCCGGTAACGCCGTTCATGACGATGCCGATGCTCGTGTCGCTCATGTAGCTCCTCCCGAGGCGCGCTGCTCGCGCAGCCCGCCCGTGCAAGTGGGCCTCACGGGCCCGGGTTCACCTACTCGTCCGCTAGCGTCAACCCCACTCGAAGGCTGTCGCGGCCACGACCGCGTCGCCGTTCATGACTGGCCGCGCTGGCCGTGTCATCCGCCACAAGGTGCGACTCACGCTCAGGCCGAAACCCTCGAGCTGTTGCGTCGTGCCCGGCCGGCGCACGGCGTCGAGGTAGATCGGGGCGTTCGCAGCCACGACCGCCAGTGCCGCGACGACGGCAGTAAGCGCCTCATCTGAACTAGCTACTAGGGGGCCGAGGTGGCTGCGCTTCAGGCCGGAACGGAGCACCCCGTAGCCGCCGACCCCAGCGCCGTCCTCGGCGACCACGACGGTCGTAGTTGGTTCGCTCAGGAACTGCGCTAGCAGGCGCGAGCGGTCAAGGCCGCTCGCGGCGAGGTCGAACGCGGCGAGCTGCTTGGCGTCGCTCGGGCCTGCGCGGCGCGTGGCCGCGCCGCTGCCGTGCTGGACGTGGGCCAGTACCCCGGACCAGCGGTCGATGAGCGCGACCTGCTCGAAGCCCCTACGCTCGTAGAGCGGCGAGCCGAACTCGGTAGCGTCGAGCCCGATGACCGCGTCGTCGGTCAGGTCGCTGGTGGCGAGGGCGGCGTCGACTAGCAGCGACCCGAGCCCCCTGCCGCGCGCGCTTGGTGCCACGATCACCATCCCGAGCCACGCCGCCTGCCGCCCGTAACTGACTAGCGTGGCCGTGCCAAGCAAGTTGCTGCCGCTCCACGCCCCTAGGGCGCCACGGGGATGAAGGGTCATGAGGCGCTCCCAATCGGTCTGGTTCTGGTTCCAGCCGACGGCCTCCGACAAGCGGGCCGCCGCTGAGGCTTCTGGCCTGGTGAGTGGCCGGAGGTCCACGCCGGACGCCACTGTCACCGCAGCCAGTCTGCCAGGTGCTGCGCAACGAAAGCGTCGTCGGTTAGGTCCGGGTGTTCGCGGTACACGCGGTCGAGCTCTGCCGCTTGGCCGGGAGACAGGCCCTCTTCAGGGTCGAGGCACCAGATGCCTTCAAGCAACCCTTGGCGCCTTAGCACCTCGTGCACCCCGGCGATGACGCCGTGGAAGCGATTGGCAGCGTCGAACACGGCGGCGTTGGCAGCGGTGAGCCTCGCGGCGCGCGTGAGCAACTCCAGTGGCATATCAGGCAGTTCCCTCGCCACTTTCACTTCCTCGAGCAGTTCGACCGCCGCCTTGGTCCACACCGCCCACTGCCCGAGCAGCCCGCCGACGATGCGCAGCTCCTTGACGGCGTCGCCGACTCGCACGTGGAAAGGCGTCAGCAGGTCGACGAGGATGTTGTCGTCGTTGCCCGTGTACAGCGCGATGTCGTGAGGGCGCGACGACTCGGCCACCGCCCTCACGACATCGAGGGTGGCGTAGCGGTCGAACGGCGCGATCTTGATGGCGAGCAGGCCAGGCAGTTCGGCGAGGTCGCGCCAGAAAGCGCGACTGAAGCGCCTTCCACCAACGGCCGTCTGGAGGTAGAAGCCGACGATAGGCATGACCTCTGAGACGGCGCGGGAGTGAGCTATCAACTGGGCCTCGCTGTACTGCTCTAGCCCACGGAGGCTCAACAGGGCGAGGTCGTAGCCTAACGAGCTCGCCAACTCGGCTTCGCGTAGCGCCTGATCGCGCTCGCCAAGCACGCCAGCGACCTTGAGGAACGGACGGTCGCCCACCTCGGCGTCTACGGTCTCCGCCGCCAAGCGCAGCACCGGCTCTAGCAACCCAACGTCGCGGATCTCGAACTGGGTGGTGTGAACGCCGACCGCCACCCCGCCAGCGCCGGCGGCGAGGTAGTAACGCGTCAGGGCCCGCTGGCGCCGCTCATCGAGCTGGCGGCTGGCGTCGAGCGCTAGGGGGTGAGCCGGGATGACGGTACCGGCCTTGAGGAGGCGGGCCTGAGCGGCGGTCAAGGAGCGCGTTGCCATCAGAAGATGCCCGACCTGACCTGAAACTTCGTCGGCTTGCCGTGCGTCTCGCCGCCGCCAGCCACCCAGTCGCCAACGCGGTCGATGATCGTCCCGAGTGGCACCCTTGGGTAGCCGAAGAGGGCATGGCTGCGGGAGGCGTCGTTGAGGAGGGCGGTGGCCTGCTCCTCACCCTCGAAGGCAGGCGCCCTGCCCATCCTGGCCCCGAGGCGCTGCGCGAGCCTCCGCACCGATACCGTCTCTGGGCCGGTGAGGTTGAGGACGGTGGCAGGGGAAGTGCAGTGGTGCAGAGCGCGCAAGGTCGCCTCGTTGGCGTCGCCTTGCCAGATGACGTTCACTTGACCCATGGCGACGTCGATGGGCTGGCCGTCCCGGATAGCTAAGGCGAGGTCGACGAGCACGCCGTAGCGCAACTCGACTGCGTAGTTGAGGCGCAGGAGCACCGTTGGGGTGCCGTTGCGCTGCGAGAAGTACTGGAACATGCGCTCGCGCCCTAATACCGATTGGGCGTACTCGCCTAGCGGGCCGGTCGCGTCGTCCTCCGTCGGGCCGCCAGAGGTGAGAGGGGAGAGGGGGTAGACGTTGCCTGAGGAGAACGCGACGATGCGCGAACCGCGGTAGCGCTCGGCAACGCGGCCAGGCAGGTAGGTGTTCATCGCCCAAGTGAGGGGCTCCTGCCCAGTAGCGCCGAACTTCATGGCAGCCATGTAGATGACGTTGGGGGCGTCTGGCAGCGCTGACAATGCGTCCTCGTCGAGGAGGTCGGCGCGCACCGTGCGCACACCAGCGTCGTTGAGGCGGCGCTCCGCGGCGGCGTCACTGAAGCGCGAGACGGCTATCACCTTGGCGCTGTTGCCCGCCTCGTCGAGCGCGTTGCGGGCGAGCATGGCCAGGCTGGGACCCATCTTGCCGCCTGCGCCGAGGAGCAACAGGTCGCCCTCGACCGTGCGCATGTCGGCCACCAGCGCACTAGACGGCGTGGCCAGGTCGGCCTCCAGCTGCTCAACCGTACTGATGGACATTCTGCTTTCCTCCAATTGCCTTGCGGGCCGCGCGCTAGCGCGTTAGACCCTCGATGACCCCCTGAACGTAGCCAGCTGCGCGCGCCGCAGAAGTGGGGCCGTCGGGCAAGTACTCGAACGGTTCCACGGCGACGGTGCCGGCGTACCCGGCTGCTAGCAGGACTTCGAAAATGCCCGCGAAGCCGTCGGTTCCCTGACCGGGGCCGCCCTTGCTTGTGTCGTTGACGTGCACGTGCGCTATGGTGCCCGCCTTCAGGCCGCGAGCCAGGACGGCCTCCGCGCTTGCTGCTTCCGCGAGACGCGCTGCCCTGGTGTCGAGCATGGTCTTGAGTGCGGGGCTGCCTACTTGCCTCACGATTGCCTCGGCTTCGGCGACGGTGTTGATGAATGCCGTCTCCTGTGTCGAGAGCGGCTCGATGCAGTAAGTGACGCCAGCGCGCTCCGCAGCCGTCGCGATCAGGGCGAACGCTTCGCTGGCGCGCTGTGCGTCGCCGACTGGATCCTCGTCTGAGAGGCGCCGCTGCTGCGGCGAGCCGTGCACTAGCACGGAGCCTCCCAGGGCGGCGCACGCGTCGACTAGGGCGTGCATGACCTCGAGGGTCGTCCTGCGTACGCCTAGGTCGGCGGTGGTTATCGATAGTCCGCTTGGCGCCGTGAGCAGCCAATGCAGCGACGACACGCCGATCCCCGCGTCTTGCGCCTGCATACGCAAACGCTCGAGGTCGCGGTCCGTGAGGTCACGGGGGTCGGCTGCAAGCGTGAACGGCGCCACTTCGAGCGCGTCGTAGCCGAGGCTGGCGGCCAACGCACATTGGGCAGCGAAACTCAACTCGCGCACTACCTCGTTGCATAACGCCAGCGTGAATGGCGGGCGCGAGCGAGGCTCAGGCATCGCTGCTGCTCTTGCTCATCGCCTTGCGCCCCTTGAACAGGCGCCCTAGGGCCCGCTGCACCGCTGGTACACCGAGGAGCACCGTTATCAGGATGGCGATCCAGAGCGCCGCGCTGATCGGGCGCATGATGAACGGCGTGATGGAGCCGTCCGAGAGGAGCAGGCCGCGCCGTAGGTTGCTGTCCAAGATGGGACCGAGTACCACGCCCAGAATGAGTGGCGCGAGGGGAAAGCCAGCCCGACGCAGCACGAACCCGATGATGCCGAACGCGAGCATGACCCACACGTCGAACATGCGGCTGGCGATGGCGAACGAACCGACGGTACAGAGCACCATGATGATCGGCATGAGGCGGGTAGGCGGGATGCGCAGCACCGTCAGCAGTGGCTTGGTGAGGAGGATGCCGAAGAACCCCATGGAGAGGGTGGCCATGAACACCATGGCGGTGACCTCGTAAACGAACGAGGGCGACTCGATCATGATGAGCGGGCCGGGCCGGACGCCGTGGATGAAGAGGGCGGCGAGCAGGACTGCCGCCGGCGCCGAACCGGGCACGGCCAAAGTCAGTACGGGGATGAGCGCGCCAGGTACCGCGGCGTTGTTGCCTGTCTCCGCGGCGATGAGCCCTTCGACGGAGCCCTTGCCGAAGAGGTGCTTCTCCTTGCTCGAGCCTCTGGCGGCTGCGTACGACACCCAGGCACCCATGTCCTCGCCTACCCCGGGGATCAGGCCCATCAAGGTGCCGATCACTCCGGAGCGGATGATGGTCTGCCAGTACTTGACCACTTCGCGGACTTTGGGGATGACAGAGTCAAGCGCGCCGCTTACGGCAGTGGCGGCCGGCTGGTACATGACGAACAAGATCTCGGTGAAGCCGAACATGCCGACTAGCACGGGGAGGAGGCCAAGACCGCCTGAGAAGTCCGTGTTGCCGTACGAGAAGCGGGCGTAAGAGTAGATGCCTTCGGCGCCAACCATGGCTACCAATAGACCGAGGAAGCCGGCGATCCAGCCCTTCAACGGATCTTCTAGCGCCGTGAGTCGGCCAGCGATGACGATGCCGAAGATGGCCAGCCAGAAGAACTCGTACGACTGGAACTTCAGTGCGGCCTCGGCGAGGCCGGGGGCGATGCTGGCCAGCAACACCATGCCGATGATGCTCCCGAGGAACGACCCGGCGGTGGCGATGCCCATGGCCTTGCCTGCCTTGCCTTGGCGAGCCAAGGGGTTGCCGTCAAGCGAGGTGGCGGCGTTGGCTGGCGTGCCCGGGATGTTGAGGAGGATCGCGCTGCGACTGCCGCCGTAGATGGCGCCGACGTACATGCAGATGAGCACGAGGATGGCGTCGCCTGACGGCATGGTGAAGGTGAGGGTGGTTAGTAGCGCCACGCCAAGAGTGGCCGTCAGGCCCGGCAGCATGCCAACGACGATGCCGAGCAGGGTGGCCCAGGCGATGTTGAAGAGCGCGCTAAGCGTCAGGAAGCTTAGTACCGCCTGAAAGAGGTAACCGAGTCCCTCGCCCATCAGCTTCGTGGTCTCGTTAGCTGGCTGAAGCGGACGTGGGTCATGGCAGGGTCACCAGGAAGATCCTCTCGAACACGAACGGCACCGCGAAGCCGGTGGCGCCAGCGATGGCGCCAGCTATGAGCAGTATGCGGATGGCGCCTGACCTGGTCTTCAGTGCGGCGCGCTCGTTATAGACGATCGACGCGAACACGAACACGAACACCGCCAACCAGAACGGCATGCGCCCGATGAGGATGGTGCCGAACACCACGCCAAGCACGAGCGCGACGAGTACGCGCGTGTTGGACGGAGCTTGGAGGCCGCCGGTCCCTTCCACCGCGATGTCGGGCCCGGTGCCTGACGTGAGGGTGTCGGGAGGGCGCTGTTCGTCGGGTGCGACGGCCGCGACCGCGGCACTGCCGCCTGCAGCTCGCCTGCGTTGGGCAAGCACGGAGCGGGTGAGCATGACGGCGCCGAGCAGCGCGATGATCACACCGAGGATGCCGGGAACGAGCCCCGGCGCGTTGAGGATCGACCCGCCGATGGATTCGAAGCGCGGCATGCGCCACGACTCGAACGCCACGGCCAGGCCGAAGATCACTAGGACGATCGAGGAAGCTAAGTCGGTTCTCGACATGGTTGCGATACGGGTTCGCCCCGCTGGCGGGAAGTGCCCAGCGGGGCGAACTTGATCACCTGATCGTTACGGCCGCTCGTAGCCGAGCGTGGCCGGGTCCTTGGCTGCCTTGCCGCCGTCGAACAGGGTGTAAGCCTGGTGCGCAACGGACGGCATGGCGCTCGCGAGGGCCTCGTCGCCGTAGAGCGGGTCGAAGAGCGCGCCGCGCTCTTCCGCGTAGTCTCGCAAGGCGGTGGAGTCCTTCATCACGTTCTCCCACACCATGTTCATGGTCTCGACGACCTCGTCCGGGATGCCCTTCGGCGCCCAGATGCCGAAGTAGTTGGACGGCACGCGGAGTTCGGGAATCCAGTCGGTGATGGCCGGGATGTCGCCGACGCCCTTGAGCGTAAGGGGCTGCTCGCTGAAGGCGGCGAGTGCGCGGAGTCTGCCTGCGCGGAGCATCTCGGCTTCTTCGACGGCCAACTGGGTGACGACCTCCGTCTCGCCAGCCACCGTGGCGATCACGGCTGGGTTGCCGCCGTCGTACGGAACGTGGCGGTAAGTGACGCCGGTCGCGCCAGCGATGGCTTCCATGACGGTGTGGCCAGCGGAGGAGAGCCCGGCCGTTGCCACGGTGATCTTGCCAGGGTTCTCTTTGAACGCCGTGAGCAGTTCCGCGAACGTCTGGTACCGGGTGTTGCTGTTCACCGCGACGACGCCAGTGTTGGAGACTCCGAAGTAGAGGTTCCAGTCGTCGACGCGAGTGTCGAGCATGTCGAGCACGGCGTAGGTGCCAAGGTCACGCACGGCGCCAGCGGCCCAGGTGTAACCGTCCTTGGCGGCGTTAAGCACGTTGGTGGTGCCGACGGAGCCTGACGCTCCCGGCTGGTTGACGACCACGACGCTCGCGCCGAGGGCCTTCTCGATCTCGGCCGCCATCACGCGTACGACCTGGTCGGTGGAGCCGCCGGCGGCCCAAGGCACCACGATCGTGACGGGCCGGTCGGGCTTCCACGGGTAGTCCTGGGCGGAGGCGGTGCTCAAGAAGAGCCCGGCCGCGGCCAGTAACAAGAGGACGGTGCGGAGTAGCTTCACGTCTTCACCTCGTTCGGCAGCGCGCTCTGGCGCCGCGGGGGATCCGTCGCCTGAAGGACGCTTCACCAATCGCGCTGGAAAGAGAAGCACTTCGAGTCAGCCTCCGTCAGAAAGGCGCCTGGCGCCTACCTAACTCAACGCTTGACTTTGCGAGGCGGTGCAATTATCTAGTCGGAAACTATCACGCATCCCGTCAGGGGTCAATGCGCTGCGGGCGCTCTGGTTGTACTAGCGCCGCCGTGCGAGCCACACGGTGTGACGTGGGCCGCTCTTGCCGTGCGCG
>CALCHY010000350.1 GCA_937907415.1 uncultured Trueperaceae bacterium
GTGACCTTGGCGCCTAGCGCCGTCAGCATCGGCGCCAACGTGGCGGCGATGCTCCCAAACCCCCAAATCGTTACGTTCGAGTCAAGCAAGGTAGTGAACACGTTCGGGTCGCGGTCAGGTTGCCCGCCGCCCAGTTCGCCTGGCCAACGGTGCTCGTGCTGAGCGTCGCGCATGAGGTGAATGCGGCGCGCGGCCGTCAAGAGCAGCGCCACGGTGTGCTCCGCCACCGGCTTATCGTGCAAGCCGCGGCCGTTACTGACGTGCACGGAGCCCGCGAACCCCGCCGCTACCAGGGTGTTGACTCCAGCCATGAGGCCCTGCACGAGCCGTAGGCGCGGCAGTTCTCTCGCGGCGCCTGCCAACTGCGCCGGCGGATTCAGCCACGCGACCAGCACCTCGGCGTTCCGGTGCTCGGCGGGGATGGGCTGGCGTTGGTCGTACGCCACGAACTCCACGCCCTCTTGACCCCTCGAGAGGTCGAAGTTGAGGTTCTGAGGGATGAGGACCTTCGTCGCCGCCATGAGCTTTACGCGACAGGTGCGCTAGCGACGCGCTGGTCGATGCTCTGCAGGACCTCTTCGAGATCGAACTCTTCCGGCTTGGTGTAGACGCGTTCGCCGCCAACGTCGATGGTGAAGATGCCGCCCGCGCCAGGCTTGAGCGTCACGCCGCCGAGACTCTCGCCGAAGCGCTCGAGGATGGCCTTCTGAACGTCTAACGCACGCGGCAGGTGACCGCAGGGAACGCAGTACTGGATCTGAACGGTGGTCTTTGACACGTTTAGTACTCCTCTAAGTGATTACCTCCCAGGATAGGCCGCTTGGCGCGCGTGTGGGGTGATCGAGGGAATGACGGCGCGTTGACGGCCCGTGGCTATGCTGCCAGCATGAGTGTTCGTCAGTTGATCAGTGGAGTACGTGTTGGTCGCGCGGGCATGCTCGTGGCGCTCGCCCTTCTCTTGGGTATGGCGTGCGCGCAGCAGGCTGGCCAGGCGCTCGACCAAGAAATCGCGGCGTTCGTTGGCGGCGACTACGTGCAGCTCGACACCGAGGCGCTCGAGACCGCCGTGGAAGCCGCGCTGCCCCCGAGCGACTCGGTCTTCCTCGCCTCGGCCGAAGTCGGCGTGCTGGCTAAGGCGCTGCTCGCGTTAGAGGCGGCCGACGGTGTGCTCGAGCGCACGCGCCACCACGGAACCGTGCGCGTGCTCAGCACCGAGCGGTCCCCCGTCGTGTTCGTGCAAGTCGATCGCTACAACCTTGGCCCGTCGCTGCACGCGGAGCTGGTGGCCGAACTCGGCGCAGAGCACGTGGCGCCGCTCGAGGAGTTCGGCGTGGGACAGCACGTGTCTTGGCGTTTCGTCATGCACCAGGTCATGGGGCAAGAGGCCGCGTTGCTCGCCGCTGCGCGGGCGGTGATCGGCGACGCGCAGGCCGACGCAGCGCCGTGCCTCGGCAAGCCGTGCCTCCTTACCAGTGGCGGCATCGACGATAACGCCGTGTGGCATGAGTTCGAGGCCGTTGACCTCGGCCCGGAGACCAACACTCTGGATCTCGCCTCCGCGGCGGGGGCGCTCGACTTGGCGGCCTCCTTGGCGTTCTTCGACCCCTACCAGGTGGAGGTTGACAGCAGCGACGCCCTAGTTGCCGAGTTCGTCATGGAGACGGGCCTGGCCCAGGAGCAGGTGGTAGACGTTGCCTTGCGTCAGGGTCAACTCATGGATGACTCGTTGGCCGCACAGTGGCAACGTCTACTTACCCTCACTGGTTGGGACAGCGCGCCTGAGGCTTACGCCGCGCAGGCGTTCGAGTGCAGGCGCGGCGAGGGTGGCTTCGCCCCGGCGGGCGAGTACTGCCTCTAACCCTGCGTTAGCACCTCACGGAGCTTGGCGGCGAAGGCGTCCGGTTCGCCCGTCTGGCCGTACTCGCCGCCAAGGAAACCGCCGTGATCGCCAGGGAACACGACCGGCTCCAAACCCAACAGTTCTGCGACCGCGCGGCCAGCGCGTTCTGCAAGCTGCCCGGCCGATCCAACTCCGACGGCGATCACGGTGCGGGTGGGGGCGGCGCGCAGCGCGGCGATGTCGGGCTGGTAATGCGTGCTAGAGATCATGTTCTGCGCGAACAGCGGGTCGTTCCTTGACCCGTCGTCGGAGGTCGGCAGCCCGAACATGGCTGGGTCTGGGTCGGGCGCGTCGAGGTAGTCAGCTGGCAGCGGGCCAACGTGACTGACGAGCATGATGAAGCGCGCCATGGCCGGGCCGAAGCCACCGCGTTCGTACGCCTCGTTTATGGCCTTGCTGGCGCGCATGGCCGTTGCGCTATCGGGCACGACCCGGGCGAGGGGCGGCTCGTGCGCAACGAGCGTGCGCACGTCATGAGGGTGAGCGGCCACGAGCGCGAGCCCGTTCACTGCGCCGCCACTGCTGGCGAAGACGTCGACCTCACCCCCGTTCAAGTGGGTTACCAGGCGGTGGAGGTCATCGGCGTGCTCCTCCGGCGTTGAGGTGCTTGCGCCGTCGGTGCGGTGGCTGCGCTCCACGCCGCGCGGGTCGTACGTGATGACGGTGCGGTCCGGGAAGTGGCTGGCCAGCGTCGCGAAGCCAGCCGCGCCCATCGGCGAGCCGATCAGAAGGAGCGCCGGGGCCGTGGTGCCAGTAGCTGGCCTCACGTCGTAGGTGAGGACCGCCGTCGGGACCTGCAGCGTGTGGGTCTCTGGCGCGCGCGGTTCCCGAGTCGAGCCCGCCTGCCCGGTCATGCGCCCACCTGCGGAGTCTCCTCCAGGAGCGCATCGATCTGCCCAACCGCCGCGGTCATGCCTTCTTCCATGCCCATCTTCAACATCGTCTCCATCGTTTCGCGGTTAGGGAACAGGCTGACGATCGACATGCGCGTGCGGCCCTCGTCGATGCCCTCGATGGTCACCTTGACGGTAGCTGGCGGGATGGTGCGATCGGGGGTGCCGTCAGGATTGGCGAAGCCGTCGCTGAAGGTCAGGCTGCTTGGCGGATCGACCTCCGTGAACTCCCAGTAGCCGTGCGGCTGGTCGCCCGTTGGGCCGGTCATGTGATAGGCGACGTGCCCCCCGCTGCGCAGCTCATGGGAGGTGACCGTCGCCGGGTACGTGGGTGGTCCCCACCAGCGCTCGAGTTGGCGTGGGTTGGCCCACAGCTCCCACACGCGCGCCTGAGTGGCTTTGAACTCGCTGACGACGGTTAGCGTTAATGCGGACGGGTTCTTGTGTACTGCGGTAACGCTCATGCCCACTCCTCCTCGGAGCCCTGGAGCAACTCCGTCATGCGGTCTACGCGCCCGCGCCACAGCTCCTCGTACTCGTCGAGCAGCCTGCGGGCTGCTTGTAGCCCCTCGAGCCGGGTGGTGACGACGAGGCGGCGTCCCTCACGCTGCTTGGTGACGAGCCCCGCCTTCTCCAGCACGGCCACGTGCTTCTGCACCGCGGCGAAGCTCATGGGGTAGTGGCTGGCCAGCTGCGCTACCCCCTCACCGCCGGCCATGGCGCGCAGCAGGATGTCGCGGCGCGTCTGGTCGGCTAGAGCCGCGAAGATGCGGTCGGTGTGAGCGGCCTCGAGCATTGGTACAACCATATGGTTGTATTGTCGCTTTGTCAAGGTCGAACCGCTAGCCGCAAGCGCGTTGCGCGGTGCAGCCACAACACCCACGTGCCGAACAGCAGTAATGCCGTTGCCTGGTGGGTGGCCGCGAGGTCAAGCGCCACGGCTGACAGCAACGTGGCGACCCCGAGCGCCCCCTGGATGAGCACGCCGCTCAGGAGAACCGCGGCCCAACCGACGTCGAGGCGCCCGCCCGGCTCAGCGCGGCGCCGCACGGCAGCTACGAGCAGACCGGCCGCCACGCCGAGCAGGAGCAGCGGCAGCGTGCGGTGGATCCACTGCACCGTCGCGATGTTGTCGAGCAGGTTGAGAAGTGGAGGTTCGAGCCGCCAAGCCGCCGGCGGCCAGAAGCTTCCGGCCATGAGCGGGTAGGTGTTGAAGGCCTTACCCGCGTCGAGGCCGGCGACGAAGGCGCCGTACGTTACCTGCAGCACGAGAACTGCGCCGAAAGTCACCAGCCAGCCGTAGAGTCTAGGGGCGCTGGCGGCCTCACGAGGCCTGGCCAGCAAGTCGTTAGCGGTCCACAGGCAGTACGCGAAGATGGTGAACGCCAGCAACAGGTGCGCGGCCAAGCGTTCGTGCGCCACGGCCGGCCGGTCAACGAGGCCGCTGGCCACCATGAACCAACCCATCACCCCCTGCAACGCCCCGAGCCCGAACAGCACCAGTAGCCGCCTGGCTAGCGGCCCGTTCAGGTAGCCCCGCAACCAGAAGAGCAGGAACGGCAAGAGGAACACCACGCCGATGGCCCGCGCGAGCAGTCGGTGAGCGTACTCCCAGTAGTAGATCGTCTTGTACTCCCCCAACGTCATGTCCGGCCGCAGCTGGCGGTACTCGGGGAAACGCTGATACTGCGCGAAGGCGTCCAGCCACTGGGCCTCGTTGAGGGGTGGCACCACGCCGACGAGCGGCGCCCACTCCACGATCGACAGGCCCGATTGCGTGAGGCGCGTGACGCCGCCGACAACCAGCATCGAGAAAGTGAGGGCAGCACCGAGCCACAGCCAGGTGACGAGGTGACGTCTACGCGCTTGGCTGAGGTGCGCACCGAGGGGAAGGGTCTCGAGAGTCGCGGGGTTGGTCACTCTCTCGAACTCTACTCCCACCGGCGTTTGGGGCCGGGGTTGTAACGACGCCCACGCGTTTAGGCCGCGGCACCACATACAGTAGTCGGATGCATTCCGAGATAATGCCCCAGGACTTGACGGCGTGGCGCGAACGCGGCGCCCAAGTGATAGACGTGCGCGAACCGTGGGAGTACGCGAACGGGCGGGTGCCAGGGTCCGTGAACGTGCCGCTCGGCGAGTTCATAGGGCGCATGAGCGAGCTCAAGTCGCCCATCGTGCTCACTTGCGCCAGCGGGGCGCGGTCCGCGGCCGCGGCCGAGTACCTCGACCGGCATGGTTACGCGGAGGTCGCGAACCTCGTTGGGGGCATGCATCTGTGGGAGGACAGTGGGTTGCCCGTCGAGAGGTGATCCGGCGGCTCGCCGGCGTTCGGCCACCAGTGACGGCATAGGCTCGCTAAGGAGATGACCCCATGAAGCTCCTCCTCACTTCAGCTGGAATCAAGAACGCAAGCATCCGCAGCGCGCTGGTTGCGATGCTCGGCAAGCCGATCGAAGAATCGAGCGCCCTAGCCATCCCGACCGCGAGTTACGGCCACCCGCTGGTCACCCCGGAAGGGGCGCTGAGCTTTCTCAACGGCACCGCCAGCACACCGATGTGCGAACTCGGTTGGAAATCACTCGGGATTCTCGAGCTCACCGCGCTTCCGAGCATCGACCGAGAACGCTGGGAGCCCTGGGTCCGCCAGGCCGATGCGCTCCTCGTGAACGGTGGCGACGCGCTCTACCTAGCCCACTGGCTGCGCGCGTCTGGCCTGGCGCACCTACTGCCAACGCTCGACGACACCGTCTGGGTCGGCCTTAGCGCCGGCAGCATGGTGATGACGCCCCGTGTTGGGAAGGAGTTCGTCGAGTGGAAGCCGCCCATCCCCGGCGACGACCGTGCGTTGGGGGTCGTTGACTTCTCGATCTTCCCTCACCTCGGCCACCCCGACTTGCCTGACAACACCTTGGCGAACGCCGAGCTCTGGGCCTCGCGGCTCGGCGGGCCGGCCTACGCGCTTGACGATGACAGTGCCATCGCCGTCGTCGACGGTGCTGTCGAGGTGGTTTCCGAGGGGCGCTGGCGGCGGTTCGACGTCGAGTAAGCTGCCCCTCACGGCCCCTTAGCGGCCCTCGGGCCGACAGCGAACCAGGTACCCTGGCCACGAGGCGGCAAAGCTACTCGTATGACGAGCGTTTCATCCACTAGGTCGACGCACGAGGTTCGGAGCGCTGGCGCGGCGTGACCGCGGCCGCGCTCGCCGGCTTCGGCCTCAGCCTCTCGATAATCGTGGCGCTAGGGGCGCAGAACGCCTTCGTGCTCCGCCAAGGCCTACGCCGCGAGCACGTCGGAATCGTTGTGGCCATCTGCACGGTGTCCGACGCCCTCCTCATCGCCGCGGGCGTCGCGGGACTCGGGTACGTCCTCGAGGTCGTGCCATGGTTGGCAAGCGCAACGCGGTGGTTAGGCGCCGCCTTCCTGATCGCTTACGGACTCCTCGCAGCCTGGCGCGCGTTGTGGGGCAAGGGTGAGGGACTAACGCCAGCCGTTGGCGGCGCTGGTGGCACCGCCGCGCTCGGCCCTGTGGTCCTGCTAGCGCTCGCCATGACCTGGCTCAACCCATCGGTTTACCTCGACACGGCCTTCATCATCGGGTCCGTGGCCGCAACGCACGGGCCCGCCAAATGGGCGTTCGCCGCCGGCGCCATGGCGGGAAGCGCGATGTGGTTCACGGCGTTAGGCTTCGGCGCGCGCTACTTAGCGCGGTGGTTACGCACACCGCGCTCGTGGCGTTACCTAGACGGCGTCATCGCACTGCTGCTCTTCTACACAGCGGCGCGGTTAGTGGTTGGGCACTGAAGCCTCGCCTCAACCTGAGTGCATCTCGCCCCGGCTACACGTTCGACGTCTACCTCACGACGAGCGGACTG
>CALCHY010000351.1 GCA_937907415.1 uncultured Trueperaceae bacterium
CCAGGGAACCGAAGAAGCCCGACCCCGCGATCTCTCGTCTGGGTCGGGCTTCTCGATTGGCTCGGCGGGTAGGATTTGAACCTACGACCAATCGGTTATCTCCCCCGGTCCTTGGCCTTAGGGGGCCGATATGGTCGAGCAGCACGCGAGAGTAGCCACTTCACATTTACCTCTAGGTGCCGTCAGAACCCATGCATTACCGCGTGGGTCTGCTAGGTTGGCACAAGGAATGGCACACGAGAAGCCCCGCAATGCGCCGAAACTCAGTCGTGCGCCCGGCTGGACTAAGGACGGCTACGGAGCGTGGGAGACGTTTCTCAAACGCAGTCGCTTCCTACAAGCCGCTTCTGTGGCTCGCCCTTCCCTCGTGCATGCCTTGCACGAGCTCGCTCCCCTCATGGCAGTAGTCGAGACGGCTCTCGGAGCAGGACGCCTTACATGGGCTCAGATTGAAGCCGAGGTCCAAGTAATCACCCTGGTGGGGCCGGACCATTCACCCCTCACACCTGCCGCACAACCACTTCTGATCGAGCTTCACCATGCCCTAGTCGGGTGGCGGGCGCACTACTGCCTGCGGGCTACGCCCACCTTCGACGTCTCGGGCGTCAACGCCTCCGACTGGGTATTGGACGCGGCCCTAACGAACCTGCGAACACCTGGCCCTACAATCACTGCCGGCGTGTACCTGTACACGCCACCCCGCGCTCCCGACGTTCCCGCAGTGGAGCTCGGTACGCACGCCTGGGACGCTTCAGAATCGGCCGCAGACTGGTACGGACGGACTAGCGACGCAGTGGACAAGGCCCTCAGGGCGCATATTGAAGAGGTAGAAGCCGCCCTGAGGGCGTTCCGCTTCGTTCCTTTACCTGAGAAACGGACGGCGGGGGGAAAGTACCTAGCGCTCGCCGCAAGGTGGCAGGTGCTCGGGCAGGATTGGGAAGACTTCCTCAACATCGAGCGCCGCCCTGATGGAGAAGAGCGCGACCCCCGCCTTCTGAGGAAGAGGATTCTCGAAGCCTTGAGATCGGTCGATATCGAGCCGCGACAAGGGATGCTGAGCAATCCCCGAACGTAATCAACCTGCGCCGTTTCAACTTACTTGAAGCGTGCTCGCTTCTCTAGACCAACGAACCCAGACTTACATACAGGGCAACTGAAATGCCCGAGCGCGGCCCAATCCGCCAAGAGAGACCGCGCCCAGGGCCACAGACCACCAGACGCCCCATGAAGGGAGTCGGCAATGGCCGATAACATCGTAGTAGACCGCAGCACCCCCACCCCGCTTATGGCGGGCCGCATGCTCCGCGCCGACGCGGTAGCAGAGCTCCTCGATATTGAGCTCAAGCGCGTTTACATCCTCGCCAGGGAAGGCATACTGCCTTGCGTTCGCGTCGGGCGGCAGGTGCGCTTCAACCGAGCCGACCTCGAAGCGTGGGCCTCCAAAGGCGGCACCGGGTACCCGGGCGAGGCGCAATGAGAAGCCCCGCCGGCCGGGCGGGGCAATCCCTTGAGAGGTGGACTGAGCGCAGTATAGCAGGGAGAACGGCCCCCGAACCGCACCATTCCGGCACACAAGCTCACAGACAACCCGCCCGTACCGAGTCGAATACAAGACCTGCAAACAACGTATGTGCCGACAGCGGCCCGCACTTCCCCTGGCCGTGTCTGGATCAGCACATCACCCTCGCCGACGCCACCGGCTACCCCCAAGCAACGTTGTGCCTGCTGTGCGGACAGGCGCTGACCCGCGCCGACTGGCAAGCCGAGCTCGACGCGGCCCACGCCCGGAGTCATGCGGAGGACGAGTCGTGAGAGCCGCTGTGCTGCTCGATCGCCTTGACCCGCGCACCGGTCCAGCGCTCATGCGGTTCATGCGCTCGACTGGCGCCACCGGAGTGATGCTCACAACAAGGTGTGCCAGCTGTGATCGCCGCTTCACCGCTCGCCGGCCCGTGATGAGTTTCGGAACTACCACCGGCGGTAAGCAACGAGTGGCCTTCCTCCTCTGCCTCGATTGCAGCGTGACGGTGCTGACGCATGCGGGCAAGCTCATGCCGCGCATCGAGTCGCACCTCAGCAGTGGCCACATCACCAACTGGCAGGTGCGGACATGAAACCCCACCCGCGAATCGACGCATTGGCATCTGCCGAGCTCGGCTATCCCGTCTTCCCATGCAAGCGCGGCTCAAAGGAGCCCGCCACCTCGCATGGGTTCCGCGACGCTACGTCGGACGCCGGTCGCATCCGCGAACTGTTCCGCGCCGGCCACAACCTCGGCACGCCCGGCACTGCGTCCGTCCTGATCATCGACTTCGACGTGAGCAAGGACGAGCGCATACCTTTAGCGCAGCGCCGCGCCGATACCAGGCAGGTGCTTCGGATGATGGAGGACGCTTTCCATGAGGTGGCCGACGCTCCGCTTCACGGCACCCCGTCTGGCGGTTATCACGTGTTCCTACGTTTGCCGGTGGGCGCACCGCGCCTCGTCACGGGCGCTTGGCCGCGAGGCGCTGAGCGTACCTACGGCGAGCTCAGGGGCATGGCCTGCGCCTACGTGGTCCTGCCGCCAAGCACAACGCCCACCGGCGCCTACACCGCCCTCAGGCCCCTGGTGCACATCGAGGAGCTCCCGGTGGCCTCGCCGGGCCTACTCAAGTACCTGAGTCCGCCTCCGCGCCGGCAACACCGCAAGCCTCCCCAAGGAGCGGGGCAGGCCCACCGCGTTGAGCAACTTCAGCGCCTCGCTGAGATCGTCAGGCGCACGCCACCGGACACGGCGCGGAACGTGAACTTGAACCGCAGCGCGTTCATAGCCGGACTGATGATTGCCGCCGGCGAGCTGGACGAGGCAACCGCCGAGCACGAACTCTTGGCGGCCGCCCTCGACGCTGGACTGCCGCAGCGCGAAGCCGAACGCACCTTAGCCTCCGGCCTTACCGCTGGGCAGCGCGAAGGCGGCCACTGATGGGCTCCGACACCAACGGCGCTGAACTCCTGGACGACGTGCGGGCGTTCATCGGTCGCTTCGTCGCCTTCCCATCAGACGCCGCCCTGGTGGCCGTGACCCTCTGGGCGGTCATGACTTACATGGTCGAGTACCTGCACGCCACGCCGCGCTTGGCGCTCCTCAGTCCAGAACCTGGTTCTGGTAAGACGCGGGTTCTGGAGGTTCTGGCGCTGCTGGTGAGACTCCCCATGCTCGCCCTCAACGCGAGCCCCGCCGCGATCTTCCGCACCCTCGCATTAGAACCAAGGACCCTCCTCTTCGACGAGGTGGACGCCATCTGGAGTAAGCGCGGCAAGGACGGCGACAGCAACGAAGACCTCCGGGCCTTACTGAATAGCGGCTACCGGCGCGGCGCCACCATCCCAAGGTGCGTCGGGCCGCGCCACGAGGTTCAGAACTTCGCGGTGTACGCCGCCGCGGCCCTCGCTGGTCTGGGCGACCTTCCGGACACCCTCATGAGTCGCTCGATCATCATCCGTATGCGGCGCCGGCTCCGCAGTGAACGAGTCGAATCGTTCCGACTCCGTGTGCACGAACCTCAAGCGCAACCCCTCGCCGAGCGCCTCAAGTCCTGGGGGGAAGCCGTCGGGCCGGAAGTGGGGGCCGCCTGGCCCAAACTCCCACCCGGCGTGGAGGACCGCGCCGCTGAACTCTGGGAGCCACTCATAGCCGTGGCCGACGCTGCCGGAGGCCACTGGCCCGAGACGGTCAGGGCCGCATGCGCCGAGCTCCTCAAGGTGGCAGAGGAACGCGACGTGAGCCTAGGCGTGCGCCTCCTCATCGACCTAAGGACGGTCTTCGGAGAGGACGACGCCATGACCACCACTGCCGTCCTCGAAGAGCTCCACCGCCTCGATGAGGCACCGTGGGGCGACCTGTACGGCAAGCCGCTGCAAGCCCGCAACCTCGCCCGCATGCTCAAGCAGTACGAGGTGAAGAGCACCAAGGTGAAGGTGGACGGCCGCGCCCTGCAAGGGTACCGGCGCGAAGACCTCTGGGAAGCCTGGGAGCGCTACGCCCCCACCTTCACACCCGCACAGCCGGAACCTCCGGAACCTACCGCCAGCCGCTCAGATAATCCCGTTCACACCGGCACGAGTGAGGCACCCGTAGGGTTCCACAGGCCAGAACGCGCTGGGGAACCTCCGGAACCAACGGAACCGACCCGCAGCCGAGGAACCCCGCCCGACACGTCCTCGAAGAGCCACGCCGTGAACGGCTCGGCGGCAAAGGTTCCGGAGGTTCCGTTCACGCAGCCCTCAGGCGACACAGTTCCACAGGTTCCACAGGTTCCGGAACCCTCCGACCAAGCGGAACCTCAAACATCCGATGAACACGAGACAATCTCAAAGGTTCCGGAGGTTCCGTTCACGCAGGCAAGAGAGGGCGACCTCACCCGCCGCGCCGCGCACTTCGCCGAACGCTGGATCAAACTCTCACCCGAAAAGCTCACCATCAAGCTCGAAGTCGCCCTGGAGACGGCCACCGCCGCCCCCACCT